>NC_010424.1:2047150-2349476 GCF_000018425.1 Candidatus Desulforudis audaxviator MP104C | reverse complement strand
CAGAATATAAGGATACCAGATTTTTTAGAGATTAGCAACGAGCGCAATGCACCCGGAGAAAAACAATGACGTGGGAGGAGGAGGTTGTGAGTGTAAGGTTTAAGTTAGGAGATGTGAGGTCGGAAATAGAAGTGAGACCTCAAAACGGCTTCCCCTGAGGGGAAGCCCTCCCCGCCAAAGGAGTGAGGTGTTCAAGATTCGCTTTCTGCTTGAGGTAGTCCTGTTTCTGGCTAAGGGAATTTTTGAGGTGTTCAGGTCGGTGCGCAATATGGATGAGTTGGAAGAGCGGGTGCAGCGGTTGGTTCAACAGGCAGGCGGCAAAATGCTGGAGGAGGCGCTGGCACACATTGACCTTGAGTTAAGCGGCAAGCGGGATCCAGCCCTCAAGAACGTGGGACAGCGGTCGCGGACCCTGGTCACCAGCTTCGGTGAGATTACGGTTAAGCGCCGACTGTACCGTAACCAGAAGACCGGCGCGTACCGGTTCCTTCTGGACGAAGCCTTGGGAATCCCTGAACGCCAACGGGTGACACCGCGGATGACCCGTATGATCCTGGAGCTAGGCACGGAGATGCCCTTCAGGCGCGCGGCCCGGGTTATGGGTTTTCTAGTACCGGGGATTCACTGGATGACCGTCTGGTCTAAGGTTCAGGATGCTGGAGAAAAGGCCGCCCGGGATGCTGAGGCACTACGCGAGGCCGTCTTTGAAGACGGTGTGGTCCCTGAAGGCGGCAAGGAGGTTCGGGAGTTATCCATTGAAGCCGATGGTGTAGTAATACCCTTGCAGCGGTCGCCCAAGGCGTTTGGTGAGATCAAGCTGTTTATCGGCTACGAGGGCAGGGAACAAAAGACCCGGAAACTGGTGAACCGTTACACGGTGGCCACCGCCAGGGGCAGCCGGGTGGCTTGGGAAGACACCGGGGCGGCCTTCGGCCACAAGTGGGACCTTAGCAGGGTAGAGCGGATCCGCATTGGTGGGGACGGCGCCGAGTGGATCAAACAAGGCCTGGAGATGTTCCCCGGGGCGACTTACCACCTTGACCCCTTCCACCTGCGCCGGCGTTTAACCGAGGCTTTAAGTTACAGCAGCAACGTCTATGAAACTGTCACCGAAGGGTTAGCCGAGCTAAACCAAGATGCGGTAGTTTCCGCCTTGGACCAGGCGATTCGGGTCAACCGGGGTGCACGCCGTAACGGGATCATGCGGCTTAAGGAGTATCTCCTGGCTAACTGGCAAGGTATCGCCGCCTTGCCGGAGGGAGACCGTTTAGGTGCGATCGAGGGCCAGGTCCGTCACACCATCGCCAGGCGAACAAAGCGGATTGGGGCGCGTTGGAGCCCGGCCGGTGCGGAACGGATGGGACGCCTGTTAGCGGTACGGGCTAATGATGAGCTGGACAGATACGTGGTACACTCGGAACCCCGGTTCGACCTACTGAAAAAGGCTGTCGGAGCCGAGGCAATCCAACTGCCCAAACGCTTCGGCAAAGATCCCGAGGCCTGGCTTCAAGCCAACGTGCCCGCCCTTGAAGGACCGCACGCCGGAAAACACTGGGTCAAGCACATAGTAAGAGAGATTAGTTCACCGAGGTGGTCTACGGTCTAATTCAAATTAAATCGGCTGGGAGATCGCCTACTAAGTCTTGACACGGACCTGGAGGTTCCAACGCCTTGACTGGAGTCGGAAGAATCAATTATAATGTACGGTGACTTCTGATCATTTCCAGAAATGCCCGGAGGTGCAAGTCGATGAAACGGACTTACCAACCCAAAAAGAGAAAGAGAAAACGTTTGCACGGATTCCTGATTCGAATGCGGACCAGATCTGGGCGGAATGTGATCAGGCGCAGGCGCGCAAAAGGGAGAAAGGTGCTCACAGCCTGAGGTGGGCGGGCTTTTTTGTTGCGCGGGAAGATCACGGATGTGTGGCTTGGTTAATGGGAATAATCACCATTAAGAAGAACCGGGACTACCGGCAAGTATTTACCCGCGGGAGATACAGGTCCGACCGGCTGTTGGTGCTATACCGGATGGCCAATGGAACCGGTGGGCGGCGTTTTGGCATTACGGTCAGCAGGAAGTTGGGGGGCGCCGTGGTACGGAACCGGGTAAGGCGCCGGCTGAAGGAAATCTGCCGATTGAACCCGGAGGCGTTTCCTTCGGGATATGACTATGTGATTGTGGCGCGGCCCCCGGCCGCGGAGTGTGATCACCGGGTGCTCACCGACAGCTTGTTGCAACTGGTGGGAAACATAAAAAATGAGTAGGCCGCAAAAACTGGCCATCGGGTTGATCAAGGGATATCAAGTGGCTATTTCACCTTTTTTTCCGTCAACGTGCCGGTTCTACCCCACGTGCTCCGAGTATGCCGTACAGGCCATCGGCAAATACGGTCTCATGCGCGGCGGGTTGAGAGCGGTACGCCGCGTTCTACGGTGTCATCCATTTTCGCCGGGTGGGTACGATCCGGCTTAAGCCTTTTATTGGGGGTTAAGAGTTGTTTGAAGCTTTAATTGACGGCATGACCGCCCTGATCAACTGGCTGTACCACATTACGGTCGGTGTGGGCCTGCCCAGCTACGGCATAGCGATCGTTTTGCTGACCATCTTGATCAAGATCTTTCTGCACCCGCTGACGCGCATTCAGATGCGTTCCATGGCCAAGATGTCTCAACTGCAGCCCGAGATCAAGGCCATCCAGGACCGGTACGGCAAGGATAAGCAGCAGATGCAGACCAAGATCATGGAACTCTACAAGGAGCGGAAGGTCAATCCGATGGCGGGGTGTCTGCTACTCCTGGTGCAGCTGCCGTTCATGATCGCCCTGTACCAAGCCCTCTGGAATTTTGACTATGTCAACCCGGCCCACGCCGGGTTCCTGTGGGTAGCAGATTTAAAAAAGACTGATCCGCTGTACATCCTGCCGGTATTGGCGGCGGTGACCACCTTCGTCCAGTTCAAGCTGACGATGTCGGTGAGCAAGGGCGGGGGGAATCCGAGCCAGGAACAAATGCAGAAGGTCATGCTGACGGTGATGCCGCTATTCATCGGCGGGATCAGCGCCACGCTGCCGGCCGGTCTGTCGGTCTACTGGGTGACCTTCAACCTGGTAAGTATTGTTCAGCAGTTTTTTATCAACAAGCAGATCCTCGCTGACCAGTCGGCCATGGAGCAGCAGCGGGAAAAAGCCGCCAGGGTTGTTTCCGGGGCGGTGGCCGAGGCCGGGGCGCAGGCTTCCGCTGAGCTGCCGGCGGTAAAGCGACCGACGACAGCCGACCCGGCCAGAACGAAGAAGGAAGCTGGTGCCAGGGGCAAGCGGAGCAAGGAGGGAGCAGTACAGGGTGAAGGCAGTCGAAGGAAGCGGAAGAAGCGTGGAGGAGGCGGCCGAGGAGGCGCTTAAACAACTCGGAGTGCCGCGCGACCGTGTCGAGATCGAAGTTCTTGAGGAGCCATCGAGGGGTTTTTTGGGTCTGCTGGGGAGTCGTCCGGCCCGGGTGCGCGTAGTCTTGAAGGAAACCGTTTCTGACCGGGCCCGGGATTTCCTGGAGCAGGTTGTCGCTGCAATGGGTGTGCAAGCGGACATCGTGGTGGAGGAGACGGACGAAGAGATTAGTGTCGGCCTGGAAGGCAAGCATTTGGGCATCCTGATCGGCAGAAGGGGTGAAACTTTGAATGCCCTGCAGTATCTGTTGAACCTGTCCGCGAACAAGGATCAGGCCGAGCGCAAGAAAATCATTCTGGATGTTGAGGGCTACCGCAAGAAGCGGGAAGATACACTGGTCAAGCTGGCCACGAAACTGGCAGAAAAGGCGAAACGGCGCGGGCGGAGCGTGGTCCTGGAACCGATGAACTCGCAGGAACGGCGGATCATCCACACGACGCTGCGGGGAAGGGACGATATCTACACCTTCAGTGAAGGAGAAGAGCCTTTCCGCAAGATCATCATCGCCCCCCGAAAGTAGGTGCGGTAACGGTTGTTGCACGACACGATCGCAGCCGTCGCCACGCCGCCGGGAGAAGGTGGCATCGGGATCATCCGGATCAGCGGACCTGACGCCTTAAAGATTGCGGGCCAGGTATTCAGGCCGGTCGGGGAGAAAGATTGGCGCGCGGGCCCGGGTTTCCGGATGTACTACGGGCACGCGGTGGATCCTGGGACCGGGGAAACCGTGGACGAGGTACTGGTCTCCGTGATGCGGGCCCCGAAGAGCTATACGCGTGAAGACGTGGTGGAGATCAACGGGCACGGCGGGGTTCTGCCCCTGCAGCGGATCCTCAAGATCGTGCTGGATTGCGGGGCTAGGTTGGCCGGACCTGGCGAGTTTACGCGGCGGGCCTTCTTGAACGGGCGGCTGGATCTGGTGCAGGCGGAGGCAGTCCTGGACGTGATCCGGGCGCGCACGGGCTCTAGTCTCCAGGTGGCGCTGGGTCAACTGCGCGGTGGACTGTCGGAGAGAATCGGGGCGATGCGGGAAGCTCTATTGCAGGTGCTGGCCGAAATTGAGGCCAGCATTGACTTTCCGGAAGAAGAGGACGTGCCGGAAACCCGCCTGGAAGCGCTGGCCGGGCAGCTAGCCGCGTTGGAGGCCGGTTGCGTGGAACTCCTGGAAGGTGCCGAGGCAGGCCGGGTGTACCGGGACGGGTTGGGAGTGGCTATCGTCGGCAAGCCGAACGTAGGCAAGTCCTCCCTGCTCAACGCCCTGCTCCGGGAAAAGCGGGCCATTGTGACCGACGTGCCTGGCACCACCCGGGACGTCATTGAGGAAACGGTGAACATCCGGGGTCTTCCGGTGCGCCTGCTGGATACGGCCGGCCTGAGGGAGACGGCGGACACCGTGGAACGTCTCGGTGTGGCCCGGACCCGGGACGCAGTGGCCGGGGCCGACATGGTGCTGGTGGTGCTGGACGCCGCCTCCGGGCTGGAGGACGAGGACCGCCGGGTGTTGGCGCTCGCCCGCGGGAAACCGCTGGTGGTGCTGATTAATAAAGTGGACCTGGCGCCTGCCGGAATCGATCCGGACGCGGTGCGTGCCCTGGTGGACGGGCCGGTTTTGATGGCGGCGATAATTGAAGGTCGTGGCCTGAATGAACTGGAGGAAACGATTGCCGGTCTGGTCCTGGGCGGGCGGGTGACCGGACACCACACGGTGTTGATATCGAACGTCCGGCACCAACATGCCCTGGAACAGGCTGGGCGATACCTCGAGGAGGCCCGGTCGGCGCTGGTCTCCGGAATGCCCCTGGAGATGGCGGTGATTGATATCCGGAACGCGCTGGATTCTCTCGGCGACATTACGGGCGAGACAGCCGGTGAGGACCTTTTGGACCGGATTTTCAGTCATTTTTGTATCGGCAAGTAGGTGGTGGGAACGGTGGAGTACACAGCTGGAAAGTACGACGTAATCGTGGTCGGTGGCGGGCACGCCGGGTGTGAGGCAGCGCTGGCCTCGGCGCGCCTCGGCTGCCGCACCCTGCTGCTCACGCTGAGCATTGATTTCGTGGCGCTGATGCCGTGTAACCCGGCGATCGGCGGGCCGGGCAAGAGCCACCTGGTGCGTGAGATCGACGCCCTGGGGGGCGAGATGGGCCGGAACACCGACCGGGCGGCGATCCAGGTAAGGATGCTGAACACGGGCAAGGGTCCGGCGGTGCGGGCTCTGCGTGCCCAGACCGACAAGAGGCTGTACCAGGAGGGCATGCGCCGGACCGTCGAGGGTCAGCCGCTTCTCGACCTGAAGCAGGCTATGGTGGAAAAGATCATCGTGGACGGGGGCTCAGCGCGGGGCGTGGTCACCCGTACCGGGGCGCGTTTTCTGGCGCCGGCGGTGATCGTGACCACCGGCACGTACCTGCGGTCGCGCGTTCTGGTCGGCGAGACCAGCTTTGAAAGCGGCCCGAACGGGCAGTTCCCCGCGGTCGGCCTGGCTGCGAACCTGCGGGAAAACGGCTTTGAACTCGGCCGGTTCAAGACCGGTACGCCGCCGCGGATCGATCGGCGCACGCTGGACTTTTCCCGGATGACCCCCCAGCACGGGGACGAGGACTGCCCGGGCTTTTCCTTTGCTGCCGGAAACAGGGGCAAAGAGCAGATTCAGGTACCCTGCTGGCTCACATACACCACGGCCCGGACGCACGAAATCATCCGGGAAAACCTGGATCGTTCCCCGCTGTATACCGGGATCATCCAGGGCACGGGGCCCCGGTACTGCCCCTCTATCGAGGACAAGGTAGTGCGGTTCGCGGACCGGGAGCGCCACCAGGTGTTTGTGGAGCCAGAGGGCCTCCACACGAACGAAATGTACGTGCAGGGGATGTCCACCAGCCTGCCCGAGGACGTGCAGCTCCTGTTGTTGCGCAGCCTGCCGGGGCTGGAGAAGGTGGAGATCGTCCGCTACGGTTACGCCATCGAGTACGACTACGTGGTGCCGACGCAACTGGCACCCACGCTTGAAACGAAGGCGGTTTCAGGCCTCTTTCTGGCCGGGCAGATCAACGGCACCTCCGGCTACGAGGAGGCGGCGGCGCAGGGAATTGTGGCCGGGATCAACGCCGCCCAGTCCGTGAAGAACGGCGAGCCCCTGGTGGTCAGCCGGGCGCAAGCCTACATCGGGGTCCTGATCGATGACCTGGTCACCAAGGGCACCCGGGAGCCGTACCGGATCTTCACCTCGCGGGCTGAGTACCGACTGGCCTTGCGGCAGGACAACGCCGACCTCCGGCTGACCGAGCGCGCCCACCGGATCGGGCTGGTTTCCGGGGCGCACTACGAACGCTTTGCGCAAAAGAAGGACCGGGTGCGGGCCGAGTTGGAACGCCTGGACCGGACCGTGGTGCCCGACCCACTAGGGCGGGTGTCCCGGGCGGAGGTGCAGGACTGGCTGGCCGCCCGGGGCTCGGCGCCGCTGTCCAGGCCGTGCCGCCTGTCCGAGTTGCTGCGCCGGCCGGAGATCCGGTATGCCGACCTGGTGGGGCTCGGAGTGGCCGATCCGGATGTAGCGCCGGACGTGGCGGCCGAAGTGGAAAACCAGATTAAGTACGCTGGTTACATCCAGAAACAGGCCGCCCAGGTGGCGCGGTTTGAAAAGCTGGAGGCGCGGCGGATCCCGGCCGATCTTGACTATTCGGAGGTACGCGGCCTTTCGAACGAGGCGGCGCAAAAGCTGGCGGAAATCAGGCCGGTTTCGGTGGGCCAGGCCGGGCGAATCTCCGGGGTGAGCCCGGCGGATATCGCAGTCCTTCTGGTGTACCTGGAGAAGAGGCGCCGGCGGGAGGAGGAGTCGGATGGATCCCGAATCGGTCATCTCCCTTCGGAAAGGAGCGGCGAACTGGGGTCTGGAACTGGGTAGCCGCGAGCTAGCGCTCTTTTCGCGGTTCATGGAGAGCTTGTCCGCCGGGGCTGCCCGGCACAATCTGACTGCGATCACCACCCCGCGTGAGATCGTGGCCAAGCATTTTCTCGACTCCCTGGCCGGACTTTTGGTGATCGACCCGGCGGCCGGAACGCGGATCATTGACGTGGGCAGCGGGGCCGGCTTTCCCGGGCTGCCGCTGAAAATCGTTCGTCCGGAACTGAAACTGACGCTTCTGGAGTCCAGCCGGAAGAAAGCCGACTTTCTGGAAGCCGTGGTCGGGGAACTGGGCCTGGAGGGCGTGCAGGTGACGGGCCGGCGCGCCGAGGAAGCCGGCCGGGACCCGGCCCACCGGGGCACTTACCATTGGGCCGTGGCCCGGGCGGTGGCCCCGGTGAGCGTACTGAGCGAGTACTGCCTGCCGTTCTTGCGCGTGCGGGGCGTACTGGTGGCTTACAAGGGGCCCGAAATCGGCGCGGAACTGGAGCAGGCCCGACGCGCCCTGGAGATTTTGGGGGGCGCGGTCCGCGAAGTCCTGGAGTTCACACTGCCCGGCGTGGATGACCGCCGTTCCCTGGTGGTGATCGACAAGACGGCCCCCACCCCGGAACGCTTCCCCCGGCGCGCGGGAATGGCTGCCAAACGCCCCCTATAGGTCCGGGGCCGCCCCGGTTCGGCAGGTCCCTCCCTCCCCCCGCTATCTGCTTCATTTTCCGGCAGGATTTTCTTAACAGCCTGTGGAACTAGCAATCGTTAACACCATCAATTCCGTCCCGTGCCAACGTCCGCGGGGCGGTGCGCACCGCGAAACTGCAGGCAGGGGGTTTGTTTTTGGGCAAGGTCATCGCGGTCACAAACCAGAAGGGCGGCGTGGCCAAAACTACCACCTGCGTGAACCTGGGTGCGGCCTTGGCGTTGAACAACAAGCGGGTGCTGCTGGTGGACATCGACCCCCAGGGCAACGCTACAAGCGGTATGGGGTTGGACCGGAACAGCCTGAAGCGGTGCATCTACAACGTCCTGATCGCCGGGGAGCCCATCCGGAGCGTGATGCGCACCTGCGAGTCCGTTTCGGGCGTTGACGTAGTGCCGGCCACGCTGCAGCTGGCCGGGGCCGAAATTGAAATGGTGGGCGTTCCGGAGCGGGAACTTCTCCTAAGGAAAACCCTGGCAAAAGTCCGGGGCGACTACGACTACACCCTGATCGACTGTCCTCCCTCACTGGGGCTTTTGACGCTCAACGCCCTGGGCGCCGCCGATTCCGTCCTAATTCCCATTCAGTGCGAGTACTATGCCCTGGAAGGCTTGGGCCATCTGATGAGTGCCGTACAACTCGTACAGCGCCGCCTCAACCCCAGGCTTCAGATCGAGGGGGTGCTCCTGACCATGTTCGACGGGCGCACGAACCTGGCCATTCAGGTGGTCGAAGAGGTGAAGCGGCATTTCGGCAACAAAGTGTACCGGACGATTGTCCCCCGCAATGTGCGATTGAGCGAGGCGCCCAGTTTCGGCAAGCCCGTGGCCGTCTACGATCCGAAATGCCGGGGCGCCGAGGTATACGGGGATCTGGCAAAGGAAGTGATGGAACGTGGGTAAAAAAAGAGCCTTGGGGAGAGGACTGGATGCCTTGTTGCCCGGAAACGTAGGCGCGGAGGCAGCGGCGGCATCCGGGGACGGATTGCGGGAGATCCCGGTTGACCGGATACGGACCAATCCGCGCCAGTCGCGGCAGGTGTTCGACCAGGAGCGCCTGGCGGAGTTGGCGGCTTCCATCGAGGAAGTCGGCCTGGTGCAACCGGTGGTGGTCCGGCAGTCCGGGGACGGGTACGAACTGATCTCCGGGGAACGGCGACTCCGTGCCTTTCTGGCGCTGGGCCGCAGCAGGATCCCGGCGGTGGTCCGGGAGATGCCCGAGGTCGAGGCGGCAATGGCGGTGCTGATCGAGAACATTCAGCGGGAGAACCTGAATCCGTTAGAAGAGGCGATCGCCTACCGGCGCCTTGTGAACGAGTTCGACCTGACCCAGGAGGAAGTGGCGCGGCGGGTGGGCAAGAGCCGTGTGCATGTGACCAATACCCTTCGCCTGCTTTCCCTGCCCCTGCAAGTGCAAGAGATCATCGGGTCGGGGGCGCTCACCGCCGGGCACGCCCGGGCCCTGGGGGCAGTGGATGACGCGGCCCGGCAGGTGGAACTGGCTCAGCGGGCGGTGGCCCGGGGACTATCGGTGCGAGCGCTGGAGGAAGAGGTCCGAAATGCTGCTGCGCAGGCCGCTTCCTCCCGGGGGAGCCGGAAGCGCGACGTAGAGAGCGGGCTGAAGAGCCTGCTGCGGGAGCGCGCCGGTGCGCTGGCCGCGCGGGTGAACATCCGCGGCGATCAAAATAAGGGCCGCATCGAAATTCGCTACCGGAACGAACAAGAACTGGAGGAAGTGCTGGACTGGCTGGCGTATGTTTCACGTAAAACATGACGGTGAAACAATGGGTGAAATAAATGCGCGAACTTGAACAAGGGATCCTCTTGGGCATCCTGATCGGAGAGGGGCACTTCGGCGGTGACGGGCGGCAGGCGCACATTACGGTGCGCATGCACTCCCGGAACCGGCCTCTGTTCGAATGGCTTCTACAGGTGGTTCCCGGTTCCCGTCTGTACGGTCCTTACAAGCACGGCGGGCGGGATTACTGTCAGTGGATGGTGCGGGGGGCCGCGCTCCGGGAGCTCTTGCCTGTCCTCGACCGCCTCCCCCTGAGCGAAATCAGCCCTGAAACATACGCCCGCTACCGGCGGATGAAGGAAGACTACCGCCTGCCCTAGAGGCATTCCCCCAGCTAGATTTTCCCGTTTCCGAGGGGGAGCGTCGCCTATCTCAATGTTTTGGAGCCATATTTTAAAAAGCGCACCTTATCAGCCTTTTTGAAAACATTCATCTTGGGTGGTCTACCCACTTATCGCCCCCTGCTTACCCTATCATGTCTTCCTGGGTCCTTTGCCCTGATATTCCTTCGTTCAGCATAATGGGGGCGGGTGGGGCACCGTTACGCAGTTAGCCGTCCGTGCGTGGGCACTCGTTCCCAGCGACGGATAGCCTTACTGTTTCACCGTCAGGTTCCACGTGAAACACGGCGGTACGCTCGCAAGCATCTCTGGTTAACCACCGGCGGAACTGCGCACGATAGTGAGTCACCCGCTTGATTCGCCGGCCGGCCATTGTTTCACTTTCAGGTTCTGCGTGAAACATATGCCGCGGGCGCTATTCTTGCTGCTGCTCAACGGGCAAGCCCTCTTCTCCGAACAGGGCCTCCGCCGCCCGTTCGGCCGCGGCCGTGACGATGCGCACCGGGACGCGGTGCTTTAGCGCCAGGGTGCGGCAATCCTCGAATTCCGGTTTCACTCGCAGCATGCGGCCGTCCAGCAGGGCTGCCTTCACCTGCACCGGGCCATAGTCCGTATCCACCACCAGCACCCGGCGGTCCAGAACAACCCGGTCCTCGCGGCGCACGCGGATACCCAGTGTGCCTGTTTCCTTCAGTATAACCATTACCAGCGAATTCCATTCATCCGCACCGGCTATTACCGTCAGCTTTACCCCCGGGCGGCCCTTCTTCATGATCAGGGGGGTCAGGTAAGCGTCCCGGGCTCCGGCGGCCAGGAGCTGCTCCAGGACATAGGGGTGGTGTTCGGGATTAACGTCGTCCAGCACCGTTTCCAGGACGGTGATTTGCTCCCGTGCCGGGGGGTGTTCCCCTGCCGGTGACTCAACCCGGCCCAGCACCGCCCGCAGCAGGTTCGGGAAAGGGAAGGCCGAGGTTCCGGCCCCGTAACCAATCCCTTCGATGAACAGACCCGGGTAGGCGCCGGCCGTGGAAGCCAGGGTGACCGCTAGGGCCGCGCCCGTCGGCGTGACCAGTTCGCCCTCGACCTCGGCGGGCCGGGTGGGAAAGCCGCGGATGAGTTCGAGCACGGCGGGGGCCGGCACCGGAAGCGTGCCGTGGGCGCAGTGCACAAAGCCCCTGGAAAGCGGCAGGGGCGAGAGCCGTACCTGTTCCACCTCCAGCAGGTGCAGGGCGGCGGCCGTGCCGATGATTTCGATGATGGCGTCCACGCCGCCGGTTTCGTGAAAGTGCACCTGGTCCGGGGAGACACCGTGGACTCGGGCCTCGGCTTGCGCCAGGCGGGTAAACACCCGGGCGGAATTCCTGGCCACCGGTTCGGGCAGCCCTCCCGCCTGGATGATCGCCAGAATGTCGGGCAGGCGCCGGTGTGGCTGTTCCCGGCGGACGTGCACCTTGACCCCGGTGCCCCGCAGGCCGCCGCTTTTTTCTTCGCGTACCTCCAGTGTCCAGCCTCCGAGAGGGAGTCCGGACAAAACAGCCCGAATATCGTCGGGCGAGGCTCCGGCGTCAATCAGGGAACCCAGGGCCATGTCGCCGCTGATCCCGGCGAAACAATCCCAGTAGAGGAGGCGCACGTTAGTCATTCCTCCCCGGAGCAGATGATGGCGCTGGCCCGGGCGGCGGCCTCCACCGACACGCGGCCCAACGCCACGTCGTGGAGAAGAGCGGCCAGTTTTTTCTTGTCCATGGTTTGCGCTCCCACTATAATGAGTACAGGGTTCGACGCGCTTTGTCAGGAATCACTGTCGTAGCTTCCCGTCCGGTAACCGGCGATGTCGGAGGTGACGAAACGAAAGCCGAGGGTCCGCAGTTTTTCCAGGACCAACTCCCGGTGAGGCGGGGTCGCCAGCCGGGGCAACTCGGACGGGTCGACTTCGATCCGGGCCAACGCTCCGTGGTGGCGGAGCCGTACCGTAGTGTATCCGAGTGCGCGCAGAAATTCTTCGCCGGCCTGAATCTGTTCCAGTTTCTCCGGCGTGAGCGGTTCGCCGTAAGGAATCCGGGTGGCCAGACAGCTCTCGGACGGCTGGTTCCAGAACTTCAGGCCCAGGCTGAAGGCCAGGGAGCGGACCTCCGGTTTCCCCAGCCCGGCTTCGAGGAGGGGGCTCACCACACCGGCCTCGGCGGCGGCCTGAAGCCCCGGACGGTATTCACGCGCATCTGAAGCGTTGGTTCCGTCGATAATACTGGCGAGGCCTTCGGAGCAGGCAATTTCCCTCAGTTTCCGGAACAGCATGGACTTGCAGCGGTAGCAACGATCGCGGGAATTGGCCAGAAAAAGAGGGTCGGCGAGTTGGCCGCCCGGGAATTCGAGGTGGCGAACCCCGAGCAGGGCCGCCAGGGCGCGGGCCCGCTGCAGGTCGGCACGGGCGTGGATTCCGGCCACGGCTGTGGCGGCGGCCACCCGCTCTCCGAGAACCTCCCGGGCCAGGCACAGCACGGTCGCTGAATCAACCCCGCCCGACAAGGCCACAACCACACCGCCAAGCTTCTTGATTATGGCGCGGACACGTTCGCCGTTTCCAGACACTGGTCATCCAGCCTCCCGGTTGCAGTGTAGAGCAGGCCGGGGGTGCGTGTCAACCGGGCCGGAGCACCCGAAAAGGAGTGGAATTGATTTGCCCGTTTTCGAAATCCTGATTGGAATCGTGGGGCTGCTGGCCCTACTTAACGTGATTTTGCTTCTAGCCTATCGCCGGATGACCGGGCGGTTGCGTCGTTTGTCCCACCTGCTGCGACTGACTGACCGGGGCAGCCTGGACGAACTGGTCAACACTTTCAGCCTCAACATTGAGGAGATAAACCGTAGGCTGGACGGCGTAGCGGCCTGGCAGAGAGCGGCCGATGAAACCCTGGCGAGCTGCGCGCGCACGCCCGTGCTGCTTCGGTACCGCGCTTTTGAAGGTGTGGGGGGCGATCTGAGCTACTCGTGCGCTATCCTGGACGGCAAGGGCGACGGCGTGATACTGACCGCCCTGCACTCACAGAACGCCTCGTTTTCCTACGGCAAACCAGTGGAACGCGGCCGGTCGGTTTACCAATTCAGCACCGAGGAACAGGAAGCGGTTGACCGGGCTCTGAAGATTCCGGGGTGAGGCAGCCGCACTCGGATGAACGGAAGGGGTAAGTCCTCCCCCGGGGAGTGTGCAGATACCCGAATAATGCAGTTACGAGGAGGTGTCCCGATGTTTCGTGACCGAGTGGACGCGGGTCGCCGACTGGCGGCCCGGCTGGCGGAGGAAGACCTGTCCGGCGGCTTGGTGCTCGGCATTCCCCGCGGCGGGGTGGTGGTGGCGGCGGCCGTGGCCGCGGAACTGGCCCTCCCGCTGGACATTATTGTGCCGCGCAAGATCGGTGCCCCGCGAAACCCCGAATTGGCCGTGGGCGCGGTGACCCAGGACGGCACCGTGATTTACAACGACCGGTTGCTCCAGAGGTTGATGTTGAGAGCGGATGATCTTGAAGGACAGGTCCAGCAAGAAATCAAGGAAATTGAACGGCGTATGACCCTCTACCGCGGGTCCAGGGTGCCTCCCGAGTTGGCCGGGCGGACCGTCATCCTGATCGACGACGGCATCGCCACCGGGTATACGGTGCTCGCCGCCCTGCGGTCCTTAAGGCGCGCCGGGCCGCGAAGGATCATCCTGGCCGTGCCCGTGGCTCCCCCGGAGACCCTGGAACGTCTGAAGCCGGAAGTCGATCGGATTGTATGCCTGGAGGCCCCGGACGATTTCTATGCCGTGGGCCAGTTCTACCTGCACTTCGACCAGAATTCGGACCAGGAGGTCATCGACCTGCTCCAGGCCGGCCGAAACGCATAAAAACGTCCGCCGCCCACATAATAAGGGCGACGGAGGTGAGGTTATTGCAGAAAAAAGTGGCGATTTCCGAGGGTTTGACCGGTCTGGACGACTTCTTTCACAAGCGGGGTTACACGGTCGTGCCTCCGGACGAGGCGGATAATTCGGTGGCGCTTGTAATCTCGGGGGCTACGCACGATTTCACCGGGGTGCAGGAGCGGGCGCTCAAGGTGCCCGTGGTCAACGCCGAGGGCAAGACCCCGGAGGAGATTTTCAGCCAGGTCGAAAGGATTTCCAAGATAGCGGGCGCGGAACCCAGGCTTATATAGCCTGGGTTCCGGCAACTCGGGCCTCGTGCAGGCCCGGTTCGGGAACGGCCGGACGCCCTTGTTCGGCCGCCAGCAATTTCAGGCCGGCACAGACTACGTCGGCGATGCGCATCACCATGTTGAGCCGGGTGCTCTGGAGCACCGTGAACTCCATGAAACCGCCGACATTCACCACACCGGTGATGTGGACATCGCCCACGGGCGGCAGCTCCTTTTTCACCCCGGCGCCGGGTCTTAAGGCACCCTTGGAGATGTTGACGCAGCCGACGCTCTCCAGCCTGCCGAGGCAGGCGTCCACCGCGATAATAAACGGGTCGGCATATGCCCGGTTGATGGCCTCAAGTGTTTCCTGCAGGTTAGTGGCGTGAACTGGTTGGGCGAGCGTCCCATACACCCGGAAAAAATCCTGGTCGAGATTTTCCACGGCGGAACCGATCAGGGGTCCGAGACTGTCGCCGGTCGAGCGGTCCGAACCGATGCACAGCAGTACCACCGGCCGGCCGGTGCCCAGATTCTCGAGGTGACGTCCAAGGTTATCGGCCACCCTGGCTGGGGCGTGCGGGTCGTCTATGTGAATCCGCGTTTGGGCGGCATCGGTTTCAACCTTGTGGAGGGGTAGTCTGTTCATGGTTAGTTCTCCCTTCGCGTACACAATTAAGTAATATATTTATTGCCGCCACCAGGCAAGGTTATACCGAAAAGGCAGGGCATAACATTCCATGAGGTGTCCTGATTTGCGAAGTGGGAGCCTGAAGGTGGCGGTGCTTTACATCGGTGGGGTGATCGGGGCCGGCTTTGCCTCGGGGCAGGAAATAATGCAGTTTTTCGCTGTCTTCGGCACCCGGGGACTCTGGGGCGTGGCGCTCGCCACCGCTCTTTTTGTCTATTTGGGGGTTGCGGTCCAGACCACCGCTGTGCGGCTTGAGTCGACCGGTTACCGCGAGGTACTGGAACACCTCCTGGGACGAAGTCTGGCCGCGGTAATGGACCGGCTGAGCCTGGGCATGCTGTTGGTGGGACTGGGAATCATGCTCGCCGGGAGCGGGGCCATTTTTCAGGAACAACTCGGCCTGCCCCCGGCCGCCGGAGTGCTGGTGCTGGCCGCACTGATCGTGGCTGTCCTCTGGGGCGGGCTGAACGGGGTCGTGACCGTGAACGCCGTACTGGTGCCGCTGAAGCTGGGACTGGTGATCGGCGTGGCGCTGCTGGCGCTCGCGACGGCCTGGGGCAGCCCGGGTTCGGCCGCCCACGCGGGCGCGTCCCCGCCGGGGCTTCTGGCCGGCAACTGGGTGTGGGCCGCACTGTTGTACGTTTCTTACAATATGGTGGTGCCGGTGGCCGTGCTGTCGACCCTGGGACGTCACCTGAGCCCGGCGGAAGCCGTCCGGGGCGCACTGGCGGGAGGGATTATGCTTGGTCTGGCCGCCGGGGTGGTGGCGGCGGCGATAATCGCCCACTATGGTCAGGTCCGGTTGTACCAGGTGCCCCTGCTGTACCTGGCGGGCGCAGTGCATCCGGTGGTGGGGGTCATGTTTTCAGTGGCGATCTGGCTGGCGGTGTTCACCACCGGTATCGCCAACGCCCACGGCTTCGCCGGCCGCCTGGCTCTGCCCGGTTCCCGCGGTTACCGGTTGGCCGGGCTCGGGGCGACCCTGATTATGGTTCCGGTCGCCCTGCTCGGGTTTGTGACCCTGGTGCGTTTCTTCTACCCGCTCTTCGGGCTCATCGGACTGGTCCTGGCGGGAGTGCTTCTCTCCCGCCCGGTGGCAGGGTTTTGGCGAGAAAGGGCGAAAATAGGCATATAAGAGTCACGGCAAGAGTGAGATGAACGTATGAACTGGCTGGACGGCGGACTGGTTATTCTGCTTGCTTTCAGCGCCTGGCGCGGTTTTGTCCGGGGTTTCGCCCGAAGCGCGCTGGGGGTGGTGGTTTTCGTCCTGGGCCTGTTTGTGGCGTACAAGTACTACCGTCCCGCCGGTGAATACCTGGAGCGGCAGTACGACTTGGGAGCGAGGCTGCAGGAGTTCGTGGCCGGACTGGTGGCCGGGAAGGAAGCGCCGGCGGCGGTTCCCGCCGAGCACCCGGTCGCGGAACTTCCGCAGAGCCTTCACGGGATAGCCGGCCTAGTTGACCAGTTCCTGGCCGGGCAACTGGAAGGAATGGGCCGGGAAGTGATCGCCTCCACGGTGGCGCCGTCTGCGCTGGACGCCGTTACCTTTGTCGGCCTGTTTTTTGTTACGGTCTGGCTCGGGGGGGTCATCCTGTCCCGCGTGCCGCACCTGCCGCTTCTGGGTCCCATCGACCGGGCCGGGGGTTTCTGCTTCGGCTTGGCCCGCGGGTTTATGTGCGGGCTGGTGGTCCTGGTGGCGCTTAAAATCTTGAGTTTCCCCAGTGCCCTGCTCGGGCCGGGCTTTCTGTCCGACGGGCTGGACGGCTCCCAGTTGGCCGCGGCTTACTTCGCCTTTCTGCACTACATCTGGGCCTTCTTCACCCCTGTTCCCCGGTAAACGAGGTGTGCATTGCCAGGAGGTACGAATCTTGATTCCCAAGTTCGAAGTGGGCGATGTGGTCGAGATGAAAAAGAGGCACCCCTGCGGGGGGTGGGAGTGGGAGGTGCTGCGCACCGGCGTGGACTTCCGCCTGCGTTGCCGTACTTGCGGCCGGGTGATTCTGCTCCCCCGCCCGCAGTTTCTCAAAGGGGTCAAGCGCATCGTCGGAGCCCCCGGAAAGGGTGATGGGCTGTTAAGTTAGGAATCATCGGCCTGCCCAACGCCGGGAAAACCACCCTTTTCAACGCCCTCACCGGAGCCGGGGCGGCAGTCGCGCCCTACCCGTTCTGCACCATTGAGCCCAACGCCGGAATGGTTCCGGTCCCCGATGCCCGCCTGGAGACACTGGCCCGGATGGTTCGTCCGGAAAAGATCACCCCGGCGTCCGTCCACTTCGTGGACATCGCCGGCCTGGTACGGGGCGCTTCCCGCGGGGAAGGACTCGGCAACCGCTTTCTCGCCCACATTCGTGAAGTCGACGCCGTCGTGCACGTGGTCCGCCTGTTTACGGACCCGCAGGTGAGCCACGTCGAGGGCGGAGTGGACCCGGTCCGCGACGTGCAGACGGTGGATACCGAACTTTGCCTGGCGGACCTGGAAACGATCGCCCGCCGCCTGGATCGCATCGAAAAAGCGGCCCGTCTCGGTGACGCGGCCCACCGGTCCGAGGCGGCGGTCCTGCGTCGCCTGGAAGCCGGGCTCAACGAGGGTCTCCCGGTGCGCCGCCAGTTGCTGGATGCCGCGGAGAGCGAGCACGCGCGGGGGCTCCATCTGCTTACGGCCCGCCCGGCGGTCTACGTGGCCAACGTCGCCGAGTCCGACCTCGGCCGCCCCCCAGGCCCCGCGCTAGCCGCCCTTTTCGAACACGCCCGCGCTGAAGGGGCCCCCGTGGTGGTACTTTCAGCCTCTTTTGAGGCCGAACTGGCCGAACTGGAACCAGCCGACAAAGAGGTTTTTCTGGCCGACGCGGGCCTGACGGAACCGTCCGTCCGTGCCCTGGTCCGGGCCGGCTACAACCTTCTCGACCTGGTCACCTTTTTTACTACGCGTCGCCCCGAACTACGGGCCTGGACGGTCAGGCGGGGCACCACGGCGTTGGAGGCGGCCGGAAAGATCCACACCGACTTTGCCCGCGGCTTTATCCGCGCGGAAGTTCTGTCTTTCGCCGAGGTGGAGAAATCCGGTGACCTGAACGCAGCCCGGGAGCAGGGCCGCATTCGGATCGAAGGCCGGGACTATCAGGTTCGGGACGGCGACATCATCTACTTCCGGTTCAACGTCACCAGCACCAGCTAAAACACTTCCAGGCGCTTCCATAAATGGCCGCATGCGGATGAGCCGAAGGCTCTGGGCGGGCTTGAGGGCGCTGTTCTTGCCAGGTCGGCCCAGACCGGGCTTGCGGCTATATGGTATGATATGGAAACGAGGGAGGAGTGTCCTACCGTGAATGAGAGGATCAGGTCGCCTTCTTGGGGTGGTTGGTAGGCGGTTCCAGACAACTCCATAATAAATCCCCGGCCGGCAGGTTCCAGCAAGCCTGCCACGCCAGCCGGGGCGGGAAGACGCCCGTGGGACACGGGAGAAGGGCCAGGGCCCGGGGGTGAAAGCAGATGACTAACAGGCGAGGTTGGTGGCCCAAAGCCCTGGCGGTACTCATGGTTATGGGACTTTGCCTGGTGGCCGGGGCCGCCTCCCGGAGACAATGCCGGGTACGCGGTCCGGGGACAGGCAGACTGGGAGCCGGCTGCACCGGAAGCGGATTGCCTTAATCCGTTGGCCGGCATAGCGATCATAGCGGTTTCCGGACTAGCCGGAATATTCACCCGCTTACCGTTCAGGTGGCGCGGCGCACGCAAACAAAACAGTGGCTGCGATTGCGTACCTAAACCGGGGACTGCGTTTAAACTGTGGGTAACTTATCTAGGCCCAGCACAGCACTTTTTGGATGTCGGCAAGTATCCCGGGGAAGGCCGGGTTGGGCACCGGGCCGCCCGCCGGAGGCCTTCCCGGGGAGGGGAGGATACGAATATGTCCAGAATGATGGATATTGATCATAAACGGGTTCGAAAGTACCGGGTCCGGAGTCGGCGCCGGGATGACCGGTTAACGGCAGGCGCCGAGAAAGCGGAGACAACCAGGTGGGCTTGCGTGAGTCTTGGCCCGAGCTACCGGGACTCCTACCGGGAAGAAAGAAAGACGCCGGAGAGAACCGGATTCAGGCCAACGGAACGGCCGGCCGGGCCGGAGGAGCCTTTGTGGGATGAGCGCCACGAGCGGGATCTCGACTACTATTATTATGCCGAGGAGCCCGACGATTTTTACGCGCCCCAACCCAGACGCGAGGGGATACTCGCCCTGACCGGCCGTTGGGGGGCGGACGTGTGGGACCGGTCCTTGGACCGGGTTGGCCGGGTGAAAACGGGCGGCCTTAAAGGGTTCGCCGTTCTGGCAGGTGTTTTTGCCGTGGGCCTTATAATGGAGAGTCAGTTGCATTTTCTGGGACGGGCGGCGGACCTGCTGGCGGCCGCCGCGCTGGCGCTGCGTGGCTGGCTGAACCCGGGGGTTCCGATCGTTCTGTTGTTGACCGGCGCGGTCGCGGTAACCGGGGCCTGGTTGTTGAAGTGGGCCTTGCGCGGGCCGGAGGACGCCCCGCGCTCCCGGAAGCGGGTATCCATCCCGCGGAGCATGATGGAGCGCCACTTCTAAAGAAGGCTGCAATTCAAAAACACACATTCGCTCCTTATCAAGACCCTCCGGAGGCCGGAGGGTCTTCCGCCCTCATAAGGGCGGCAATGCTCCGGGCCGCGGGCCGCGTTGCCTTAGGCGGGACAGCGGCCGACGGTGGGGTCAGCGCATTGGTCCGGACGTAGCGGAGCCAACGCTCCTCCCCCGGGGTCAGGCAGCAGGTGCTCGCTGACGAGGTGATGCTTGTCCCCACCGTTCATAGAACGCAAATCCCCCGGGCCGGCTTGGCTCGGGAGTATTTGTCGTGCGGCGAAGCCGTGTTGACGGCAAATGGCGCGGGGAGAAAGTAATCTGGATGATACTGCTTCGGGTGAGATTCCAGGGAAGCGGCCAACAGCAGCGACCGTGTTTTCCTTGACGCTCCTCTCGAATTAGGCTATCATATGGAAGAGTCTGCCCTTCGTTTTTCCACCCTGCCCCTTCGGGGGCCGTCAGTCCGTAGGGAGGAGGTGTAGTAAGTGCGGCAGTACGAGGTAATGTACATCCTGAAACCCGACCTGGAAGATGAGGAGTCAACGCAGCTGATCGAGAAGTTCAGTAAGATCATCACCGACCGGGATGGGGAAATCACCGAACTGAACCGCTGGGGCAAGAGACGTCTGGCCTACGAGATCAAAGATTACCGCGAAGGCCATTACGTGGTGATGAAATGCCGGGCGGAGCACGCCGCGGCCCAGGAACTGGACCGGGTGTTCAGGATCACGGACGGATTGCTTCGCCACATGATCATTCGCGAGGATTAATAACCGAAACGGCGGAGGGATTATGTTAAACAAAATAATCCTGATCGGGCGTCTGGCCAGGGATCCCGAACTCCGGTACACGCCGAGCGGGACACCGGTGGCCGGGTTCACCGTGGCGGTCGATCGCCCCTTTGTGGACAAACAGGGGAACCGGGGTACCGATTTCATCGACGTGGTGGCCTGGCGCAAACTGGGTGAGACTTGTGCGCGGCATCTGGGCAAGGGGCGGCTTGTGTGTGTGGAGGGGCGCCTGGAGTTGCGGTCGTATGAGGACAACCAGGGTATCCGGCGCAAGGTGGCCGAGGTGATCGCCGATAACGTCCGGTTTCTGGACGGACCGCGAGGTCTGGGCACACCGCACGACCAGAATGAGCAGGTCAAATCAGGTGAAGGACAACCCTACCGGAACGAGATTGATTTTTCCGACGATGACGAACCACTGCCGTTTTAAGCAGCAGTTTTTCTAAGAAGCTCTCTTTTGAGGAGGTCAGAGAATGAAACGTGACCGGGGTCGGCGCAAGAAGAAGATCTGCAGCTTTTGCGTCGACAAGATCGCGGTTATCGATTACAAAGACACGCCCCGGCTGAAAAAATACATCACCGAGCGCGGCAAGATTCTGCCGCGGCGGATCACCGGCAACTGCGCGCATCACCAGCGGATGCTCACGGTATCAATCAAGCGGTCCCGGCACATGGCTTTGTTGCCCTTCAGCACCGACTGATCAGCCTAAGCCATACCGATTTAGCACCGAAAAGCGCCGCCAGCGGCGCTTTTTCCTTGGGCCGCAGGAATGACAACGGACCCGGCGAATCAGTGAGCATGTTTGATGTCAAGAAACCACGCGGGGTGATATTTTTGTTCAAGCCGGGGGACCTGCGCGAAGGGGTTCTCTTGAGCCTGGCCTGTGCCGTGCTGTCCGCGGCCGGCATTCTGCTCCCGTTGTTGTTTCCCTTTTGCGGCCTGGCGATCACGGTGCTGACGGCCGTGGTCACCTACCGTCACAGTGCTGTTTACGCCCTGGTGATCCTAGGTGCGGCCGCACTGCTGACGGCGGTCCTTTTCGGAGCCTTCGTCACGCTGATAATCCTGGCGGAGTCGGGGATCCTGGGATTTTTGTTCGGGTTTTGTTTCAAAAACGGCGTGGCCCACCGGAAGACCCTGGCCGCCGGTCTGGCACTGGCCGTAACCTTGGCCGCGGCGAACCTTGCCGTTTCCTTCCTGGCGCTGGGGGAAAACCCCTATGAACTGGCGGCGGCGTTGACGGCCGAAAAACATTCCGAATCCCTGGAGCAGATTCTCCCGGTGGTGGTGATGCTCCTGCCCGGGAGCTTCATCGCCTGGGCCGTCATCGCCGCTTGGGCCGGGTTTTTCCTGACCGCCGCCAGCCTGAAACGTCTGAACTACTTGCAGGGACCGGAACCGGAGCTGCACCGCTGGCGGCTTCCGTGGCAGTTCATCTGGGTGGTGACCGCTGGCCTGGCGTTGACCCTGGGCGGCGACCAGTGGTCATTTGAGGCGGCGGCCGATATCGGCCGGAATCTCCTGTTCATCACCGCCGTCACGTACATGCTGGGAGGCCTCACGCTGACCGTCTACCTGTACCGTGAGCTTACGGCGCCGCGGTGGTTGAAGCTCCTGCTTCTGGCAGGAGCGGTGCTGAACTGGCCGATGACCGCGGTACTCCTGGTTTGCGCCGGTTTTCTTGACGCCTGGGTGGATTGCCGGACCTTTTTCGAGCAAAGGAGGCGGGAATTTTGAAAGTGGTGTTATTGAAAGATGTGGCCGGTCTGGGTATCCGGGGCCAGGTGGTGAAGGTGGCCGAGGGTTACGGCCGCAACTACCTGATTCCGAAAGGGCTGGCCGAGGAGGCCACTCCGGGCCGGATCAAGGAGCTGGCCCGGCTGGACCAGGCCCGGGAAGAGAGGGTGGAACGGCTGGCGGCTCAGGCCCGCAAGGTGGCGGCCGGGTTGAAAGGGCTTACTGTGCGGATCCCGGCAAGAGCCGGGGAGGGCGGGAAGCTTTTCGGCTCGGTGGGAAACAAGGATATTGCCGCTGCGCTGGCGGCCCGGCACAATCTGAAGATTGACCGCAAAAAGCTGGAGTTGAAAGAGCCAATTAGAAGTCTGGGTAAATTCCCGGTGCTGGCGCGCCTGCACCCGGGCGTACAGGTCGAGTTTGAGGTCGAGGTCGTGGACAATGGAACTTAAGCGGATCCCGCCCCAGAATATCGACGCCGAACAGGCCGTGCTTGGCGCTCTGTTTCTGGAACCGGAAGCCTTCTACCGGGTGGCGGACATCAT
The DNA here is from genome assembly GCF_000018425.1 of Candidatus Desulforudis audaxviator MP104C. Taxonomy (GTDB): domain Bacteria; phylum Bacillota; class Desulfotomaculia; order Desulfotomaculales; family Desulforudaceae; genus Desulforudis; species Desulforudis audaxviator. Next base: position 2,326,769 of record NC_010424.1, on the reverse strand, counting down.
CCGGCCCGGGGATTTCTATCAGCACGGTCACCGGTTGATTTACGAGGCGGTGGTCGGACTGCAGGAGGAAGGACAACCGGTTGATCTGGTTACGGTCACCGACCGGCTCCGCCGTGACGGAGTGCTGGAGAAGGTCGGGGGCGCGGCGTATGTGGCGTCCCTGGTTGAAATGGTGCCGGCGGCGACCAATATCGAGTACTACGCCCGGATCATCGAGGAGAAGGCGTTGCTTCGGACGTTGATTTCGGTGGCGGCACGGATCTCCGAGATGGGGTATGACGAGCGGGAGGCGGCCGACCGTCTGGTGGACCAGGCCGAGCAGATGATCATGGAATTGGGCGCGCGGCGCACGCCCGGAACCTTCGTGCCCCTGAAGGATATCCTGGCCCGGGCTCTGGAGCGGATCGAGCAGACCTACCTTAATAAAGGCCGGATTGCCGGCGTGCCCACCGGTTTTGTGGACCTGGACCGCCTCTGTTCGGGCCTGCAGCCTACCGACCTGATCATCCTGGCGGCGCGGCCCAGCATGGGCAAGACGGCGCTGGCTTTGAACATCGCCTACGAGGTGGCGGCCCGTCAGGGCCTGCCGGTGGCCTTGTTCAGTCTGGAGATGGGAAAGGAGCAGTTGGTCAACCGGCTGCTCTGCGCCGAGGCCCGGGTGGACCAGCACCGTCTGCGGACGGGAAACCTGCGCGACGAGGACTGGGAACGGTTGACCGAGGCTGCGGCCCAACTCCAGGACGTGCCGCTTTTCATCGATGACACCGGAGGCGCCTCCCTGCGGGACATCCGGGCCCGGGCCAAAAGGCTGCAGGCCGAAAGGGGCCTGGCCCTCGTGATCATCGACTACGTGCAGTTGATGCAGCCCAACCGGCGCGCGGAGAACCGCCAGCAGGAGATCGCGCAGATTTCCCGGGGCCTGAAAGAATTGGCCAAGGAACTGGATGTCCCGGTGCTGGCCCTCTCCCAGCTGTCCCGCGCCGTGGAGCAGAGGCAGGAAAAGAGACCGCAGATGTCCGACCTGCGAGAGAGTGGGAGCCTGGAGCAGGACGCCGATGTGGTGTTGTTTATCTACCGTGAGGAGTATTACCGGCCGGAGACCGATCGGAAAGCGATTGCCGAGATCATCGTGGCCAAGCAGCGTAACGGGCCGGTGGGTACGGTGGAATTGGGCTTTTTCAAGGAGTTTCCCCGCTTCTTCCCCCTGAGGAAGGAGCCCGAATGATTTGACATGCAGGGACCTATTTGCTAAAGTTTAAGCGCCCGGGGGTATGGAGTTGAGCAAATGTACGATGTAGTCATCGTGGGCGCGGGGCCGGCGGGTATATTCGCGGCCCTTGAGCTTGTATCGGCAAAACCGAAGCCTTCCATAGTGATGCTGGAAAAAGGACGGGACATCAAGAAGCGGGTCTGCCCGTCCCGCCAGGCGCAGGTGCCCTGCCGCCACTGCACTCCCTGCGCCACACTCTGCGGGTGGGGCGGCGCGGGGGCTTTCAGTGATGGGAAGCTGACCCTCTCGCCCGAGGTCGGCGGGATGCTGGAGGATTACGTGGGGCGGGAGGCGCTGGAGGACCTGATCGCCTACGTGGACCGCGTCTACCTTCGTTATGGCGCCCCGGAAGAGGTATACGGCCCCGCACACCGGGAACAATTCGAGGACCTGCAGAAAAAAGCGACCCTGGCCGAGCTGCGGTTGGTGCCGCTGCCCATCAGGCATTTGGGCACCGGGCGGTGTGGAGAAGTCCTGCAGGAGATGTACGAATACCTGCAGCAGCACGTTGAAATTCGTACGGGTACGGCCGTCCACCGGATTCTGACCGAGAACGGCCGGGTGGCCGGGGTGGAGTGCGCCGACGGCGAAGTGCTTAGGGGTCGTCATGTCATCGTGGCCCCCGGACGGGAGGGCGCCGAGTGGCTGAGCCGCGAGGCCCAGCGCCTGGCTGTGCCCACCACCAACAACGCCGTGGACATCGGGGTCCGGGTCGAATTGCCGGCCGTGGTCATGGAGCCCCTGACCCGGCTTTTCTACGAACTGAAATGCACTTACATCTCCCGCACCTTTGAAGACCGCGTGCGGACCTTCTGCATGAACCCCTACGGCGAGGTGGTCATGGAGAACAACGATGGTCTGATCACCGTGAACGGCCACACCCACGCGTATAAGAAAACGGAAAACACCAATTTCGCCGTCTTGGTCAGCAAAAACTTCACCCAGCCCTTCAAGGAGCCTATCGCCTACGGGCGGTATATCGCCCGGCTGGCGAACCTCCTGGGAGACGGGATACTGGTGCAGCGGCTCGGGGATTTGAACGCCGGGCGCCGGAGCACGCCGGAGAAGATCGCCCGGGGAGTGGTTACGCCCACGCTGGCCGAAGCCACGCCTGGAGACTTGAGCCTGGTTTTCCCGTACCGGCACCTCCTGGGGATCGTGGAGATGCTCAAGGCGCTGGATTTGATCGCCCCCGGCGTCTATTCGCGTTACACCCTGCTGTACGGGGTGGAAGTGAAGTTCTATTCCTCCCGCCTGGCGCTGAACAGGAACTTGGAAACACCCGTCGCCAACCTGTTCGCGGCCGGAGACGGGGTGGGGGTGACCCGGGGTCTGGTGCAGGCCTCGGCTTCCGGAGTGGTTGCCGCCCGGGAGATTCTCAGGAGAATCTAATCCCGAAAAGCTAAGGAGACCGAAATTCAGGGCCTTGGTAACCCTTCACTTAACTAAGCTGCCAATGTCTTGCTGCCTGAGTTGTCGGCCCCATCTCTAACGAGGGAGGGAAAACCGGATTGTCGACCGTAGTTCTGGTTGGCGCCCAGTGGGGAGACGAAGGGAAGGGGAAACTCACCGACTATCTGGCCCGGGAGGCGGATTTGGTCGTCCGCTACCAGGGCGGGAACAATGCCGGCCACACCGTGGTCGTCGAAGGCCAGGAGTTTAAGCTCCACCTGATCCCTTCAGGCATTCTTCATCCGGATAAAGTATGTGTGATCGGCAACGGGGTGGTGATCGACCCGGGAGTGCTGCACCGGGAGCTTGAAATGCTCCGGGCGGCCGGCCGGCCCCTCGCCGCGCTTTACATCAGCGAGCGCGCGCACGTGATTATGCCCTATCACCGTCAATGTGACGAATTGGAAGAGGACTGCCCGGAAAGCCTGCGCCGTATCGGGACCACGCGCCGGGGTATCGGTCCGGCCTACGCGGACAAATACGCCCGGGAGGGCCTCCGAGTGGTCGATCTGCTCGAAGCCGGGGCTGAGGAGAGGCTAAAACTCATTATCCGGCGCAAGGGTGAAATCCTGGGAAGGATCCACCGGGCTCCGGCCCCTGACCCGGAGCGGGTGGCACAAGAGTACCTCGACCACGCCGAAATGTTGCGTCCTTTTGTACGTGACACGTCATTGCTGGTGCACGAAGCGGTGCGGGCCGGCCGGAACGTTCTGTTCGAGGGGGCGCAGGGCACCTTGCTGGATATCGACCACGGCACGTACCCGTACGTCACCTCCTCGAACCCTACGGCCGGGGGCGCGGCGGTCGGAACGGGCATTGGTCCCCGGGTGATCGACACGGTGATCGGAGTGACCAAGGCCTACACCACCAGGGTGGGTGACGGGCCGTTTCCCACCGAACTCAAGGACGAAACCGGCGAACATCTGCGCGCCGCGGGCCGGGAGTATGGGACCACCACCGGCAGGCCCCGGCGGTGCGGCTGGCTGGACACCGTAATCACCCGGTATGCGGCCCGGGTCAACAGCCTCGACTACCTGGCGGTCACCAAACTGGACGTGCTGACCGGGTTGCCTGTGCTCCGCATCTGCCGTGCCTACCGTTACCAGGGGCGTGAGATTCACGATTTCCCGTCGCGGCTGTCGGTGCTGGCCGGCTGCGAGCCGGTCTACGAGGAACTTCCGGGCTGGACGGAAGATCTTACCGGGGTGCGGTCCTTTGAAGAACTGCCGGCAGCGGCGCGGGCTTATCTGGACCGGCTGGCGGAACTGAGCGGGGTGCCGCTCGGCGTGGTCAGCGTGGGCCCCGGACGCGAGCAGACCTTGCCGCTGGCGGACTTTTTCCACCGTCGTTGACTCATCTACCGAACTTGACAGTCCTCCGGGGCTGTAGTAAGATAGTCACGTGTCTGTCTGGACGAAGCGTGGCCCCATGGTCAAGTGGACTAAGACACCGGCCTTTCAAGCCGGTAACGCGGGTTCGAATCCCGCTGGGGTCACCAATCAGTCTTCAGTCGTCGGTGATCGGTCGTCGGAAGGAAAACAGGGGTGGTGAATCGGCGGAAGACCTGTTTGGTTTTTGTGTCTGGGTATGCGCCCGGTGGTTACCGCCGTGTGCGCAGTTGCCGCCGCACCGCGCTTGCATAGACTGATGTTGCATGATATAATTTTACATTATCGGCAGGTCTAAAGGTCCTTCCGGATCGACCAACGACCAATTGGTTCCTACTGACGACCGACCACCGATGACCGACGACCGAAATGCGGGTGTAGCTCAACGGTAGAGCACCAGCTTCCCAAGCTGGGGGTTGCGGGTTCGATCCCCGTCACCCGCTCCAAAATAGCAATTCGAGACCGGGGGTTCGCCCTTGGTTTTCGTTTTATGTGGGCTTTCGGCTCTCAGGAGGTGCCGGGAACCGCTGCCGTGGTTGACAATAAACGGTTGTCTATTGCCTGGAGCACCCCGGGGAGGATATAATGAAAACAAATCCTATAAGGGTGGCGAGAGCCATGTTTGTACAGGATTGTATGACCAGCAATCCCATCACCATTACCCTGGACACCCCCATTTTCCAAGCTCTGGACATTATGACCAGGCGTAAGGTGCGCCACCTGCCGGTATTCCAGGGTTCCCGCCTCGTGGGTCTGGTGACCGAGCGCGGCCTTCTGCAGGTGTCACCGTCCCCGGCCACCACGCTGAGCATGCACGAGTTGAACTACGTGCTGGCCAAGGTCACGGTGAAGGAGGCACTAGTAAAGGACCCGGTCTGGGTCCCGCCGCAGATGCCGATTGAAGAGGCGGCCCAAGTGATGCGCCAGAAAAAGATTGGCAGCCTGCTGGTTATGGAAGACGGTAAACTGGTCGGGATCGTCAGCCAAACTGACATTGTCGAGGCACTGGTCCGGCTGTTCGGTCTGCACCGGGCGGGCACCAGGCTGGTCATCGACACCGAGGACCGGGTCGGGGTGCTGGCCGACATCACCCAGTTTTTCAAGGAACGGGGCATCAACATCATCAGCGTGGTCACCATGCGGCGGGATGAGAAGCGGTTTCACCTGGTGTTTCGGGTGAGTATAGCCGATGCCGGGGCACTGGTGGCCGAAATCGAGGGCTTGGGGTTCAAAGTGGTTTCCGTAAGCTAGGGAGTTTTCGAGGAGGGATCGTTCTTGGGCAAACACATCCGGACGGTCAACAAGCGCGCCCTCGGGCAGCGGAAAACGGTGGCTTGCGGGGAGTGCCAGACGTCGTGTCAGTCGGCCTGCAAGACTTCCTGCACCGTGGGCAATCAGTTCTGCCTGAAGGAGAAGAAAAAATAGCTGTTCTTGTGGTACCCGGTGATTCACCGGGTATTAGTCTGCCTTTTTACAGGCCATTGGCCCGGAGTGCCAATACTCGGGTCTTGTCCGCAATAGGGATGAAATACGGGAGTCCGGTGGCGATAATCAAACTATGATTCATTGTTTTACGGTCCACGGCGCCCGGCTGGTCCTGGACGCGCACAGCCAGAGCCTGCACGAGGTTGACGGTCTGGCCTGGGAGATTCTCACCGGTGAGTTCAGCGGTCGACCGGAAACAGTGCGGGTGCTTCAGGAGCGGTACCCGGCGGCCGAAATTGAAGGCGCCCTCGGGGAAATCGAGATACTCCGGCGCCAGGGGTTGCTTTTTGCGCCCGACCCCCATCCGGATTATCAGCCCCCGCCCCCGGAAGTCAAGGCGTTGTGTCTCTATGTGTCCCATCACTGCAATTTGGCATGCCGCTACTGTTTCGCCCGGGCCGGGCGTCCGGATACGGTCAGGAAACTGATGCCGTCCGGGGTGGCCCGTCGGGCGGTTGACCTTCTGATCAGCGAATCCGGTGCCCGCCGCCACGTGGAAATTGACTTCTTCGGCGGAGAACCGCTTTTGAATTTTCCGGTGGTCCGAGATACGATCCGCTACGCCCGGGAGCGGGGGGAAGCCGCCGGCAAGCGGGTTGGTTTCACCGTGACCACGAACGGGCTTTTGCTCACGCCCGAGGTACGGCGCTTCTTGTTAAAAAACAAAGTGAATGTGGTACTGAGCCTGGACGGCCGTCCCGAGGCCCATGACCGGTGGCGCCGCACGCCGGGGGGCGGGGGGTCGCACCGGGAAGTCCTGCCCAAGATCCGGGAGTACGTTCGGGAGTGGGAGGCCTGCCGGGGTTCCCGGGGTTACTATTATGTCCGGGGGACCTTCACCCGCCACAATCTGGACTTTGCCGAAGATTTTCGGTACCTGGTTGAACAGGGATTCCATAACGTCTCCCTCGAACCGGTCGTCGCCCCGCAGGATGAGGAATACGCCCTTAGGGAACGGGACCTGCCCCGGGTCCGGGCTGAATACGAGCGGTTGGCGACTGTATATCTGGAGGCCTTCCAGGCCGACGCCAGGGTCCGGTTTTTTCATTTTGAAATCGACCTCGATGCGGGGCCATGTTTGCCCAAGCGCCTGTCCGGCTGCGGTGCCGGGCACGCCTACCTCGCGGTCGACGCGGACGGGGGGTTGTTTCCCTGTCATCAGTTCGTCGGTCAAAGCCGTTTCTGGCTCGGTGACGTTTTTTCCGGAGTGGCGCGGACGGACCTGGTGGATGCTTTCCGGCAGACCCACGTCTACACTAAGAAGGAGTGTTCCGACTGTTGGGCCAAATTCTTCTGCAGCGGGGGCTGCCATGCGCACGCTTTTCTGGAAAACGGCTCGATCCGCCACCCGAGCTGGTTGGGCTGCGCGACAATGCGTCACCGGCTGGAGTGTGCTCTGTATGTGCAGGCCAGAATAAGTGAGATTACGGGGTCTAAATCCTGATGGCAACTGACGAGGATTGCTGAACGGCCTGTTGCTGGAAATGTGTGTCTGGACGGATGCTCAGTCTCATGTTACAATCGATTGACGTATCTGCTTGAAATACGGGAGGAGGAGTGTTTTTGCCCCTGAAATTCTTGTGTCGCAGAACTCCGCGGGTCCGGCGGCCCAATCCGCTGGGTATCGCCGTTTTTCTATTGAGTTTGTTGGTGCTGGCGGGCAATAGCCCGGCATTGAATAAAGGAACCTGGGCGGTGTCGGTTGACGGTGAGCCGGTGGCCCGGGTTTCTGATTTTCAGAGCCTGGAACGGGCTTTGGTCAACTTGTCGTCCCAGTACGGGGAAATCGAAGGGCGGCCTGTGGCTTGGGCCCGGGTCAACGCCGTACGCGTACCCGGCGGCGGGGTCACTATCGGCGCCCAGGAACTCGAGGACCGGCTGGCCGAAGCACTTGGATTTGCCCGGGATGCGGTCGCCGTTTGTATTGACGGTGAGAAGCGGTTTGTTTTTGCGGACCGGGCCGCGGCCAAGGAGTTCCTGAACCGGGTGTTGGATTCCTACACGGTCGAGGATGGGGCGGAAAGACGGTTCCTGGAGGACGTTCAGTTGGTGGGGACAAGAGTGCGCTGTGATGAGGTTACGAGCGTGGAAGAGGCCGTTCTCCTGGCCCGGCAAGACATTGAGAATGTCCAGAAATACCGGATTCGTGAAGGTGACACGCTCTGGGATGTGGCCGCGAAACACAACCTGTCGGTAACGGATCTTCTAAAGTCCAATCCGGCGGTCAAGGAGAATACCATCCTGCGAATCGGGGACGAATTGATCATTGCCCGTCACAAACCCCTCCTGACGGTGGTGACCACCGCCCGGGTGGTGGAAACCCGCGAAATCCCCTACAAAACCACGGTCAAGCGCGATCCCAACCTGCCCGCTGGCCAGAGGAGAGTGCTGGAGGCGGGGGCGGCGGGTCTGGAGGAAGTCACCTTCCGGGTGGTGCGCCAGAACGGCCGTCTGGTCGCGCAAGAGCGCCTGGAAGCCCGGGAGATCAAGCCGGCGGTCAACCGGGTGGAGGTGGCCGGTTCGAAGATTACACTCGCGTCCCGCGGCGGGGGCGGCCAGTTGGTCTGGCCCGCGGGTGGCGGGGTGATTTCCGGGTTCGGTTCGCGGGGCAGGGGCTTTCACAGCGGCATCGACATCGGGGCGGGCTACGGCTCGCCGGTGGTGGCGGCCGGGGCCGGAGTCGTGGTCCGGGCCGGATGGCACGGCGGTTACGGGATCGCGGTGGACATCAGTCACGGAAACGGGGTGGTCACCAGGTACGCGCACATGTCTTCGGTCGCGGTGTCGGCCGGGCAGGAGGTCGATCGCGGGCAGTACATCGGCGCTGTCGGCAGCACCGGCAGATCGACCGGTCCGCACCTCCACTTTGAGGTGCTCCTCAACGGCGAGCCCCATAACCCGTTGAATTACTTGTAGCAGGGCCGAATCCCAAAATGGGGACAGGCCGCTTTTCCGGGAACGCCTTGTGGCCACCGAGCCCAGGACGGAGAGTTTGATCCGGAAAAGCAACCTGTCCCCGTTTGTGTTTGTACTTAAGTGTTCTCGGGTTATTCTGGATTCCGACTCCTGAATTCCGTGTATCCTGACTCCTGTAGTCTGTTTCCTCCAGACTTCTCTTTGCTATCCGTGGGCGAAAAGGTTATAATGATCCCGCTATCGTTCTGAATCCTGACTGTCCCGAATTCGGTATTCCGGTTGGAGTGATAGCTGTGCGCAGGCCGTGGAAGACGTGGCAGAAGGCAGGTTTCTGGGCGATCACCATACTGATCGCCTGCGGTCTCTTAGGTTCATCAGTCTTAGGACTCTGGGGCTTGGGGAGTCTGGACCAGCCCGAAGTTCCCGGCCCGACACCCGCCCTGGATGACTTCGCTCGGAGCGTCCGGCAACTCGAGAAGCAGGTTCAGGACAACCCCGGGGACGTCCAAAGCCGGATACACCTGGCCGCGATTTACCGGAACATGATGGATTACGAACGCTCCATCCAGTTGTTTGAAGAGGTGTTGGCCCTGGAGGCGGACAACCAGCGGGTGCGCCTCGACTTGGCGGAGATGTACCTGCAGTTGGGCGAACACGAACAGGCGATCGGGCAACTGGAGGCCCTGCTGGAAATAAACCCTGGGCACCACCGGGCTCTGTACCTGTACGGAATCGCGCTCGGGTTCGGGCGGGAGGATTACCCGGAAGCGATACGCGCGCTGGAGCGCTTTCTGGCCCTGGTTGGTTCGGGTTCCGAGGCCGACCACGCTCGGACTTTGATCCAGGAGTGGAAAACCGGTCAGCGGTAACACTCCGGACCGGTTTTGCACAAAATACCTGTTGGCCCGGCCGGGAGACAGGGGTTATAATTTTTGCGGTGAGACGGCACAGCTCGCTCCGGTCCGCCGCAAATTGTGGGGACAGCCACCGGAGCGGAGAGGAGTGGCGCAATGTCCCGGAAAGCCCGCCTCGTAGCCCGATTGACGCTCGTATCCGTGCTGGTCAGTTCGCTGGTACTGATGAAAATACCCACCGTTCCCAATTTGTATATCAATTCCCTGATCCGGGAAATCAATAAACGGGTTCTGGTCTGGTACAGTTATTCCCGGGGAATGGACGCGCTGTCCGGGGAGCGGTTTATCGTTTTTTACCACGCCGGCCGCCAGCGTGAAGCGGAAATGGTTTTAACGGCTGCCGAAGGTTTTTACCCGGCCCTTGCCGAAAACTTTGGACTGGAGATCCAGGGTCCGGTCCCGGTACTCCTTTACGACGACCGGGAAAGCTTGAACAAAAGCTTCGGCTGGCCGGCCGACGCCGACACCTTGGGTGTGTACTGGGCGGGCAGCATCCGGGTGCTGTCTCCGGACGCCTGGATCAATTCCGCGGACGAACGGGACTACTACCGGGTGTTTGCCGAACTCGGGCCCATGTCGCACGAAATTGCGCATCTTTTTGTCGACTATCTTTCCATGGGCAACTGTCCCCGCTGGTTCAACGAGGGGGTGGCCCAGTATCAGGAACACCGGCTCACCGGGTTCCATTTCGGGGAGGCATGTTCCTTCCCGCTGGAGAAAGCATTTTCGCTGGAGGAATTGGCCGGTTTCGATACGCTGGAGGAACAGAACCGGGCTTACCACCAGTCCTTCAGTATCGTTTCCTTCCTGGTGGAAACCTACGGGTGGCCTGCCGTCGTCTCCGTCTTGAGGGAATTCGGGCGGGGTGCGGACCTGGAGGATGGCCTGAAAAGGGTATTCGGCATTGATCCCAATACTTTGGACGGAGAGTGGAAGCGTTGGGTAAGGTACCGGTAGGAATAAACCCGACCCCGAAGAATATGAAACTAGCAGTTGACCAGCGGGGGGACAGGCGAACCTTGAACAAAATGGTGGTGCGTGGTTCCCGGCCGCTTCGGGGCCGGATCCGGGTGAGCGGGGCCAAGAACGCAACCCTGGCCATTCTGTGTGCCTGTGTACTGTCCAAGAACGAGGTCATCCTCGAGAATATCCCCGACATCAGCGATGTGCGGGTGATGCTGGAGATCATTTCCTACCTGGGCCTACAGGCCACTTGGCTCGGTGAAGACGTGCTGAAGATTTCCGGTGCCGCCCGGGTGGGTGACGAAACCCCGTACCAGTTGACCAAGAAACTCCGGGCGTCCAACCTGCTGCTGGGACCCCTGATGGCCCGGAACACCGCGGCCCGGGTAGCCCTGCCTGGAGGCTGCAACATCGGCAGCCGGCCCATGGATCTGCATTTCAAGGGTCTGACCAGCATGGGGGCGGACCTTGAGATCCGCAGCGGTTATATCGAGGGACGGGTGTCCGGCCGGCTCCAGGGAGCCAGGGTTTACCTGGACTTTCCGAGCGTGGGGGCCACGGAGAACATCATGATGGCCGCCGTCCTGGCCGAAGGGCAGACCATCCTCGAAAACGTGGCCAAAGAGCCCGAGGTCGTCGACCTCGCCAATTTCCTGAACGCCCTGGGGGCGAGGATACGCGGGGCCGGCACCGACCTGATCCGGATCGACGGCGTGCCTGAGCTTTCCGCCCCGGTCCGGTACAGTGTCATCCCCGACCGCATCGAGGCGGGTACCTTTATGGTGGCCGCCGCCGCCACCGGCGGGGATGTGAGCCTGGAACACGTGATTCCGCCCCACGTTGAGCCTTTAAGCGCGAAACTCAGGGAGGCCAATGTCCGCGTGGAGGAGGCGGAGGACACCATCCGGGTGTCCACTCCCGAGCCCCTGCTGCCGATCAATATTAAAACAATGCCCTATCCCGGGTTTGCCACCGACATGCAGTCCCAGATGATGAGTCTTTTGTCGGTTGTTCCGGGCACCAGTATCATCGTGGAGAACATTTTTGAAAATCGTTTCCAGGTCGCCCAGGAACTGCGGCGCATGGGCGCCCAGATCAAGGTGGAAGGCCGGGTGGCGGTTATCGAGGGAATACCCCGGTTGCACGGGACCCAGGTCAAGAGTACCGACCTGCGGGCCGGCGCCGCCCTGGTGATCGCTGGGCTGATGGCCGAAGGCACCACCGAAATCCAGAATGCCCATTTCATTGACCGCGGCTACCGCGACCTGGAGGCGCGGCTTAGGAGCTTGGGTGCCGATGTGAAGAGAGTGTAGTTTCCGTCTGGTATGTATGTGATTACCAGTCACAAAAAAAATACCTCTTCAGGCAGGAATAATCGAAAACACCACGAAGTCTGTTTAGGTGAGATATTATATCGCCTCTGGTGCACAGGCCCGTTTTGGGAATGTGTCCAGCCTCTGGTGCCTTCCACTTCCGGTGGCCTTCGTTGTTGGAGGAGCTGGGTGGGTTTTGGTGCCTTTTTGCCGAAATCTTTGGCTGACTCAAGAATCTAGTCGTCCAGTTCGAAGGGGGGACGGTGAAGCGCTATCGGAAGACAGCGCCGTGCGGGCGTTCATGCGGATGGCGGATTGAAAAAGCTCCACTGGCCTCGCCGTTGTTGAGTTGAGTGCAGGTGAAGCCGGGCAAAAAGGGACTTTCCATTAATAAGGCTCAGGTTGTGGCAAGCGTTGAATTGTGTTTTCTGGAGGGGGGTGCAACCGAACCGATTTCATAGTTCCGGGGGGATCATTCTCGACGAGTACTTATCAAGGAGGTATAAGTATGGCTTTTGAGCCGAAACGGCCACAGAAAACGTACACCTATGATGACGTGCGCCTGTACACCGACGCAGAACTGAAGAACTATACGGAGGACGAAGAGAAGAACTTTAAGATAAAGCACGACATCCCCTTGCTCGAGCAGCTGGAAAGCGGCCCGTGGCCCAGCTTCGTGGCCGACGCCAAGCGCTATGCGCTCCGCCGGCGCAAGCTTGGAGAAGAAGGCAAGCTTCTCATCAACCCGGACGTGGTCGAGGACCTGCTCGGCCAGGTGGAACTGTCCTTCGTGCACGGTGAGACGCACTGGAAGCACGGCGGCATCGTCGGCGTGATCGGATACGGCGGCGGCGTCATCGGCCGCTATTCCGACGTGGCGGAAAAATATCCAGGCGTGGCGCACTTCCACACCGTCCGCGTCGCCCAGGTGCCCAGCAAGTTCTACAACACCGCTTTCCTGCGCGGCCTCGCCGACCTCTGGGAGTACCGCGGAAGCGGCCTCATGAACTTGCACGGTTCCACCGGCGACATCATCTTCCTCGGCACCTTCACCGAGCAGCTGGAGCCCCTCTTCCAGGAACTGACCCAGGTGCTGGACGTGGACCTCGGCGGTTCGGGCTCCAACCTGCGCACGCCGGAATGCTGTGTGGGTAAGGCCCGTTGCCAGTACGCCCTGTACGACACCCAGGAAATGTGCTACGAAATGACCATGCACTACCAGGACGAGCTGCACCGGCCGGCCTTCCCGTACAAGTTCAAGTTCAAGTTCGACGGTTGCCCGAACGGCTGCGTGGCGTCCATCGCCCGCGCGGACATGTCTTTCATCGGCACCTGGTGCGACGACATCCGGATCGACCAGGACGCGGTCCAGGGCTACATCAACGGCGAGTTCCCGCCCGGCGGCGGCAGCCACTCCGGCCGGGACTGGGGCAAGTTCGACATCTACGCGGAGGTCATCAATCGTTGCCCGACCGGCTGCATGTCCCTGGAGGACGGCAAGCTGGTGATCGACAACCCGAACTGCACCCGTTGCATGCACTGCATCAACACCATGCCGCGGGCGCTCAAACCCGGTAAGGAGACCGGCGTCAGCATCCTGATCGGCGGTAAAGCGCCCATTTTGGAAGGGGCCCAGCTTTCTACGCTGATCGTGCCTTTTATGAAGGCCGAACCGCCCTACGACAACGTCAAGGGAGTCATCGACAAAGTCTTCGAGTGGTGGATGGAAGAGGGCAAGAACCGTGAGCGCATAGGCGAGACCATTCAACGCATAGGCCTGCAGCGGTTCTGCGACATCATCGGCGTGCCGCCCGCACCGCAGATGGTGAAGGAGCCGCGGACCAACCCGTACATCTTCTGGAAGGAAGAAGACGTGCCGGGCGGCTTCGAGCGCGATATCAACGACTACCGGTCCAGACACGCAAGATAGGAGGTTTGAAGGATGGCGTTATCTAAAGAAAGACTCGGCAGGTTCAACCCGGACAACCATATGGAAGGCCGGGTGACGGACATCGGCCCGCGTCACTACTGGCAGTTCTTCCCGCCCGTAATCCAGAACAACTACGGCAAGTGGGCCTACCACGAAATCCTTGAGCCGGGCGTGCTGGTACACGTGTCCGAGACCGGTGACAAGGCTTTCACCGTTCGGTGCGGCGGCATGCGGTTCATGACCGTGGAATTCCTGCGGGAGCTGTGCGACATCGCCGACCGGTTCGCCGACGGCTATGTGCGTTTTACCACCCGCAACAACATCGAGTTCATCGTGGACAGCCTCGAAAAGGTCGAGGCCCTGAAGGCGGAACTCGCCAAGCATACCTTCGCCATCGGCGGCAGCCTCAAGTTCCCGGTCGGCGGGACAGGCGCGGGCGTGACCAACATCGTCCACACCCAGGGTTTCATCCACTGCCACACGGCGGCCGTGGACGCTTCCTCTATGGTGAAGGCGCTCATGGACGGACTGTTCGAACACTTCACCTCGATGGACCTCCCGGCCCAGGTCCGGGTATCCATGGCCTGCTGTCTGAACATGTGCGGCGCCGTGCACTGCTCGGACATCGCGCTTCTGGGTTACCACCGCAAGCCCCCGGCTATCGACCACGAAGTATTGCACAAGATCTGCGAGATTCCGCTGGCCATCGCCTCCTGCCCGACGGCGGCCATTTCCCCCGGCAAGACCGAGGATGGCCTGAAAACGGTCAAGATCAAGGTGGAACGGTGCATGTTCTGCGGCAACTGCTACACCATGTGTCCGGCGCTGCCGCTGGCGGACGGCCAGGGCGACTGCGTGGTCATGATGGCGGGCGGCAAGGTGTCCAACCGCATCAGCCCGCCCACGTTCTCCAAGGTCATCATTCCGTACCTGCCGAACAACCACCCCCGGTTCCCGGAAGTGGTGGAAGCGACGAAGCAGGTGCTGAACGCCTACGCCGCCGACGCCCGCAAGTACGAGCGCATCGGCGACTGGGCCGCTCGGATCGGCTGGGAGAAATTCTTCGAGAAGTGCAACCTGCCCTTCACCGAGCACCTGATCGACGACTACCGGCTGGCGTACGACACCTACCGCACCAGCACGCAGTTCAAGTACACCGACGCGGCTTGGGCGGTTACCAGGGCGGCTGAGGGAGAAGAATAGGACCATCAGATTAAGGGAGATGCTATAAATGGACGACCTTAAACAAGCGATCGTTGAGTACTTGCAGAGTGGAAAGACCAAGACGAAGTTTTACTTCAACGAAATCGACAAGGCTGTTAAGGATAAAATTCCGAGCGCTAAAACCCTGCAAGTCAAAAAGGCCTGCTCGGCCCTGATCAATGAGGGCGTGCTGGAGTACTATTCCACCGGTAGCACCACAATGTACGGCCTGAAGGGCGCGGGTATTCGGACAGAGGGTTAGATCCATACGGTCATTCTGAAATCAGGGTGGTGAGAGAGGCTGCCCCGCGACTGCGGGCGGCCTCTTTCCCTGCCGCCGCGTAAAGGATGTGTGGTCATATGCCGCGGGAACCGCAGGGTTCCGAGGAGTTCATCGCGGAGCAGAAGCGGATTCTGAAGGAAAACGAGGACTGCGCCACCGCCGCCTACAACCTGGGGGTGGCGATGATGCAACAGAACAGGCTTGATGAGGCCCGGGAACACTTCGAGAAAGCGATCGAGACGGGCAGCCGGATGTTCGAGGCCTACGTTAACCTCGGCTACATCTACTTTAAAGAGGGTGACATGGAAAAGGTCGCCGAAGTCAACCGGAAGGCCGTGGAACTGGAGCCCCGCTACGCCCGCGGTTACGCGAACCTGGGCTTTGCTTACCTGCAAATGGCCAAGACCGGCGAGGCGATCGAGGCGCTTCAAAAAGCCCTGGAACTCAACCCGGAGATCGCCCAAGCCTGGAACAACCTGGCCAACGCCTACCTGCAACGGGGTGACGTGGACAAGGCGATCGAGGTCGGTGAAAGACTGATTGCCCTCGCTCCGAATTTTGGCCTGGGACACAACAACTTAGCCGTGGCGTATTACCATAAGGGCGATTTTCCCAAGGCGGTCAAGCACGCCGATATTGCCGCGAGTTTGGGCTTCGCGCTGCACCCCGAGTTCGCGCAAATACTTGAACCCTATCGCCGAAAGTAAAGGAAGAGAGTCATGCCGGAAGAATTGTTCCGCGAATACGAGCGGTTGGTGACGGGTGCGGACGCGGCGTTCCGGAAAATGGAGCGCGACCACGGCGAGCGGATTCGCTGTGCCAAGCACTGCGTCGATTGCTGTCACGCCATTTTCGGCTTGTTCTTGATCGAATCCGTATACCTGAAGCAGCTCTTTGACGAATTGGGCGCGAACGAGAAAGCCGCAGCGCTCTTGCGGGCGGACAAGGCGGATAAGGCGCTGGCGGCGCTGGAGAAAAGCCTCAAGGAACGGAACGACCCGCACCTGCAGTCCTATGCGCTGGCCCGGGAGAAAATCCGCTGCCCGTTGCTGGATGATAACGACGAGTGTGTTCTCTACCCCTTCCGGCCCATCACCTGCCGCGTGTACGGCATCCCGACGGTGATCGGCGGCCGGGCTTTCGTCTGCGGCCAGGCCGGGTTCGAAGAGGGCCAGTCTTATCCGGCCTTCGATCTTGATGCAGTGTACCGGAGCCTGCACCGGCTGTCGCGGGAACTCTTGGTGCGGGCCGGGGAAACAGATCTGGAGCGGGCGGACTTTCTGGTTTCCGTATCCAAAACCCTGAAATCGTCCCTGGAAGAACTGATCAAGCTGAGGGACTAAGAACTAGAATTCAGAATGTTGTTAGGCGATTTTCATTGTATACGGCCCCGCGCGACGGCATGGTTGTCTCATTCTGGCTTTTGGCTTTTGGTTTCTGGCTTCTGGCTTCTGAATTCTATATTCTCCAAGGCCTCCGCGGCCAGCTGGCCGACCGTTTTCCTCGTGATTCTCCCATCCTCGTAAAACTCGACCGCCTCTTCCCGGCCCGCGATTGCGGCCAGGCCGGGTCTGGCTTCGGATGCGGCCAGGTTGCCGAGCACCCACGCCGTGCAGCCCCTGGTCTCGGGATTGGGGTCCTGGAGGAAAAGCAGGAGGCGGGGGATCGTCCAGCGGACCAATTCCGGCCGGACCCGGGCGACGGTGCCTATGCCCCTGACGGCTTGCGGCCTTAGGCCTTCGTCCTGCAAGAACTGGTACAGCACCGGGATGTAGCCGCCGAAAACCCCGGGTGCGTGGGCGATGATTTCGCCCATGGCCTCCAGGGCGCCCCAGTTCGACGCGGCGGAGTACTGGAACGAATTGGCCAGCTCTTGAAGCAGGTTGGCGACTGGTGCCGGGTCTTCGGCCGCGATCACGGCCGAAACCCGGCCCAGGGTTTCGGTCACCCGGAAACGGAAGAGCCGGTCTCCGGAACACAGGAGGCGCTGCAGGTGCCGGAGCACCTTCTTGTCCTGCGCGGCGGCGGCCTCCAGGAGCGGTTCAATGCGGTTGGCACCGACCAATTCTTCGACCTGTTTTTTGGTCAGAGAACTCTTGCGGACGGCAGGGGTCCTGACGGCGGCCCGGACGAAAGGCTCGGGCTCGGACCGCAGTAGTCTTCTCGCCGCTCCTTCACCGGTCACTTCCTGGATTTCCTGGTGCAGCCGCACAAAGTACAGGGCACCGGCGACCCTCCGCCCTTCATAAGCGCCCCCGGGGACAATATAGTGTGATTGGTCGTCGTATCTCTCAAGGATCTTCTCGGAATAGTCCTCTCCGGACGCCAGGTCCGAAGCCAGTTCCCAATCCATGTCGCAGGCTAGGACCAGTGCCTCCAGAAAAGCCGACCCCAGGTTGTGTCCGGTGATGTCAAACGTGTACACCGCGCCGCAGGCGCAAGCGCCCGCGGGCATCTCCCCGGGCCGGCGGGTCTTCAACTCGCGTGGCCGGTCGATGGCCATTCCGCAAAAGGGGCAGGACACCTTCTTGACCAGTTCTTTACCGAAGCCTACGTTTACCACTGCCTCACCTGGTTGGTCCCGGTATTTCCAATGTGGCACAAGTGTTTCCCGCGCTGCACGACTTGGTCGTGATCTTGGGTTTCTGCGGTTTGCCGGAGCCCATTACGTAATTGGTGCTGCTGATCACGCGCTCGAACGATTCCGAACGGCATTTGGGACAGGCGACCTCGACCCCCTTGTCCGAATTCCGGAAAAACTTTTCAAAAAGGTCGCCGCACTCCAGGCATCGAAACTCGAAAACAGGCATTGATTTCGCCTCCTTAGTACAACAGGAAACGGATCTGCGGCTTCAAGCGCCGCCGCACTCAGAATACCAGCAGTCAGGGGCGCCTGTCAATTGACGAGCAATGTCAGCGTTTTGCGTTGTAAGCATTTTTGGTCCCGACAAGGCAACGCCCACACCCGGCACCGGCTGTTCCCCAAGCCACAAAACACAGTTAGCAACTGGGGTAAATGGAGTATATAGACTATGCCGCTCTGCCAAAGGGCAAACTTACCCCAGCGCCACTCTGGGCGTCTCTTGGCAGGTAATCTGTTTTCCGGTTGAGCCCCGTCAGGCCGCCTTCACCAGGCTCCTTAAGTCTATTCCTTGTTTTTGTCGCAGTCGGCCCACGGCCATCGCCAGCATCACCATCAGGGCCAACCCGCAACGCAGCTTCATCTTCTTCAAGCCCCGAATGAAATGCTTTTCAAATCCGTAGGCCTCGTCCAGGCGGGCATTTACCCTTTCTACCGCCGTACGCTTTTTGTAGAGTGTTTTCCACTTGTAGCTGGACCGCGCCAGCGGGGTGAAGATCCGCCGGTCTTCCACCAGGGGAATACGTATCCCACCGGTTGCGGCACATTGTTCCATGCCCCGGCACTCTACTCCGTAGTGCCGGGCCGGACAGCGGTATTTCAAGGTTTCCCGGTCTTTCTCAAATCCCCCGAAGGCCATCTCGCGACGTTTGTTTGTCTCGGGGCAGCAACAATAAACCGTTCCACGGTAATCGTAAACGATGTTCTCCTTACCGGTTACAAGCCACGTCTCCTCGCCGTCCCGCCACGTGTTGCGGATGTCAATCACGGGCTTGATCCGGTATTCGTCCCAGAGTTTCACGTTTAGCTTGATGTCGTCAAAGGCTTTGTCCGCCGCCAATGCCTCGCAGCGGGCCACAATCTCCGGATGCTCTTTCGCCACCCGATCAATGAGTATATGTCCCTCTTTCACGTCGCTGGCCGACGCCTTTGTCACCGCAAATCCCACCGGCAGTTCATAAACAGCGTCAACTACAAGGTGGAGTTTGTAGCCAAACCACCACACGACTTTTTCCCATAGGGTGCCGCCTTTCTTACGCCCCCGGTATGTTTTCCGGCCCCAGTCCGCATCGGTGTCCCGGCGCCCGTCAGGCTTTTGGACCTTCTCTTCTTCATCCCGCTTTTTGCCCCGGGCCAGACTGCTGACGGCTTTGCTGTCTATGGCCAAAATTCGACCGAAATCCGGTAGCAGCACTCTTATTTCATCCACCAGCCGCGTAAATATGTTTTCCACTTCGTCGGCGTGCCGCATCAGTTTCACCAAGATGCGGCTGTATATGTAAGAAGGCGGAACGGCATCCTCGCCCCGGGCCGGATCAAAACCGCAAAGTTCCCGCAACTGGCCGTTCCGGCAGAGTTCCCGCCGCAGGCTCTCCACAGACACGTGCTGAAATACGATCCCGGCCAGGATGGAGTTCCAAACCGCCCGCACCGGGTAATCATCCCGTCCCTTACCACGCTCTCTCTCCAGCTTTTGCATCAACTGCTCATCGGGCAGGTGGTTCACTACAAGCAAAAAACGTTCCAAGTCACCGAGTTCGTCGATTTCCTGCCACCCAAAAAGCCGCTGTTGTGGTATAATGGCCATAAGGGAAACCTCCTTCGTGGTTCTTTTTTGGTGGTTACAAAAAGGATTCTCCACAAAAGGGGGTTTCCCTTCTTATTTCTCATTCTCCTTCGCTTTTTCTCCGCTTTTCTCCCTTGGGGTCAATTTTGCCGATCCGCCCGTTACCCATCCCTGCAAACCGCATAAAATCCGGATTGGACCGGGGTAAAATGTTTTTTCCGCAACTCTAAAACAGCCTATTTATCTTTTCTCCCGAACATCGCAAATGGCTTAATGTGGGTTATGGCGGGTTTTCCTCGAAGGCCGTCGATATCCGCCCTTCAAAAACGGGGGCGCCTGCCGCTCGAGGGGGCGCAAAACCATCTCGATACCGGAAGCGCGGTATTTGTTTGAAAAATCAGATCATGCAAAAAAGTTGTTCTCCGGGAGCAGGAATATGGCCAGAGGTCACGAATACATAGCGAATATATTACGTATGGAAATGGCTGTCCCTGGCCGGGTGTCCGGCAAAACCGGCTGGTCGGCTAAATAAAAAAACAAACTTTAAGGGGGGTAAGGGGTTATGTTCGTAGTGGCCGTTGACCAGGGTGTTTGCGACGGTTGCGGAGAATGTACGGAGTCTTGTCCGTCGGAAACCTTGAAACTGGTCGATGGAAAGGCGCAAGTGGTGAACGACGAGTGTATGGGCTGCGAGACCTGTGTCACCATCTGCCCGACCGGCGCGGTGACGCTGCAAGAGGTGTAGTTGCGGTCCAGACAGGTACCGGGGGGTGAAAGGAAGGGAGTGCGCATCGTACACGGTTTGGGGGGGCTACCCCTTCGTTTCACCATTTGAAGACCGCGGCATCCGCCGAGATGCCAAGCGGGTAGTAGGGTTATTGTCAGTTTGCTTGTGAAGCGGCATTATGAACAAACGGTCCCGGAGGGCCGTTTCAATCGACCCTCCGTCAAGACCATTCCCAAAGAAGGAGGTGTTGCTAGGTGAACGTATTTATCGGTCAGATTCTGCCCTACATTGCGGTCACAGTGTTTCTGGGCGGCGTGGCCTGGCGGATCTGGCGCTGGATGATCCCGCGGATCGTGCACAACATTACCTTGTCTCCGTGGCCGAAGAGCTGGTCCGCGGCTATCGTCTGGATGCTTTGGCAGTTGGCCACTTTTTGGAACCTCTTGAAGTTTGACCGGCCGCTGTGGGTTGGCGCCTGGTTCATGCACATCGCCCTGTTTCTCATGCTGGCGGGGCATGTTCAGGCCTTTTACACCCTGGGGTTGCAGTTCCACATCCTGGCGCCCGGCTTTATCACTCCGGAGCTGAGCCTCAAGATGTCGGACTGGTTCGGTACCGGCCTGGGAATCGTCTTCTGGTTGGCGCTGGTGTACCTGCTGGGGCGGCGCTTGGTTGTTGAGCAGGTCCGGACCATCTCCTCGGCGAGTGATTATGTGCACCTGTTGCTGCTGATCGCTATCGCCACGCTGGGTAATATCATGCGCCTATTCCCCGAATACCATGTGGGATATGCCCCGGTTCGGGAGTACCTCGCGGGACTTTTCCTTTTCCAACCGCACCCGATGCCCGACAGTCTTTTCTTTATCACCAAGTACACGCTGGTAATGATCCTGATGATTATCTTCCCGTTCAGCAAACTGATGCACTCTTTCGGCTTTTTCTGGGAGCGGTGGATCATTAACCGGCCGTTCCATGAACCGGCTCGCGGTCTGCCGGGTGCCAGGGTGCAGCTTCCCAAATAGCCGTTGAGAAAGGAGGTGTTCCTTAAATGAGTGAGACAAATGGGTTGAGGCAGCCCAAGCGGGCTTCCGAAGACCTGTTTTTAAAACTGGGGGTCGTACCCGTACCCGACAGCCAGAAAGTGGCGGCGGCGATCCAGCACCTGGACGAATTCCGCCACAAGGTGCGTTCCTTTGTAATGGCTATGGAGTCGTGCGTCAAGTGCGGTGCCTGCGCCGAGAACTGCCACACCTACCTGGGGACGCGGGATCCGAACAACATCCCGGCCGGCCGGGCCGACCTGATCCGGAAAGTTTACAAGCGCCACTTCACCGTGCAGGGGAAACTCTTCCCGGGTCTGGTGGGCGCCCAGGACCTGGACTTGGAAACCATTGAAAAGTGGTTCAGCTATTACTACCAGTGTTCCGAGTGCCGGCGCTGCGCGCACGTCTGCCCCTTCGGCATCGATACCGCCGAGGTGACGATGATTGGGCGGCAGATCCTGTTCTGGCTGGGCATCGGGCCGCAACTCCACACCGCCACTGCGGGCGCGATCCTGCGGACCGGCAACCATATGGGCCTGACCCAGGCTGGGATCATCGACACGCTTGACTTTTTGTCCGAGGAGATTGCGGAGGAGTACGATGGGCTCAAGGTTACGTTCCCGGTCGACAAGCCGGATTCGGACATCCTTTACGTCCCATCGTCGGCCGACTTCGCGCTGAATCCGAACACGCTGAAAGGCGCGGCCATGTTCTTCCATTACGTCGGTGCCAACTGGACCATCTCCAGCCGCATCACCGAGGCCGGGAACTTCGGCTACCTGATGGACCAGAACCGCGTCCAGCGGGAGATGGTGACCAGGCTGATGGAGGAAACCACCCGCCTGGGCTGCAAGAAGATCGTCTGGGGCGAGTGTGGTCACGGCTGGCGCGCGACCAAGATGTACGTACCGACCATGTCGGACTTGCCGGCCTCCAGGAGGATTCCAATGACCCACATCCACGACGAGGTCGAGGCCTATATCAAGGCTGGGCTGCTCGAACTGGACCCGAAGCGCAATGCGCGCAGCATTACGCTGCACGATCCCTGCAACTACGCTCGGGCCTGCGGGCACAGCGACAACATGCGCGTCATAATGAACGCGGTGGTGCCGAAGGGCGCCTTCACGGAAATGACGCCCAACCGGGAGGCCAACTTCTGCTGCGGCGGCGGTTCCGGAATCCTGTTTGACGACCCGAAGATGTACCAGTACCGGATCTTGGCCTCCAACAAGAAGGCCGAACAGGTACGGGCGACCAACGTCGAGGTTCTGTGTGCCCCGTGTTCCATCTGCAAAGCCCAGCTCTACCCCATGGTCAAGGAACACAAACTTCCCGTGGAGGTAGTCGGGCTGATCGATCTGGTGGGCAATGCGCTGGTGTTTCGCGACTAACGGCAGCTGTGTTATAATTAGCTGGCAAGCTGTTAGTCCTGAGTACCGGCACTTTTAAAAAAAGGAGTTCAATAATAATATTTCTAAGAAGGAGGTGTTTGGACAATGCCGTTTGTCGAAGTTGAAGGAAAACAGGTGGAAGTCGACGAGGACGGCTTCATGGTCGACCCCGCGGCTTGGTGGCCGGGGTGGGCGCACTATGTGGCCAAGCAGGAGGGCATTGGTGAGCTTACCGAGCGGCACTGGCACGTAATAGACTTTCTTAAGGACTATTACGCCAAGACCGGCATCGCCCCGATGATTCGCAAACTTTGCAAGGAAAGCGGCATCCCCTTGAAGGAGATGTACGAGCTGTTCCCCACCGGCCCGGCGAAGGGCGCCTGCAAGTGTGCCGGTCTACCCAAGCCCACCGGCTGCGTGTAAGTAGCGACAATTTTGCCAAAGCTTAACCCGGGGACCCACCCCGGGTTAAGCGTGTCTTTAAGGCGGGTGACGTGCAAGTGGAAGGCAGGCCGCGGGTGGTCATTGCCGCACCGCAGGGCCGGTCGGGAAAAACAACGGTTACCGCTGCGCTGATCGCCGCCCTGCGTGGGCGGGGACTCGCGGTCCAGCCGTTCAAAAAGGGTCCCGACTTCATTGACCCGAGCTGGTTGACGCGGGTTGCCGGCCGGAGTTGCCGCAACCTGGACCGTTTCCTGATGGACGAACCGACACTGGCCGGTTCGTTTATGCGGGCGACGGCGGATGCGGACATCGCCGTAATCGAAGGGGCGATGGGCCTGTTTGACGGTGTGGACGTGGAGGGAAGCGGCAGCACCGCGGAGATTGCGCGGATTTTGAAAGCGCCGGTCATCCTGGTGGTGAATGCGGTGCGCATGACCCGCAGCGCCGCCGCGGTCGTGCTTGGCTGCCGGATGTTTGACCCGCGGGTGCACCTGGCCGGTGTGGTGTTTAACAACGTCGCCCGGCAGCGGCACCGGGATCTGCTGACGGCGTCTGTCGAGCACTACTGCCGGATCCCGGTGCTGGGTGCCATGCCGAAAAACAGGTCCTACGAGGTGCCCGACCGGCACCTGGGCCTGATTCCGGCCGGTGAGGACGAGCACCTGCTCGGCGCGGTGCATGCCTGGACCGCCGACGCGGAGACCTTTCTAGACGTTGACCGCATTCTGGAAATCGCCCGTGCGGCGCCGCCGCTTCCCGCACCCCCGCCGTTGCCGGCCGCCGTGGCACCGGCCGGCGGCCGGCCGCTGATCGGGGTGATCCGGGACCGGGCCTTCAGCTTCTACTATCCCGAGAATCTGGAGGCCCTGGAACGGGCCGGCGCCGGACTGGTTTACATCAACGCCCTGCACGACGGTCTCCCGGACGTGGACGGGCTTTATGTCGGCGGCGGCTTCCCGGAGGTGTTCGCCGCCGAGCTGGAGGCCAATGTGCGCCTGCGCCGGGCCGTCCGTGAACGGGTCGAGTCCGGGTTGCCCGTGTACGCCGAATGCGGCGGGCTGATGTACATGGGACGGAGGCTTACCTGGAAAGGGAAAAGCTACGCCATGACCGGGGCACTGCCCTTTGAGGTCGATCTGGACGAGCGGCCCCGGGGTCACGGGTACATGATTGTGGACGTCGTTGGGGACAATCCCTACTTTCCGGTTGGGACCACCATCAGGGGGCACGAGTTTCACCACTCGCGGGTGCACGCCCTGGACACCGGGACCGCCCGGCTGGCGTTCCGGGTCCGGAAAGGATACGGTGTAGACGGCGAGTGGGATGGGATCGTTTACCGAAACGTACTGGCGGCCTACAAGCACATTCACGCCCTGTCCGTTCCCGGATGGGCGCCTGGGTTTGTGCTGCGGGCCGCCGCTTACAGTGCTCAGAAGAACAAGGAGGTTCCATAAGTGAGTGCGACCACTCTGGTTTACATTACGGCCCCCAATTTCGAGGAGGCGGAGCGGCTCGCCAGGGGACTGGTGGAGAACAGGCTGGCCGCATGCGCCAACATCATTCCCCGGATTGTGTCCACCTACTGGTGGGACGACCGGGTGCACGAGGCGGAAGAAACCCTGATCATCGCCAAGACCACCGGCGACCTGGTGGACCGGGTGCTTCTCTGGGCCAAGGAAAATCACACCTATGAGGTGCCGGCCATTCTGGCCATCAACACCGTTGACGGGGACGCGGATTTCGTGAACTGGCTGCACGCCGAAGTGCGGAAGAAATGAAGATGCACTCCCTGCACCCCTGGACCATAGAGCCGGCCGGGGCGCGGGAACTCCAGCGGGAGCTGGCCGGACGACTCCGGTTCCAGTTCCCGCCGGGGTTGCGGGTCAGGCACGTGTGCGGCGTCGATGTGTCTTCCGCCCGCACGGATAACCGGCTTTACGCGGCCGCCGTGGTGTTCTCCTTTCCGGAACTCGAACTGGTGGAAGCGGCCACCGCCGTTCTGCCGGCTGCCTTTCCGTACGTGCCGGGTCTGCTGTCCTTCCGGGAAGGCCCGGTCCTGCTGGAGGCCCTGCAACACTTGCGTGTCACTCCCGACGTGGTGCTGTGCGACGGGCAGGGCACGGCCCATCCTCGGGGTGTGGGGATCGCGAGTCATCTCGGACTCTTCCTGGACCGGCCCACCCTGGGGGTGGCGAAGACAGTCCTGGTGGGCGATTACAATCCCCCGGGGCCCGAGCCTGGGGCCGTCTCGCCCCTGGTCCACCAGGGCCGCGTCGTCGGTACCGTCCTCAGAACCAAGCGCGGAGTGAAACCGGTGTTCATCTCCCCCGGGCACCTTGTCGATCCGGATACCGCCGTCGAACTGGCGCTGGCCTGCTGCCAGGGTTACCGCCTACCGGAACCGGTGCGCCAGGCGCACCTTCTGTCTAACCGGCTGCGCCGGGTCAAAGCTTAGTTTCTTAGTTATTGAATATTCAGTAACTAAAGGTTGAAGCTCTAGTTATTGCTGGCTGGGAAGTTGGGGTCGAAGCTCTGTTTCTTAGTTGCAGAAATTTCTGACAAGGACAATCTTGCCTTCGGTTGTTCGGGGTTTTGCATTTTCCTAACCGGCCCGTCGGCCCATTAGCCTTCACCGCTTTTTCTCGAAGGTACGCTCTCCAAATCATGATCATGCTCCCTTTGTGAACTTCAAGCGCGTGCCCCGGTGCACGCCTACTCCGGCGGCCAACGTTAAAACCTTTACCCATTTATAAATTTTTTTGGCCATAACCGTGCACAATAACCGAAATAGACCAACGGAGGATTTTCACGTGAGCCGCCTGCGTATTCGTCGTGAGAGTGCTTTCTTTGTAGTGGTCGTCCTCACCGTCGCCATAGTGGGCCTGGTTGTGGCCTGGCTCACCGGAAGGTGGTTCCAGTACCCGCCCGCGATTGAGTGGCCCGATCTGCCCAGTGTACCTGCCGTCCAGGAGTATGCGCCGGCACCGTTCGGCATGGAAGAAGCTATTCCGGTGACCGGGAGGGTGGGCGGACAAGACGCCGTCCAGTTGCTGGCACGCCTGATCCAGGCCGAAGCCGCCAACGAGCCCTACGTCGGCAAGGTGGCCGTGGGAGCGGTAGTCCTCAACCGGGTAAGGCATGCCTCCTTTCCCAACACCATTCCCGGCGTGATCTTTCAACCGCGAGCCTTTCAACCGGTGGCCAACGGGCGGATCTGGCTGCCGGTCGAACAGGATTCCTACCGGGCGGCCCGGCAGGCCCTGGCCGGTTGGGATCCCAGCCACGGGTCCCTTTATTTCTGGAATCCGGCCAAGTCGACCAGCCCCTGGGTCTGGACCCGCACGATTATCACCAGGATCGGTCGGCACGTTTTTGCCCGCTAGGGCCTCCGGCCGGGTGAGATGAATCTGGAGGAAAGAATTAATGAAGCGTCCCGTGCTGGTTGCGCTCGTGTCTCTGGCGGTCCTGGCGGTGGTCTCCGCCTGGGCCTTTGAACAGTGGAGTGCGCGACGCCATCTCGAAAACCTGCTCAACGCCGAGTACCAGCGGTCCTTTTTTGACACGGTGCTAAACGTGCGTGGTCTGGAGGTGCTCCTCGGCAAGGTCCTGGTCGGCGACGGCAGTCCCCAGGACGCCGATCTGCTGGGGGAGACCTGGCGGGAGGCCGTCCTGGCCCAACGGGAATTGAGCCAGCTCCCCGTCCAGCCGGCGGTCATCGGCCGGACCAGCCAGTTTCTAAACCAGGTAGGCGAGTTCACGAACGTCCTGATGCGGCAGGTGGCTGCCGGCCGGCCCCCGTCGCCGGACCAGTGGAACACGCTCGAGGAGTTGCACCGCCAGGCCGGCATCCTGAACACCCAACTCCAGGTGGTGCAGCGCCGCGTGGAGGCGGGCGGTGCTCGGTACTGGGAACTGGCTTCGGAGTTGCGTGCGCGCCGGGGCGCCCTCCGGCCGGCCCCGCCGGACCCAGCGAGCACCGCATTGGAGGCGGTAAACCGGGAGATGGAACAGTTTCCGACACTGGTCTATGACGGCGCCTTTTCGGAACATATGGACCGCCGCGTGCCGCGTGCCGCTACCGGTGCGCCCACTACGGAGGAAAAAGCCCGGGAAAGGGCGCTGGCCGTGGTTGACCGGCCCCGAGGGGAATTGGTGGCGCGGGTAACCGGGACGACCAAGGGCCGAATACCGTCTTACCGGGTGGAGGTTGCGGAACGTAACGACCCCGATGGTGACCGGTTGTTTCTGGTGGACGTGGCCCGGCGGGGCGGGGAAGTGGTCTGGATGTTGGACACCAGAACCCCCGGCGCGCCCGCGGTGTCCGTCAGCGAGGCGCGGCGTGCGGCCGAGGAGTACTTGAACCGATTGGGCCGGCCGGACATGGAGGCGGTGTCCTCGGAGCAGCAGGGCGAGGGCACGGTAATGTTTGCCTTTGTGCCGCGGCAAGACGGCGTCCTGCTGTACACGGACATGATCAAAGTGACGGTGGCCCTGGACCAGGGGCGTGTCAGCGGTTTGAACGCTCTGGACTACGTGATGTACCACCGGCCGCGGGAATTGCCGGCTCCCGCGCTCAGTGCCGCCGAAGCCGCCCGCCGGGGTCTCAACCCGGACTTTGTAGTCCGGTCGTCCCGCCTGGTGCTCATTCCCACAACCGGTGGTGGGGAGGCCCTGGCCTGGGAAATCAGGGGCGAAAGGGTCGGCAACGAATACCTGGTGTACGTCAACGCCGGGAACGGGCGGCGGGAGAAGATTCTCCAGGTGGTGGAGACGGCGGAGGGGACGCTGACCATCTGATTTGCAATACCCAATCCTGATATACTTACTAAACTTTCCTAAGTACCAAGATGTATTCATGCTTGAAGACGTAGAAACCACCCAACAAGGCACGGTAACGCCATAATGCTTTTTGATTGCGTTTCCCCTTTGTTTCCTCGAAGTTCTTGACAACGATGCTCTTAAGAGAAAGTCCGCGATTCATTGCTTCTTGCATGCAATAAAAACCCAAAGGAATCCATTCTCCCTGACTGTACTTGTCGCCGATTACAATGCCCAGATAACGGCCTTTTCGCAGTAGGGGTAAAGTATTATCCAGTACCTCTCCGAACATGTGGAGAAAATCTCTCGTGCTTTTTGCGTTGGAAAGATCGTTTTCATCGCTGCCAAAACGGATGATATCGTGGTATGGAGGATGCATGAGTAATAAGTCTATGGCCGAAAACCCCATCGCCCGTATTGCGGCTTCGAAATCAAAAACCCTGCTGTCGCCGACAATCAACCGTGTTATGACGTTGTGCCTGTTTTCTTCGGCCTCCACCAGTTCTCTGGCTTTATGGAGCGTTTTTGGATTGAGTTCCACGCCGAGGCCGTGACGGCCGAGGCGACGGCACTCAATCAAAGTGGTGCCGCTACCTAGAAACGGGTCGACGACTAACTCACCCTTTTTGGTATATCGCAGCATCAACTGATGCGGGATCTGTGGGATGAAGTTGCCCCAGTACCACCCCAGGTGTGCACCTGAACTGTCGCGACGGTTTATGTTCCAGAGGCTGTCAGTAAAAACTTCATCATAGTCTTTCCAGCGCCGGACGTTAATGTCGTTGACTTTGGTAGTCTTGACTTCAGACAAACCCTTCTTCAACCGCTCTGCATAGTACCGTGCTCGCTCAAGGGTGTAGGCGTCAAGTATTTGTTTAATATCAGTCAGGAAAGGCTCTAGCCTCAAGGAGAAACCCTGGCCATTAGAAGTGATCAGGTCTTCATCTGGGTTTTCTAACGCCAGCTTGAGGTTCGTAATATGTTTTCGAAAACCATCTAGATCTGGCTGATTCATGGCTGCATCAATATATTGAACTACCTTTGGCCTATCAACCACAACATACTCTTCTTGATTGCGATATACAAGCCGGTCATTAAATATGTACGAACCACCGGATTTCATTAATCCGAACCTCCCTACATCCAAGAATAAACCGGGTGCTCCTTGTGCCCCTAGAAGGGGCGACTGATCCCGAGCAACCCGGTCCTAAGCCGGTGGTCCAGTTGCCTGTGGCTAACCTGATCGGCCTTATCGCTTCAGAGGTTCTGAAGCATTGCCTGACAGACATACGGACACCCCTTTGTATGTAGTTGGAGCACAATCTTACTACAAATAAAAATCGTTTCTACAGCGGGCCAAGTTATCCTGCAAATCGGGAGAAGTTATTTGGGAGAAGTTATTTGGTTTGATTCTTCCTACAACTAGAGCTGGGCCTCATTGGTCCTTGACAAATCGGATGACAGGTGCTAGGTTCTTAAGCATATATAATTTTAGATCAAAGGCAACGAAGGGAATAAGGGCGTTTTGTTCCCCCACAGCGAGCCGGGAACCGGTGTGAGCCCGGTGGGAAGGGCGCCTGTGCCGTCCCGGAGCCGGATGCGAGGCGGGTAATTGAGCCCGCGGAAGCACTCCCGGGTCCCGCCGTTAACGGGAAGAGTGGGCCGGTTTTGCACCGGCCAATTAGGGTGGTACCGCGAGATCGGCGCTCTCGTCCTTAAGAGGGGGGAGGGCGCCTTTACATTTCCGAGATGCTTATCAAGAGGGAGGAGCAGCCGATGGACAAAACAATCGAGATCTTGGAGCTTCTGGCGAACAACTGCCGCCTGGAAGCCGCCCAGATCGCCACGATGGTGGACCTTCCGGTGGCCGAGGTGCAGCGGATCATCGCCGACCTCGAAGCCAACCACACCATCCTGAGCTACCGGACCATGGTCAACTGGGACCGGGTCGGCAAGGAACGGGTGCTGGCCCTGATCGAGGTCCGGGTCACGCCCCAGCGGGACGTGGGCTTTGAGGCCATCGCCAAGCGGGTGGGCCGCTACCCGGAAGTGAAGAACCTATATTTGATGTCGGGCGCGTATGACCTGGCCGTTTTCGTTGAGGGGCGGACCATGAAAGAGGTGGCCAACTTCGTGGCCACCAAGTTGGCCCCGCTCGACGGCGTGACCGGCACCACCACCCACTTTGTGCTCCAGACCTTCAAGGAAGAGGGGGTCCTGTTGGGTGACGGGGAAGACGACCGGAGGTTGGTGGTGTCGCCGTGACTGATGGTGTGTGGGCGGACAAACTGAACCCCACCGTCCGGAGGATAAAGCCGTCCGGGATCCGCCGGTTCTTCGACCTGGCGGCCGAGACGAAGGGGATCATTTCGCTCGGCGTTGGCGAGCCGGATTTTGTCACCCCCTGGCATGTGCGGGAGGCGTGCATGTTCGCCCTGGAACAGGGTTACACCGCCTACACCGCCAACAGCGGGATACTGGCGCTGCGGCGGGAAATCACCCGCTACACCGCCGACTATCTGGGTTTGAAGTACTGTCCGGAAAACGAGGTGCTGGTCACCGTCGGGGTGAGTGAGGCGTTGGACCTGGCGTTGCGCGCAGTGGTCGCCCCCGGGGACGAGGTGCTGGTGCCTGAACCGTGTTACGTTTCCTACCAGCCCTGCAGTGAATTGGCCGGGGGGGTGGCGGTACCCGTGCCCTCAACCGTGGAGCGGGGTTTCCGGGTCCGGGCCCAAGACCTGGAACGGGCGGTCACGCCCCGGACCAAGGTGCTTTTGCTCTGTTTTCCCAATAACCCCACGGGTGCGGTTATGCCGCGGGCGGAACTCGAGGCTGTTGCCGAGCTTTGTGCGGCTCGGGACCTGGTGGTGATTGCCGACGAGATATACGCGCAGCTGACCTATGAGGGTGAACACGTCTGCTTCGCCACCCTGCCCGGGATGCGCGACCGGACGATCCTGCTCCAGGGTTTTTCCAAGGCTTTTGCGATGACCGGGTGGCGTATCGGCTACGCCTTGGGCAATCCCGACTTCATCGGGGCCATGACCAAAATTCACCAGTACACCATGCTCTGCGCGCCGGTGATGAGCCAGATGGCGGCGCTCGAGGCCCTGCGGCACGGGCAGGACGAGATGCGGCGCATGGTGCGCGAGTTTTCCTACCGGCGCCGGCTGGTGGTCAAGGCGTTCAACGATATGGGCCTCCCGTGCTTCAACCCTGGGGGCGCCTTCTACGCCTTTCCGGACATCCGCTGCACCGGGCTTTCGTCCGAGGAGTTCACCGAGCGCCTGATCCGGGAGGAGAAAGTGGCCGTGGTGCCCGGGAACGCGTTCGGCGAATGCGGCGAGGGATTTATCCGCTGTTCGTACGCCGCCTCGGTGGAGGACCTGACGGAAGCTTTCAAACGGATGAACCGGTTTGTGAACCGGTACCGGAATTCCGGTTCCGGCGGCCGTACGGCGGACAGCGTAACGGCGGCCGGCGGGCGCTGAACGGTCTCAAAACCCAACGTTGGCGGCGCAAATTCTCGAAGACGGCTTCTGCAGCTGGGCTCCTTGCTACGCGCTAGTAGCGGCGGCGGCCGTATGCGGTGCTTTGCAAAGTCGTCTTCGTCCTTATTGTGGCTGGTGAAAGAAAGAGGTTGCTCCCGGAAAGGGGTCCCGGCCGAAGGGGGAGAGGTTCCCGAAAGACTTCCTGGAAGCTTCAGGCTTACTTGACATGAATCTGTCCAGGTATTAATCTAGGTTGTGGGTTAGTCTCCGGCCCCAGCGCTCACGGTCACGGGAGGTTCTTATGAGCTATTTGCTGGCTGGATTGCGGGCGGGTATCGAGCGGGCGCTGCGCGGCGCAGTTGAGGCTGCCCGCCCCGACCTCGGCCTCGACTCTGGTACGGCTATACCCCCATTCACGGTAGAGGTTCCCCGGGAGAAAAATCACGGGGATTTTGCCACCAACCTCGCCCTGCTGCTCACCAAACCGGCTCGCCGCTCCCCGCGTCAGATCGCGGAAATTCTGGTTTCCCACCTGTCACTACCAGAGCTTTTGGTGAAAGAAGTGACTGTTGCCGGGCCGGGCTTCATCAATTTTCGACTAGATCCGAACTGGCTGCACGGCGTCCTGCCCGAAATTGAAACGTGGGGCGAGCATTACGGGCGAAGAAACCTCGGGGGAGGGCGCAAGGTCCAGGTGGAATTTGTGAGCGCCAATCCCACCGGACTCTTGCATATGGGCAACGCCAGGGGAGCGGCGCTGGGGGACAGCATCGCTGCCCTTTTATCGTTTGTGGGTTTTGACGTCACCCGCGAATTCTACGTGAACGATGCCGGTCACCAGGTGGAGAACCTGGCCCTGTCGATGGAGGCCCGCTACTTTCAAGCCTTGGGCCGGGACTGGCCCGTTCCTGAAGATGGTTATCACGGGGAGGATTTGATTGACACCGCCGGCCGATTTGTGGCCGAACACGGCGACCGCTTCGCTTCCGGGGATCCGGACGAGCGGCGTGGCGCCCTTTTGCGCTTCGCCCTGGAGGAGAAACTGGCCGCTATGCGCGCCACCCTGGAGAGCTTCGGCGTACGTTACGACGTCTGGTTTTCGGAACAGTCCCTCTACGACCGTGGGGTGGTGGGAGAGACTCTGGAACTGCTCAAAAAACGGGGTCACCTGTACGAAAGGGACGGTGCCCTTTGGTTCAAAGCCGGCGCTTTTGGGGGGGACAAGGACGAGGTGCTGGTGCGCCGGAACGGCGTGCCCACCTACTTTGCTGCCGACATCGCCTACCACAAGGACAAGTACGACCGTGGTTTTGACTGGGTGATCAACGTGTGGGGGGCCGACCACCACGGGCACGTCCCCCGGATGAAGGGTGCGCTGGCCGCCCTGGGCTACGACCCCGACGCTCTGGACGTGGTAATCATGCAGTTGGTGCGGCTGTACCGCGGCGGCGAAATCGTCCGGATGTCCAAGCGCACCGGCCGGTACGTCACCCTGGACGAACTCCTGGAGGAGGTCGGCCGGGACGCGGCCCGATATTTTTTTGTGACCCGGGGGGCCGACAGTCATCTGGATTTCGACCTTGACCTCGCCAAGAGCCGGACCAACGAGAACCCGGTGTATTACATCCAGTATGCGCACGCCCGTATTTCGAGCATCTTCCGCCAGTTGGAGGAGCGGGGCCGGACGGCGCCCGGCTACCGGAAAATTCCCGATGTCACCCTCCTTAAGGAGGAGGCGGAACGGGCCCTGATCAGGCGGCTGGCCGACTTTCCGGACGAGGTGGCCCAGGCGGCCTACGACCTGGCGCCGCACCGCATCGCCCACTACGTCCATGACTTGGCCGGGCTGTTTCACCACTTCTACAACGCCCACCGCGTCCTGGGCGCCGGGGATGGGCTTGAAGAGGCCCGGTTGATGCTGGTGAACTGCACCCGTGTGGTGTTGCGCAACGCGTTGACCCTGCTGGGCGTGTCCGCGCCCGAAAGGATGTAGCTGGAGGAGCAGGGAATCAAGAATATAGAATTCAGAATTCAGAATCCCTAAACGGCGTTTCTAGTATTCCAGTTGTTCCCTATTCTGGATTCTGAATTCTGGGTTTAAAAATGGGCGGGAGGAGAACATGGCCACTAAATATATCTTCGTAACCGGAGGCGTGGTTTCTTCGCTGGGTAAAGGCATCACGGCCGCCTCTCTTGGGCGGTTGCTTAAAAGCCGCGGTCTTAGGGTGACCGTGCAGAAACTGGACCCGTACCTGAACGTGGACCCCGGTACGATGAGCCCCTTTCAGCACGGTGAGGTATTCGTCACCGACGACGGGGCGGAAACCGACCTCGACCTCGGGCACTACGAGCGGTTCATCGATCACAGCCTGACCAGGCTGAGCAACGTGACCACCGGGGGCATTTACTCATCGGTGATCCGCAAGGAACGGAAAGGAGACTACCTGGGCGGGACCGTCCAGGTCATCCCCCACATCACCAATGAGATCAAGGAGCGGGTGCTGCAGGTGGGTGAGGCGACGGGGGCCGACGTGGTGATCGTCGAGATCGGGGGCACGGTCGGCGACATCGAATCGCAGCCCTTCCTCGAGGCCATCCGTCAGCTGAAAAGCGATCTCGGACGCCAGAACACCCTGTACGTCCACGTTACCCTGGTGCCTTACCTGCGCGCGGCCGATGAGTTGAAGACCAAGCCTACCCAACACAGCGTCAAGGAACTGCGCGGCATCGGCATCCAACCCGATGTGTTGGTCTGCCGGACCGAAAAACCGTTCCCGCCCGGTTTGAAGCAAAAACTGGCGCTCTTTTGCGACACCGAGGAACGTGCCGTGGTGCAGGCCCTGGACGTACCGTTCATCTACGAGGTCCCGGTGATGCTCGAAAGGGAAGGCCTGGGAGACTTCGTGGTGGAAAGACTGGAGTTGGAGTGCGGGCCGCCCGACCTGACCGAATGGGAAGCGATGATTGAACGGTGGCGCAACCCCGAAGACCGGGTGACGATCGCCCTGGTCGGCAAGTACGTCTCCCTGCCGGACGCGTACAAGAGCGTAACCGAGGCCTTGCGGCACGGTGGCATCGCGAACGGGGTGGATGTAAACATCCGGATGATTGACGCCGAAAGCCTGGAGAACGGGGCGGTGGAGGAAATACTGGACGGGGCTGACGGCATCCTGGTGCCGGGCGGTTTCGGAGACCGGGGTATCGAGGGTAAAATCCGGGCCATCCGCCACGCGCGGGAACGCTCCTTGCCCTTTTTGGGTATCTGCCTGGGAATGCAACTGGCCGTTGTTGAGTTCGCCCGCGGGGTGCTGGGCTGGGCGGACGCCAACAGTTCCGAATTCGACCCCGGCACCACCCACCCGGTGATCCATTTGCTCCCCGAGCAATTGCAGGTGCGGGATCTGGGCGGCACGATGCGGCTGGGTGCCTACGCCTGCCGTTTGCGCCCGGATTCCGTGGCGGGCCGCGCCTACGGCCGGGAAGAGATCCAGGAGCGGCACCGCCACCGGTATGAGTTCAACAACGTGTACCTGGATGACTTTGACCGGGCCGGGATGGTCTTTTCCGGGATCAATCCGGACAAGCAGTTGGTGGAAATCGTTGAGCTTACCGGACACCCCTGGTTTGTGGCGACGCAGTTTCACCCCGAGTTCCCGTCGCGTCCGAACCGGCCGCACCCGCTGTTCCGCGATTTCATCGCGGCGGCCCGCCGCCGGAAAAAAGACCAGCCGGACCCGAGCTAAAATCCCCTTGAGTGGGAATTAAGGAAGGTTAGAGTCCCGATCCGGGATGCACACTAGGCTTTAGGCGCTGTCGCGCCCCGTTCGGCGGGGGGTGCGGTGAGTTACAGAGGGGGGATTGACCTTGCGGCAGAAAATACTGGCGGGGGTGATCCTGGGCGTGGTTGTCCTGTCGCTGATTCTGGTGGCCGTGCTTGGGAGCCGGACCGGACCTGAAGGCCGGCGGGCGACCGGAGAGCAAATCGGCCTGATCCGGATTGAGGGTATGATTATTGGAGGTACCGAGGGGAGTTTCTTCGGGCTCGGAGGCGCCGAGGAAATCACGGCCCAGATTCAGGAGGCGGCCGACAACCCGAACATCAGGGCGGTGGTGCTGCGTCTGAACAGCCCCGGCGGCTCGGCGGCCGCCTCCCAGGAGATCAGTGAAGCCGTGGTCCGGCTGCGCGAGGCCGGAAAACCGGTCGTGGTCTCCATGGGGGATACGTCTGCCTCAGGCGCGTACTGGATCGCGTGTCACGCCGACGCCATCGTGGCCAACCCGGCCACCATCACGGGCAGTATCGGGGTGATTATCCAGACCACGCACCTCACCGACTTGTACGACATGCTCGGGATCGAGACCGAAACCTTCAAGAGCGGCCCCCACAAGGATATGGGTAGCCCGGACCGGGTGCCGACCCCCGAAGAACGGGCCATCTTCCAGGGAATGGTGGACGACATCTACGCCCAGTTCGTCGCGGTGGTGGCCCGGGGCCGGAACATGCCCGAGGACCAGGTGCGTAAATTGGCCGACGGGCGGATCTTCACCGGCCGCCAGGCTTATGAACTCGGGCTGGTGGACCAGCTTGGAGATCTCCAGGACGCCGTGCGGGCGGCCGCCGAACTGGGCGGCCTGGACCCGGACGCCCCGGTGGTGGAACTGGGCCGGCGGCCCTTCTTCCGCGATTTCTGGGGTGGGCTCTCGTCCCTGTTAAGGCCGCAAACGTCCTGGCTCCTGACCGCCCCGCCGGTGGAACAGCGCTAGACGAACGCGCTTTAAGGCCCGGGCGGTTGGAAGCCGCCGGTGTAGGCGGCCGCGGGGCGTGGCTGGCGCTCCCGGCCGGGTTAGTCGGCCCGGCGGTCGCCGCGGATGTCAGGTGGAAAGCCCGTGAACAGGCGGACAGAACTCGTTGAGACGTGAGGGGAGACCCGTGGCTGGGGAAAGGAGTGGGCTTGGTGGGCAGCCTCGGTTTCTTGGAAATCATCTACGGGGTGCTGTTTGACCCCGTCAAGACCTTTCGGCGGTTGGCCGAAGACCCGCCGTTCCTGCTGGTCCTCGTCATCGTTACCCTGGTCAATGCCGCCGGGACGCTGATGAGTATGCTGACCGTGAACACCATCGCCCCCGCCGAACTGGGAGCCGAGTTTGACCGGTTGATCGCCGGTGTGGCTCCTTTCCTGGTGCTCGCCGGATTCTTCCTGTGGTACGCCAAGTGGCTGGGCTACGGCGCCGTTCTGCACCTGGTGGCGCAGTTGCTCGGGGGCCGTAACGGGCCCAAGGCGACTCTAACCGTGTACGGCCTGGCCGGTCTGCCCGCGGTGTTTATGCTGCCGGTGCAGGGTTTCGTTGTGGTGGCCGGTCTTGCCGAGACGCCGGCTTCGGCGATCCTGGGGCTGATCGGGCTGGGGGTGTTTGTCTGGAGCCTGGCTCTCTTGATCATTGGGTTGCGGGAGGTGCACCAGCTTTCAACGGGAGGGGCGGCGATCGTCGTATTTGCGCCGGTGGCCGCCGTGGCCGCGTTGTTCCTGCTGCTGCTGATCGTCCTGGTTGTCGGCTTTGCGCCGGTGGTACCGAGCCCGTCCGGTTTCCCCTTGGGGTTGTAATATTTTCCGTTTAGTTTTTGCCCATGGCAGGAATTTGATGGCGCCGTCCAGAATATTAGGGTGTCACCGGATTCAAGACCGCCGCATTGACTGTGCATCGGGAATAATCGGAGGTGAGGCGGGGGATGCTGTTGGTCGTGGATGACCAACCGGCGATCAGACAATTGCTTTCCGAGGCGTTGGAAAGCGAGGGTCACGCCGTGGTTGTGGCATCCAACGGTTATGAGGCCATCAACATCACGCGCCAGCAGAAACCCGAGTTGATCCTTCTCGACCTCAAGATGCCGGGACTGGGTGGATTGGAAACGCTGCGTGAGATTCATAAGTATTCTCCCGATATTCCGGTGATCCTGATTACGGCCTACGGGGAGTTATCTGACCTCGGGGAGGCTGAGAGATTGGGTGTCCGGCGGTTGATCATCAAGCCTTTTGACCTGAATGAGGTGCGGTCTTTAGTACGGAGCGTCCTGAGTGCGGTTGCAGTCTGATTTTTTGCCCGTAGAAAAGGATACGCAATTTTTTTGGCGAAAAAAGCCTCCAGGTCTCTCGTTTAAGGAGGTTTTTGGGGTGCTCGTCAAGACCGAGACAACGCTGGCTCTACGATGTTCAGACTGCGGCCGTTCTGTCGTGCAGACCTTATCCCGTTTCGCTCTGGGCCCGGAAAGACCGTGCGAAGTCCTGTGCAAATGCGGGAGCCGGCTCCTGGTTGTGAGCACCAGGAACCGAAAATCATACTGGCTGGAGGCCGGTTGTGTCATCTGTGAGTTCACGCACATGTACCGTCTGACCGCCTCTGAATTCTGGTCCCGGGAGGCCTTTTACCTTTCTTGCCAGGAAACGGGTCTGGAATTGGGTTGCATCGGTCCGTACGAAAGGGTGCGGAACTACCTTCAGACCAAGGAGCAGGCCCTGGAAATCCTGGTGGAGGAGATGGGTGGAAAAAACTACTTCCGCAATGCCGAGGTGATGCTGGGCGCCCTGACTTTTGTCCACACCCTGGCGGAGGAGGGCGGCCTGTATTGCCCCTGTGGGGAAAACCGGATTGAACTGGAGATTTTCCCGGACCGTATTGAGCTTCACTGCCGTCATTGTCTCCGCATGTGCCTTCTCGCGGCCGAAACCGAACAGGACGTGGCCAAACTGGAGCAGTGCGAGTCCCTGGAACTGGAGCGGCAGGTATTTGGCGAGAAGAAGCGTAAGACCCACCGCCGCAACCACGATAATAAGTAATCGACGGAGGCACTCCTCTGAATGACCCTTGTTAACCTGGCGTCTGTTTTAAGACAGGCTGAGGCTGGCGGCTGGGCCGTCGGCGCTTTCAACTGCAACAACCTGGAACTGGTTCAGGCCATCATCCGGGCCGCTGAGGCCGAGGCAGCGCCTGTTGTTCTGCAGGCCAGCCAGGGGGCGATCAAGTACGCCGGGTTGGGTTATATTTCCCTGCTGGCTCTGGAAGCGGCCCGCACCGCCCGGGTGCCGGTCGTCGTGCATCTGGATCACGGAACCAGCTTCGAGCAGGTGATTCGCTGCCTGCGTGCGGGGTTCAGTTCGGTGATGGTGGACGGTTCCCACTTGCCGTTTGACAAAAACGTCGCCTTGACCCGCCGGGTGGTGGAAACCGCCCGGCCGGTGGATGTATCGGTGGAGGCGGAACTGGGGCGGATCGGCGGCACCGAGGACGACATCAGTGTGGACGACCGGGACGCCTTCTTCACCGACCCGGAGGAGGCAGAGCATTTTGTGCGGGCCACCGGGGTGGACGCCCTGGCGGTGGCCATCGGCACTGCGCACGGCTTGTACCGCGGTACACCTCAACTTGATTTCGACCGCCTGGCCCGCATCCGGGACCGGGTCAGGGGAACGCCGCTGGTGTTGCATGGCTCGTCCGGGGTGCCCGCGGACGCCGTCCGGGAAGCCATCGGTCTGGGTATCCGCAAGGTGAACATCGACACGGACATCCGGCAGGCGTTCACGGGCAAGATCCGGGAAGTGCTGGCGCAAGCCCCGGAAGAAATCGACCCGCGCAAGGTGCTGGGTCCGGCCCGGGAGGTCGCGGTCGAAGTAATCCGCGGGAAGATCCGCCTCTTCGGCAGCTCCGGCCGGGCAGGGGACATTTAAAGACACGCCCGGATCCAGGGCACCGTCGACCATCAAAGGCAGGAGGTCAAGTCTATATGGAATTGTTTCTCGATACGGCCAACGTGGATGAAATCAGGGAGGCGGCCGCCCTGGGCGTGATTTCGGGCGTCACCACCAACCCGAGCCTCATCGCGAGGGAGGGGCGTGATTTCACGCAGGTAGTCCGGGAGATTACCGGGTTGGTGGACGGACCGGTAAGCGCGGAGGTCATCAGTACCGAAGCGGAGGCTATGGTGGCCGAAGCCGAAGAACTGTCTCAGATTCATCCAAACGTGGTCATCAAAATACCTATGATCCTCGAAGGCTTGAAGGCCGTCAGTATGCTGGAACCCCGGGGCATCCGGACCAACGTGACCCTCGTTTTTTCCGCCAACCAGGCGCTCTTGGCCGCACTGGCCGGAGCCAGTTTCGTCAGCCCGTTTGTCGGGCGCCTGGACGACGCGGGACACGACGGCATGGAAGTGGTCCGCGACACTGTGGATATATTCGATCTTTACGAACTTCCGACCAGGGTGATCGCCGCTTCGATTCGGCACCCCCTGCACGTGCTGGCGGCGGCCAAGGCGGGAGCGCACATCGCCACCGTGCCCTATCAGGTGTTGATGCAGATGGCCGGACACCCGCTTACGGATGTGGGCTTGCGGAAGTTCCTGGACGACTGGGCCAGGCTTAAGAAGCGTTAAGGTCGGCCGGTACCCGCCTTCCAGGCTTCGATTTGCCCCCTTGAACCACAAGGCACTATGCTTCTCTAGACTACCCATCTGCGGATGGTTGCGCCCAAGGGCTTTTAACTCGTTATTGAATAAAAACCTTTCCGGGTGGCAATAAGAATAACGACCCTAGTCGAAAGGAGGGTTGCTTTTGTCCGCAACTGCACTGGAGAATAAGACGCTTGCCGAACTCCAAAATCTCGCCAAAGAACTCAAAATCCCAGCCTACTACCGTTACCGGAAAAAGGAGCTGATCGCTGAAATAGAACGGATTCAACAAGATCTCCGGCCGACTCGAGAGGCGTCCCCGCCGGAAGCAGAACCGGTTCCGGTGCCCCCCACCGCGCTGGTGGAGCAGCGACGCCAGGAACCCCGGGAGGCGGCACTGCATTACCACCCGCAGACTCAACCCTACCCGCCTCCGCACCACGACACCGGCCGGATGTTACCGGACCGGAGCCGGTTGTTCCAGGCGCAAGGCTATCTGGAGATCCTGCCGGAGGGCTACGGGTTCTTAAGGCCGTCCCAGTTCCTGCCGTCGAACGACGATATCTACGTGTCGGCCTCGCAGATCCGCAAGTTCGACCTGCGTACCGGCGACCTGGTTTCGGGGCAGGTGCGGCCGCCTAAGGACACCGAGAAATACCTGGCCTTGTTGCGGGTGGAGACCGTGAACGGGGAAGAGGCTGCCCTGGCCGGCCGGC
Source organism: Candidatus Desulforudis audaxviator MP104C (assembly GCF_000018425.1). Taxonomy (GTDB): domain Bacteria; phylum Bacillota; class Desulfotomaculia; order Desulfotomaculales; family Desulforudaceae; genus Desulforudis; species Desulforudis audaxviator. The sequence goes on along the minus strand of NC_010424.1, from coordinate 2,286,155 downwards.
GCCGGCACTTCGATGAGCTTACGCCGCTGTATCCCCAGGAGCGGCTCACCCTGGAGACCTCTCCCGACCGAATTGCGGCCCGGATCATCGACCTGATCTCGCCGCTTGGGAAAGGGCAGCGGGGGTTGATCGTCGCGCCACCCAAAGCCGGTAAGACCACGCTCTTGAAGGAGATCGCTAACAGCATCACGAGCAATCACCCGGAAGTGGTCCTGATGATTCTCCTGATCGACGAGCGTCCCGAGGAAGTAACCGATATCCAGCGTTCGGTTAAGGCCGAAGTCATCGCCTCCACCTTCGACGAACCGGCGGAGAACCACGTCCGGGTGACGGAAATGGTTCTGGAACGGGCCAAGCGGCTCGTAGAGCACAAAAAGGACGTGGCTATCCTGCTGGACAGCATCACGCGGCTCGGACGGGCGTACAACCTGGTGGTGCCCACTTCCGGCCGGACCCTGTCGGGCGGGGTAGACCCGGCGGCGCTGCACAAGCCCAAGCGCTTCTTCGGCGCGGCCCGCAAAATCGAGGAGGGCGGGAGCCTGACCATCCTCGCAACGGCGCTTATCGAAACCGGCAGCCGGATGGATGAGGTCATTTTCGAGGAGTTCAAGGGAACCGGGAACATGGAGTTGATTTTGGACCGGCGGATCTCGGAACGGCGCATCTTCCCGGCGATTGACGTGCAGCGTTCCGGCACGCGTAAGGAGGAACTGCTGCTTACCAGCGATGAACTGGAACTCATGTGGTACTTCCGCAAAACCACAAACCAGATGTCCTCTTCGGATGCGATGGAACACCTGATTGAAGAGATGCGGCGTACCCGATCCAACCGCGATTTGCTGCGCAACTTCCAGGCCTTCAAGCAGGCGGCCGGCGGGCCGCCGGAAGGGTGGATGATGCCGGGCCCCCCGATCCACCGCAAATAGAATAGAGCCGGACTTCAGGTTTAAACCGGGCCGGTTACGGAAAAACTAGCTAGCGAATGCTTGAATACAGGAGTGTGGTGACCGACCAATGTTTTTGAAGCGTTTGCTAGTGACCGGCCTGGCTAGTGTATTGCTGGCGGGTTCTTACCTGTACCCGGCCGGCGCCCGGTTGGACGAATGGATTCCGGCCGACCGGCCCTACGAGTATCCGGCGGCCCGGACCTTATCGAGCCGGTACGTGGTGAAAGAGGGCGACAGCCTGTGGAAGATCGCCGTGGAGCACCGGGTGGATGTGGATACGCTGCTGGAATTGAACAGCATCCGCAACCCGGATTACATCCGGCCCGGCCAGTTGTTGACCGTTCCGGGCATCCGCCTGCAGCACTTGGTGCAGGAGGGTGAAAACCTGACCGTTATTGCCGTGATGTATCGGGTGACGGTGGCCGACCTGGTGCGGGAGAACGGGCTTGACAACCCGGACCGGCTGTTTCCCGGCCAGCGGCTCTCTGTCCCCGTGCACGCGCACGGCGGTCCGGCGGTTCCGGCGGCCGGGTGGAAGAGCCTTTTAATGCCGACTGCGGGACACCTGACATCTGGTTTCGGAGTGCGTGAGGACGGGCAACCCCACTACGGCATCGACATCGCCGCCGACCACGGCGCGCCGGTCCGGGCGGCCGAGGCCGGTCGGGTCGTATTCGCCGGTCCGGCGGGCACCTTTGGCCTGCTGGTCATCCTGGACCACGGCGACGGGCTCACCACCTACTACGCCCACTGCTCGGAGATCACCGTGTCCTATCAGGACCGGGTCAACGCCGGGGAGATTATCGCCCGGGTGGGCTCGACCGGCCGTTCCTTCGGCCCGCACCTGCACTTTGAGGTGCGCTGGAACGGCGAGCCTTACGACCCGATGCTCTACCTGACCGGGGTGGGCTACGAGATCTAAAAAAGGGGCCAGGCCCCTTTTTGCAAAACGGGCAGAATAGGGCGGAGGGGGGTGGTCATCGTGAAACTTCTTTACGCCGACAGCGACGGAGTACTTTACGAGGACCCGGAGCTTGGGGCGGCGGCCTGGACCGGGGCGGAAACCGTGCCCTTCCCGGAACAGGAGGCCGTCCCGCTGCCACCCGGCTCGGACCTGGTGCTGCTCCCGGAAAGGGCGCCGGTCGGCTGGGCGGCGGGAAGACCGGTCAAAGACGTCCGGCGGCTTCAGGGCGGAGGGAAGCTCTTCGCGGTGGCCGCGGTCCTGCCGGCCGGCTTTACTCGGACTCTGCTGCCGGCCTACCGGGTTTACGGCCGGCCGCCCGACCTGGGCCTCTTCGGCTACACCGCGGTGGGCGCGCGTAACGGGGAATTCTTTGCGGCGGCCGTGCACACCGACGAGGAATACCGTTGGAACCCGTTACTATACAACGACCTGACCCTGCCCCGCAGGATCAAGGCCAAGCGCCGTCAATTCCCGAAAAACCGGCTGGTGGAACATCTGGCCCACTGTGCGTGCGCCTACCACTGCCTGACGGCCCAGAACATCTTCTACGCCCGCTGGGAGGCGGGTCTTCCGGTATCTCCGGCCTGTAACGCCGATTGCCTGGGTTGCATCTCCCGACCACCCTCCGGGTGGTGCCCGCCGGCCGGGTGCTGTCCGGCCCCGCAGGAGCGGATCGGTTTCGTGCCCACGGTGGCCGAGGTGGTTGAACTGGGCACCTCTCACCTGCAGGACGGGGTGGAGCCGATCATCAGTTTCGGCCAGGGTTGCGAGGGGGAGCCCCTGCTGCAGGCCCAACTGCTCGTCGCGGCCGTCCGGGGAATCAGAAAAGCGACCGGAAGGGGGACCATCAACCTCAACACCAACGGGGGTGACCCCGCGGCGTTGGCCGCACTGGGAGAGGCCGGGCTGGACAGCGTCCGGATCAGCCTGATCAGCGCGCGCGAGGAGACCTACCTGGCTTACCACCGGCCGCGTGGTTTCAACCTCGCGGACGTACGCCGGAGCTTGGCCGCGGCCCGTGCCCGGGGTGTGTTCGTGAGCCTGAACCTCCTTGTCCTCCCCGGACTGACCGACCGGGAGGAGGAAGTCAAGGCCCTCCTGGAACTGCTGCAATCCGAAAAAGTCCATATGGTTCAACTCCGCAACCTGAGCGCGGACCCCTACCGCCTCCTCACAAACCTGCCTCCCGCCCGGGGCGGCATCCTGGGCGTGGGACACCTCATCGCCCGCCTGCGCGAAATACCTGGTCTGCGCGTGGGAAACTTCACCATTGGTTCTCCTAAACGGTATTGAGAACGAGTTCAGTCACGTATTCACCTCACCACCGCCATCCAAGAAGCCTGATTGAACATCCGGTTTAGCCGGAAAGGCGCACACTCCGTTACGGTTCCTTAGGTGTTGTGCTTTGTCCCTTTTGCAAGGAGAAAGACAGCCAGTCAGTCAGCTGGATGACAGTTTCCGCGCAATCAACATGCTACCCTGAAAAAGGTGCGCGAACATTCCCGCTTGCTGCGGTATTTTCCGTTCACAATCCGGCATGGAAGATGTGTGGGGTCGCGGCGGGGGCGTCCGGCGTGATTACATAAATTGGGGAAAGGGGGGGTCAGCGGGGATAAAGGGGGTTTCAGCGGGGATTCAGATGTATTGAACCCAAATGTCCAAAATGTGAGGGGGTGGCCTGGTGAGTACCAATTCCGAAAAACCGGTACCAGAGAACGATATCGTTACAGAGGAAAAACCCAAGTGGAGTTGGTCTGATCTCTGGAAATTCGAGGATTACTGGGCGATCTGGCTGGGCGTGCTGTTGCTGGTGATCGGACTGCTGATTTACCTGCCGAACCCGCCTGCCGACATGCATGCCAAGCTCGCTCAGTACAATGCCGTCATGGAACAGGAATCCGAACGTGCGCCCTTTAAAACCATTGCCTGGTACGAGGCCAGTGCTGCAAAGGAAAAACTCCGGGCGCGGGACGGTGACCTGGCCAAAAAGGTCGGAGAGTATCTGGACCGGCCGAAGAGCTGGCAGGACAATCCGTTGGAGTCCTTCTACCTGAGTGCGGAGGAGGCGGCCGCAAAAAGCGCCGCTGCCGCTGAGAAGTACGAGAAGGCGAAGGAAGAGACCGTGCTGGCCAGAGCCCGGGCCGAGGAGGCGGAAGCGGCAGCCGCCGCCGCCGGTTTCCGGGACGCGTCCCTGAACAACCAAGCCCAGGCGGAGATCGCCGCTTGGCGTTCGGCGGTGGAGGCCGAGTCCAAAGCGAAGAAGGCGGCCACGGTAAAACCGTACAACTTAGTTCCCACGCTTCTGGTCCTCTGCATTGCCACGGGCCTGCTCTTCGCCATCGGCACACGCTTCATGGGCCGGAAGGTGCTGCCGTTCTTGATCGGTTTCCCCTTCGTGTTCCTCATAGCGATCCTGGCCTATTTCCTTGCGGCTCAAAAAACCATCAACTCCTGGGGTCTTGAGTACGTCCTCTGGGCGATCGGCCTCGGGCTCTTGATAAGTAACACTGTCGGTACGCCCAAATGGGTGTTGCCCGCCGTCCAGACCGAGTACTACATCAAGACCGGGCTGGTCCTTTTAGGCGCGAGTATTCTGTTCGGCAAGATATTGCTCATCGGCCAGGCGGGTATCTTCGTGACCTGGGTGGTCACGCCGATCGTGCTCATCTGTACCTTCTGGTTCGGGCAGCGGGTGTTGAAGATGGAGTCCAAGACGCTTAACATTACCATCTCCGCCGATATGTCAGTGTGCGGCGTGTCCGCCGCCATTGCTACCGCCGCCGCCTGCCGGGCCAAGAAAGAGGAATTGACCTTGGCCATCGGCCTCTCTGTGGCCTTCACGGCGGTGATGATGTTCGCCATGCCGGCTTTCATCAAGGCGGTCGACATGCACCACGTCCTGGGTGGCGCTTGGATGGGCGGCACCATCGACTCGACCGGGGCCGTGGTCGCCGCAGGCGCCCTGTTAAGCGATACGGCGATGTACGTGGCTGCCACCATCAAGATGATCCAGAATGTGATGATCGGGGTCATCGCCTTCGGCGTGGCCACGTACTGGTGCACCAGGGTGGAATGCACGCCCGGTGCCCGACTCGGATTCGGCGGCGCCCTGCGCGAGATCTGGTACCGTTTCCCCAAGTTCGTGCTCGGCTTCATCGGGGCGTCGATCGTGTTCTCCTTCATCTACGAGGCTATGGGGCATGATGTTGGCAAGGTGATGATCGACGAGGGCGTGATCCGGGGCTGGACTGCGGCGCTCCAGGGCTGGTTCTTCTGCCTGGCCTTTGTGAGTATCGGCCTAGCCACCAACTTCCGCGAACTGGCCAAATACTTCAAGGGCGGCAAGCCAGTGATCCTTTATGTGTGCGGCCAGTCGTTCAACCTAGCCCTGACCCTGTTCGTGGCCTGGCTGATGTTCTTCGTGGTCTTTCCGGGTGTGACCGAAAAACTTATGGCGCCGTAACAACGCTGTATATGGGAGGCACCACGTGTTGTCTGGGTTGAAACAGACCCCGGGCGGGCCGGCCGGCCCGCCCGGCAACACCTTTAGAAGCTGGCTCGCATTGATTGTAGCCGTCTGGTGCATGGCCGGATTCGCCTTCCTCGGTCTGCCGGCCCTGGAACGCCTGCCGGGCCTTGGACCGGCTGTGAAGGTGGTGCGGGATAGCGGCATCGAGGCGGGGGCCTTTTTCTACACCGACGTGGACAAGGTCCGGGAGGCCGAACTGCACGTGCGTCATTCCCGGGAATACGCCCGGGAGGATGGCCACAACAGACCTGCCGTACACCAGTGAACCCGAAGCGGCTGGAGGGGGTTAATCCGCCTGCCTCGGGGCGGTCTGGCCGGTTTTTCTTGCACGAGGTGAAAACTGGAGTTTTCCGGCAATAACGAGCGAGTGAATCCAGGCGTGATCGGTGAACGGTTGTTGGTTGACTAGTTTTGAGTAGGTACTATAAAATATCCATTGATATCTTTTGATTTAGCTTTCTGGCGCAAGTCCAGCTTAAGGGCTTTCAAAAACGGGGTCAGAGCCGCCTTTTTTTTTGGAGGAAGTGCAAAATGGTGGAGCTTAAGAAGGAGCACAGCTTCCGTATTCCCCTCGGGGCGGATCTTAAATACAGTCTTCTCCTGACACTGGTGCTTTTCGCCTTCTGGGTGGTGCTGTCCGGCAAGCTCGAAGCGCGGTACTTGATCATCGGTTTTCTGACCGCGCTGAGCGTGACAGTGATCACCCGGCCTTTCTCCGTGTTGTCCCGGGATAGTGCCGGCGGCGCGGCGGTTTCGGTCTGGGGTTTGCCCTGGCTGCGGCTGCTGGCCTTTTTGCCCTGGCTCTTCTGGCAACTGGTCAAGTCCAGTGTGTCGATGGCCTGGCTGATCCTGCACCCGAAAATGCCCGTCGACCCACAGGTGATCCGCTTCGAGAAGCATTTCCCGCACCCGGTGGGCTACTTCGTACTGGCCAATTCCATCACCCTCACGCCGGGAACCCTTACCGTGGACGTGGAAGAGGGCCGGTTCACCGTCCATTGCGTGCAGGCGGCTACGGCCGAGTCGCTGGCGCCCGCGGAACGCGAGGGTGAAATGCCGCGCCGGGTCGGCTACGTTTTCGGTGTCGAGCGAGAAGTGGACCCCGGCCTGGAAGACGACAACAACGGCGAGGAGCAATAAGCTGTGTACTACTTCCTGTTGGCGCTCATTGTGGCCATTGGGGCTCTGAATATTGTGGTGCTGTTCGGCCGGATCATTCCGGGGCCGACCGTTTTCGACCGTCTGGTCGGGATGAGCATTATGGGCACCAACACGATCATCCTGTTCCTGTTGCTGGGGGCCGTGTGGGAGCGGTTGGATATGGTGGTCGACGTCGCCCTGGCCTACACGGTGGTGGGGTTCATCACCCTGTTGGCCCTGGCCAAGTATTTCGAGGGCAAGAACGAGGAGGAGGACGTCGAATCATGACTTTCTTGGCCGCCGCCCTGATGCTGGCCGGATTTTTCCTGCTGCTGGTGGGGACCATCGGTGTGCTGCGTTTGCCCGATTTCTTCACCCGCCTGCATGCCGTGGGCAAGTGCGACACCCTGGGGCTGCTGCTTTTTATCGCCGGGCTGATGGTTTACGAGGGGCTTGGCCTGGTTGCCTCAAAGCTTTTGTTGATCTGGATCTTCCTGGCCATCGCCAACCCCACAGCGACCCACATCTTCAGCCGCGCGGCCTACCGTGCCGGCCTCAAGCCATGGACACGCAGTAAGGAGGAGTCCAGCTGATGGAACTTGTGCAGGTGGTAGTGCTCCTGGTGTTGATCGGCTGCGCCCTGGTGGCCCTCGGGGCGACCGACCTGCTGGTCGCCGTGATCCTCTTTGGTGCCTTCAGCTACGGTTCAGCCATACTATTCGCCCTGATGAACGCGGTTGATGTGGGTTTTGTTGAAGCCATCATCGGGACGGTCATGAGTTTGATTTACATCTCCGTCCTGTTCGGCCTGGAAAGGAGGTCTTCCCGTTGAAAAAGGTTACCCTGTTTTTCTTGATGCTCATCGGCTGCCTTTTTATCTACGCCTCCTTCGACCTGCCGCGCGTGGGTGACCCCCAGGCGCCGGCGGCGGTGCACGTTTCGCCGCGGTATATTGAATCCGCCTACGAGGAGACGGGCACGCAAAACATAGTCCTCGCGGTGCTGGCGGACTACCGCAGCTTTGACACGATGGGCGAAGTCCTGGTCATCGTCATCGCCGGTCTGGCCATCGTTTCCATTCTCAGCGCCAGGGGGCCGCACTGTCCGCTGGATGACCATTGACGGAAGCGTCCCGAATGGAACCTTGAATCCGGCTCAGTAACTTGGGAGGCGCGGGCTCAATGCGCAAGGGATTCGGCGGTATCGTCTTAAATATCGCGTTTCGGTTTCTGCTGCCCTTCATCATTGTGTTTGCCATTGCCGTCCTGGTGCACGGCCACTACAGCCCCGGCGGGGGCTTTCAGGCCGGGGCGCTCCTGGGCGTGGCGGTGATCCTCGTTCAGCTGGTCCAGGGCCGGGACGCCAAGTGGGTGGGCCGCCGGGAGGCGGTGACCCTTTCCTGCATCGGTGCCCTGATCTACCTGGGCATCGGGATGCTATCCTTCTTTTGGGGCGGCAATTTCCTGGACTACGGGGTGATCCCCGTGGAGGCCACGGCGGCCAAGGCCCGCGCGCTCGGCATCCTGGGCGTTGAAGTGGGCGTCACCCTGGCGGTGATGGGGGTTACGATCATTATGTTCGACTCGCTGACCCGTGAGAGGGGAGAAGAGTAGCAAATGTTGGGCCAGTACTACCATCTGCTTGACTATCTCGCCAGCTACATGAGCTGGTGGCTGATCGGGGTTCTCTTTCTGATCGGCCTCTACGGGATCATGGTCAAGGAAAACCTGCTGAAAAAGATTATGGCTTTGAACGTGATGCAGGTGGCCGTGATTCTGTTCTTTCTAAATGTAGCGCAAAAATCCGGGGCCACGCTGGCCGTGCTGTTCCCGGGGGCGAAGGCTGGCGCCGTCGACGTCTACGTCAATCCGCTGCCGCACGCCCTGATGCTCACCGCGATCGTGGTCAGCCTGGCGGTGATTGGCGTGGCCATGGCCCTGGTGATCCAGGTGTACCGCTGCTACGGCAGCCTGGAGGAGCCGGAGGTGCTCAGGAGGATGCGCAAATGACCGCACACCTCCCGATCCTCATCGTTATCATCCCCCTGTTCGTGGCTATGGCGGCCCGCCTGCTGGTCCGGCTGTCGGTTCCGTTCACCCGGGGCTTCGTCCTGGCGGCGGCGCTGGCCGTGTTGGCCTCCGGGGCCGTCGCGCTGGCCGAAACGTTGGTCCGGGGGGAACCATGGCGCTATTACGTGTCCGGCTGGCCTCCGCCCTGGGGCATTGAGCTTGTCATCGATCCTCTGGCAGGTGGCCTGATTGTCCTGGTGGCTTTCTTCGGCCTGGCCGCCCTGGTGTATGCCGGCCCGTACCTGCAGGGCCGGACGCCGCGGGAGCAGGGGAGCTTTTACGCCCTCTTCCTGCTCGCCAAGGCCGGCCTGCTGGGCATGTGCGCCACCGGCGACCTCTTCAACCTGTACGTGTTCCTGGAGATCTCTTCCTTGGCGGCGTACGCCCTGATCGCCTTCGGGGGGCGCCGGTCGATCGTGGCCGCTCTGCGGTACCTGATCATCGGCACGGCCGCCGCCTGCTTCTATCTCCTGGGGGTCGGCTACCTATACGCAATGACCGGTTCCCTGAACATGGCTGACCTGGCGGTACTGTTGCCGCCGCTTATGGATTCACCGGTGGTCATTCTGGCCCTGGTCTTCATTGTGGCTGGCCTGGGGATCAAGATGGCGCTTTTCCCGCTCCACGGCTGGCTGCCGGACGCCTACAGCTACACGCCGGCCCCGGTGCTGGCCTTTATGGCCGCTGTGATGACCAAGGTGAGCGCCTACGCCCTGTACCGGATCTTGTACTTCGTGACCGAGGCCGCCGGACCGGTTTCCCCGACCCTGCAGGTGCTCGGGTGGATGGCGGCCGCCGGGATTCTCTTCGGTTCGATCATGGCCATCGCCCAGCGCGATTTGTGGCGGATGCTGGCTTACTCCAGCGTGGCCCAGGTGGGGTACATCGTCCTCGGGCTGGCGGTGGGCAACGTTTTGGCGTTGTACGGCGCGCTCCTACACGTCCTGAGCCACGCGCTCGTGAAGGGCGGGCTCTTTTTCATTGCCGGGGGCGTCAGCTGGGAAACCGGCGTACGGCGGGTGTCCGACTTTGTGGGCATAGCCAAAAAAATGCCGCTCACCATGGGGGCCTTTGTGGCCGCCGCGCTGTCTATGATCGGGCTGCCGCCCACGCTCGGGTTCTTCAGCAAGTGGTACCTGGTCCTGGGGTGTCTGGAGGCGGGAGCCTGGGTGTTTGTCGCGGTGCTCGTCGTGAGCAGCCTCTTGACCGCGGTCTATTTCTTCCGCGTGATTGAGAACGCCTACCTGAAAGGCTTACCGCAGCCGGGGGCGCGGGCCGAACGGCCGGTCCCGCCCGGCGCGCGCCGGTTCAGGCTGGAGCTTCCGGCGAGCATGCTGGTGCCGATCCTGGTGCTCGGCATCGGCGTGGTGGTCCTGGGCCTTTTCAACGAGCAGATCATCAGCAACGTGATCCAATATGCGCTTCCGTGGAGGTTGCCTTAGATGCCGGCTGAAGTTGTGTTCTCCAATGCGCCCCTTGTGGCCGTGCTCGTCTCCCTGGCCGCCGCCGGATTGATCCTGTTCTGCGACCGGCGTCCGGACCTGCGCGAGACCGTGACCATGGCTGCGGCGGTGGTCAAGTTCGTCGTCGTCCTATCCATGTTGCCGGCGGTCCTCGGCGGGGCGGTCGTGGAGACTGCCCCCCTGCACATCGCCAAGGGCATCGCCCTGCACTTCCGGGTCGACGCCTTCGGACTGTTGTTCGCCCTGCTCGCTTCCGGCCTGTGGATCGTCACTTCGGTGTACTCCATCGGCTACATGCGGAGTCTGAAATACGGTCACGAGACCGGGTACTTCGCCAGCTTCGCCGTGTGCCTCTCGGCCGCGGTGGGCATCGCCATGTCCGGAAACCTTTTGACGTTCTTCATCTTCTACGAAATCCTGACCATCGCTACTTACCCGCTGGTCATCCACCGGCGGAATGCGGAAGCGGTGTCCGGGGGCCGGGAGTATATGGTGTACCTGCTCCTGGCGGGGCAAGTGCTCCTCATCGCCGTGGCCTGGGCCCACTACCTGGTCCCCGGCGCCGCGTTCACCCCGGGCGGATTTTTGGCGGCGTCCGGCGCCTCCGTGGGGGCCCTGCAGGTGCTGTTCGTGCTGTTCATGGTCGGGGTGGGCGTGAAGGCGGCCGTCCTCCCGTTGCACGGCTGGCTGCCGACGGCGATGGTGGCACCCACGCCGGTGAGCGCGCTTTTGCACGCCGTGGCGGTGGTCAAGGCGGGCGCCTTCGCCGTGGTGCGGGTGACCGGCTTCGTGTTCGGACCGGAACTCATGGGTGAGTTGGGCGTGGGCGTGATTCTGGCTTGGTTCGCGGCGGCGACGATCATCTTCGCCTCGCTGCGGGCCTTGTCCGAGGACCACCTGAAGCGGCGGCTGGCGTACTCAACCGTCAGTCAGCTGTCGTACGTGGTGCTGGGCGCCGCTTTGGCCACGCCGGCGGCGATTTTGGGGGCGATGTTCCACATCGTGGCCCACGCCTTCATGAAGATCACCTTGTTCTTCTGCGCGGGGGCGATCTACGCCACCACGCACAAGGAATACATCCGGGAGCTGGACGGACTGGGCCGGCGGATGCCGTACACCATGGGCGCCTTCGCGGCCGCCGCGCTGGCCATCACCGGCATGCCGCTTTTGGTCGGGTTCATCAGCAAGTGGAACCTGGGCGTGGGTTCGATCCAGGCCGGGCAACCGGTGTTCATCGCTGTGTTGATCGGGAGCGCACTTTTAAATGCCGCCTACTTCTTTCCGATCGTGTACCGCGCTTATTTCGGGCGCGCTAGGGAAGTAGCGGCGCACGCCGCCGGGGAGGCGCTGGCGGCCGGGGAACCGGTGGCAGCAGCCCGGCAGCCGGGAGATGAGGTTCAAACGGTTAGGAGTTCGGCGCCTGCCGCCCAGTCCGCAGCCGCCCACGCCGAGCACGCGGCGGCTTGCGCGGGCACGTCCGGGGAGGCGAAGCCGAGCATGCTGGTGCCGCTCCTGATCACGGCGGCGGCGGCGCTGGTACTGGGAGTGCTCCCGAACCTCGGGCTGCAGTTCTACACGTTGGCAGAGATGGCGGCCGCGGCCGTTACCGGCGGCGGCCCGGGGCCGGCCGGAGGGGGAATGTGACGTGGTGAAACGTTGGCTTTTCATCGCCCTCGTGGGGGCGCTGGCGTTGAGTTTTGTGGCCGACCTCCTGCTCCGGGGGGCGCACGGACGCGGGAAGTTCTGGTGGCACGAACTCTACGGCTTTGACCTCCTGTTCGGTTTCCTGGGCTGTCTGGTCCTGGTGTGGGTGTCCAAGGCGCTGGGCAAGCACTTGGTGCAGCGCGGCGAAGACTACTACGACAGGTGAGCGCGGTTATGTTCACGATGCATCCTTCAGTATTTCTGGCGGCCGGGGCGTTCCTGGTCCTGGTCCTGCCCGCCCGGTGGCGGCACGTCGGCCTCCTGGGGGGGCCGGCCTTGGCCGTGCTGGCGGTGTTGGGCCTCCAGCCCGGCACGGTCGTGCCATTCCCGTTCCTGGACTTTGAACTTCAGGTGCTGCGCGTGGACGCCCTGGCCCGCGTGTTCGGGATCATTTTTGCGACGACGGCCCTCCTGGGGGCCGTGTACGCCCTGCACGTGAAGACGCGGGGCGAGCACGCGGCGGCGCTTTTGTATGCGGCCGGGTCGCTAGGCGTGGTCTTCGCCGGCGACTGGCTGACCCTGTTTTTCTGCTGGGAACTGATGGCGGCCTCGTCGGTGTTCCTGATCTGGTTCCGCGGCCGTCCGGAATCGCTGGCCGCCGGTTTCCGGTACCTTCTGGTGCACTTTTTAGGTGGCAACCTGCTGCTCGGGGGGATTCTGCTGCTGATGAGTCAGGGGAGCATGGACGTTGTCTCCCTGACGGGGACCGGCGGCCCGGCCTTCTGGCTGATCCTCGCCGGGGTGGCCATCAACGCGGCCGTTGTACCCCTGCACGCCTGGCTGACCGATGCCTACCCCGAAGGCACCGTGACCGGCAGCGTTTTCTTGAGCGCCTTCACGACCAAGGTCGCCGTGTGCGTGCTGATCCGGGTGTTTCCGGGCACCGAACTCTTGATCTGGGCCGGCGTGGTCATGGCGCTTTACGGGGCGGTGTACGCCATCCTGGAAAACGACGCCCGGCGCCTGCTGGCCTACTCCATCATCAGCCAGGTGGGGTACATGGTGGCTGCGGTGGGCATCGGCACCGAGTTGGCCTTGAATGGCGCCACGGCCCACGCTTTCAGTCACATCCTTTACAAGGCACTCTTGTTCATGGGGGCCGGCGCGGTGCTCTACGCCACCGGGAAGAGCAAGCTTACCGAACTGGGGGGCCTCGCCCGGGCGATGCCCGCGGTGGTGGTGCTGTTCATGATCGGTAGTCTCTCCATCTCCGGGGTGCCGCTTCTGAGCGGGTTCATCAGTAAGTCCCTCGTGGTGTACTCGGCGGAGGCGAGCGGGCTGGCCCTGGTGACTTTGCTCCTGCAGTTGGCCGGCGTGGGCACCTTTTTGCATACCGGGTTGAAGCTGCCGTACTTGATGTTCTTCGGCGAGAACCGCCACAACCTGCGGCCGGCGAAGCTGCCCCTGAACATGTACGCGGCCATGGCCGGGGGGGCGCTCTTGTGTGTCCTGTTCGGCGTGTACCCGGCCCTTTTGTACGCCCAACTGCCGTATCCGATGGCCTACGAGCCGTTCGCGGTGCTGAAAGTGCTGGCCACCGTGCAGCTCTTGTTGGCCGCCGCCGCCGGTTTCTGGCTGTGCCGGGCCGGATTCGGCCCCGAGCCGACCGTTTCGCTTGATTTCGACTGGTTCTACCGCAAACCGGCCGCCGCCCTGCTTGGGCGCGCGCTCGACGGCCTGCGCGGGGTCAAGGGCACCGTGGAGGGCTGGGGCGCGGCCTTCTTCCGGATCGCCGCCCCCTACGTCCGAAACCCGCTCCTGGTTGGGGTGGACCTTTTGCGGAACACCAGCTACCGGGCCGCCCGCAGACTCGACCAGGAGGGCTGGAGCGGCCGGGTTCCGTACGATGAGAACCGGCACCGTTTCCCGACCGGATTCAGCGTGCTCTGGAGCCTCATGTTTCTGAGCCTGATGGTCGTCTTTCTGTACGCCGGACTCCTGTAGCTTCGTTATCCGGTGCGTCCACCGTTCTTTCTGCGCTTCAAAACCGACACCTCCGCTGTTGAGCAGCCGAAAGCGGACTCGGCCGACGGCACGGCGCCCGGTGCCGAGCGGCGGGGGCCGGGATTCCAAAAGCAGGAATATCACTCCCCGGCGAGAATTGGTACCTTCCACAGAAAAAACCGCACCGGGGGGAAGGTCGAACGTGAAGATCAGGAAAGACTTGGCGCTTTCACGGTCGGAGGCGGCCCGGTTCTTGAAAGCCTTGGCTGCGGAGATCGAAGAGAAAGGCCGCCTCGACCTGAATGGGCTTGATGTTCCGCTGCCTGCCTTGTTCAAGGTGGAGCTGGAATACAAGGACAAGCCCGATAAGAAAAAGCTGGAAATTGAATTCAAGTGGCCTGTGGAATCCTTATCTGTATCTGTTGTCCGGAACAAAGACTCGGTGACGGAGAGGATCAGGATCGTCTCCCACGGGAGCCTGCCCGTCGGCAAAGCGGTCGGTTTTGTGTATCGGGGTCGGGAATCCTTGCTGATTCATCTCGCCCCGGGGGAATACAAGGCCTACCATCGGCGCTGCCCGCACAAGGGAGAGCCTCTTTCCTGGTACGAACCCACGCGCGAAATACACTGCGAGGCTCACGGAGCCGTCTTTGACGCTGCCACCGGGGCGGTCCTCAAGGGGCCGGTCCGGGAGGGCCTGCGGCCGATCCGCCTGGAAGTCACTGACGAGGGAATTTTCGCGGCGGAATGAAGGGGACCAGGCGCCCGAAGGCTTTGGGGGTTCCCAGCCGGGGGGGGCGGTAGGCACCAGCCTTTTTCGGGCGGGGTTACGCACCTTTTCTTTTTGCGCTTTTCCTTTCTTGCACCGGGGAGCGCCGATGTGTTAACATTAGAATTACGGTTTTCCAGTTCCGGATCAGAGAGAGGTGACGACGATGAAGGAAAAGCTTCACCCGGCCTACCAGAAGGCCAGGATAGTGTGTGTGTGCGGGGCCCAGTTCGAGGTTGGATCCACCAAGAAGGAAATGCGCGTGGACATCTGCTCGAAGTGTCACCCCTTTTACACCGGCATGCAGCGCACGGTGGAGACCCGCGGCCGCGCCGACAAGTTCCGCCGCAAGTACGGTCTTGGCAAGTAGGTAGCAAAAAAGCATTTCAGGGCCGGAATAGCAGAGCGAAGCTCTGCTATCTGCTTGACGGGAAGAGATGTGGAATGAAAAAACCCTTCAACTATGGGGGCCAGGCCGTCATCGAGGGTGTGATGATGCGGGGGCCCCGCACCTGGGCGGTCGCCGTCCGGTGTCCGGACAATACGGTGGAGGTGGAGACCCGGGCGGTGGAAACGATCACCACCCGGTACCCTTTTCTGAAGTGGCCGTTTGTCCGGGGTACGGTGGTGCTTGTTGAATCCCTGGTGATCGGCGTCCGGGCTTTGAGTTATTCGGCAAACAAGGCGGCCGGCGAGGAGGAGAAACCCATCTCCCCCCTGGAGATGGCGCTTACCATCGGGCTGGCGTTCGGATTGGCCATTCTGCTTTTCATCGTCCTGCCCGTGTTCTTGGCCCACCTGTTGACGCCGCTGGTGGCGGGGCGGATTGGGCAGAACGTGATCGAGGGCCTACTCCGGGTCGGCGCTTTTGTGGCTTACGTGGCGGGGGTCGGCCTGATGCCCGACATCAAGCGGGTGTTCCAGTACCACGGAGCCGAACACAAGGTCATCAACGCCTACGAAGCGGGGTCCGAGCTGAGCCCCGAAGCGGTGCAGCGGTACTCGCCCCTGCACCCGCGCTGCGGTACCAGCTTCTTGTTGCTGGTCATCGTGCTCAAGATATTCATATTCAGCTTCCTGGCCACCGATCCCCTGTGGTGGCGTGTGTCCTCCCGGATACTGCTGCTGCCGGTGGTGGCCGGCCTGGCCTACGAGTTGATCAAGCTTACGGCCCTGTACGCCCGGTTCCCCCTGGCCAGGCTGGTGCTGGCGCCGGGGCTGGCGGTGCAGAGGCTGACCACGCGGGAGCCCGACGACAGCCAGGTGGAAGTGGCCTTGACGGCTTTCGAGGCCGTACGGGTGAGAGAAGAGGGAGACAGAGATGTTCGCGAAATTGGACCATCTGGAAGCGAAATACGAGGAACTCAATAGACTGATTTCCGACCCGGTGGTGATTCAGGACCAGGAGCGTTGGCGGGGCTATGTGAAGAGCCATGCTGAAATCGGCGAAGTGGTCGCCGTCTACCGGGAATATAAGCGGGTGGCCGCCGAGATGGATGATGCGCGGCAGATGCTCCGGGAGGAGCAGGACGCCGAGTTGCGCGAGTTGGCCGAGAGCGAGGTCGAGGTGCTGCGGGAGCGGTCCGACGAATTGAGGCGGCGCCTGCGCGTCCTTTTGCTGCCGAAGGACCCGAACGACGAGAAGAACGTAATCATCGAGATCCGGGCCGGCACCGGCGGGGAGGAGGCCGCCCTTTTCGCGGGGGACCTCCTGCGGATGTACCTGCGCTACGCCGAGCGCCGGGGCTGGCGGGCCGAAATGCTGAACGTGAACGAGACCGACCTCGGGGGGATCAAGGAAGCGATCGTCCTGCTTGAGGGCCGGGGGGCGTACAGCGAGTTGAAATTCGAGAGCGGCGTCCACCGGGTGCAGCGGGTGCCGGCCACCGAATCGGGCGGGCGGATTCACACCTCGGCGGCCACTGTCGCCGTACTGCCGGAGGCCGAGGAAGTGGACGTGGAGATCCGGCCGGAGGATCTGCGGATCGACGTGTTTTGCTCCACCGGCCCCGGGGGCCAGTCGGTGAACACCACCCAGTCGGCGGTGCGGGTCACCCACCTGCCGAGCGGGATCGTGGTCAGCTGCCAGGACGAGAAGTCGCAGCACAAAAACCGGGACAAGGCGATGAAAGTGCTCCGGGCGCGGCTTCTCGACAAAGCCCAGCAGGAACAGCAGGAGCGGATCGCTTCGAGCCGGAAGACCCAGGTCGGCACGGGCGATAGGAGCGAGCGGATCCGGACCTACAACTTTCCCCAGAACCGGGTGACCGACCACCGCCTGAACCTGACCCTCTACCGCCTGGAAGAAGTGCTGCAAGGCGACCTGCACGAGTTCGTCAGCGCCCTGATCACCAGCGACCAGGCCGAAAAACTCAAAACCCTCGACTAAAAAGGGGCCAGGCCCCTTTTTACTTTCCCTGACTTTCCCGAAAAAAGGGGCCAGGCCCCTTTTTCTGATTCGAGTCCATAGATGAAACGGCCCTCCCGTCCAAGGGAGCCAGTTTTTTGGGCTGATTTTCTTGTACAGGATTGCAGGAAAGGAAAAAGATAGAAAGAAAAGGAATAATGTCAAAAGCCGGCCTGTTTGTTCGTTAGGGGGTTTCATTGTGCCCAGACCAGTGAGAGGTTTGGCGGACGGTTTTATATACCACATACTCAACAGAGGAAATGCCAAACAAGTGGTGTTTAAAAAGGCCCAAGACTACCAAGTATTCGTAGAACTAATGATGGAAGCCAAGAAACGGTACTCCGGGATCAGGCTGATGGCCTATTGTCTTATGCCCAACCATTTTCATTTGGTGCTGCAACCAGACCAAGGGATTCATCTCAGCCAGTGGATGCATTGGCTGATGACTACCCACGTTCGTCGCTATCACCAACATCACCAAACCGGCGGACACCTATGGCAGGATCGGTACAAAAGCTTCGTAATCCAGGATGATGATCATCTGCTGACTGTTCTGAGATACGTTGAAGGTAATCCTGTTCGGGCCGGTCTAGTCGATTTTGCGGAGGAGTGGCCGTGGTCTTCCCATCGGGAAAGAGTGCGGGGTGGCCGGGTCTTGGTGGATCACACCCCGGTAGAATTGCCCTCAAACTGGAAAACATATGTGGATGAGCCCCTAACGGCAAAGGAGTTGGAGACTATACGGTTAAGTGTCGTTCGCCGGTCGCCGTTTGGAGAACCGGCGTGGTGCAATAAGACTGCACGGGAACTCGGGTTGGAGTCTACCTTGAAGCCAAGAGGTCGGCCAAGAAAACATAACCGCTAGTTCCTGTGTCCATTGTGGAGCGAGCAGATTAATGTCGGACCCCTTTTCTACGGTTGGAGAGGCGCTGGCTTGGGCGAGGACGGCGCTTCGGGCCGGTGACAATGAAACCCCGGCTCTGGATGCGGCCGTGCTTCTGGCTGCAGTTCTAGGGTGTGACCGGGTCGACCTGTACCGGGAGCCTGAACGCGCTCTGACTGAAACTGAACGGGGCCGTTTTGAGCAGATGGTTCGGGACCGGCTTGCGGGACGGCCGGTGGCTTATCTTACCGGGCATCGGGAGTTCATGGGCCTGGATTTTGTGGTTACGCCCGAGGTATTGGTGCCACGGCCCGAGACCGAGCTGATCGTCGAAGAGGCTCTCCGTCTAATGAGCGGTGGACCGGAGGGTTCCCTGGTGGTGGACGTCGGAACAGGCAGCGGGGCCATCGCCGTCAGCCTGGCTCGCTACGTCCGGGGGGCGCGCGTACTGGCTACCGACCTGTCGGAAGCAGCCCTTACCGTAGCCCGGCTGAACGTCGGTCGCCACCGGGTCGCCGTTGAGTTCCTCCTCGGTGACCTTATGGAACCCATTCCGGCCGCACTGGCCGGACAGATTGATCTGATTATAGCCAACCTGCCGTACATCCCGACTGCCCAAATGGATACCCTACCCCGGGCGGTAAGAGCCGAGCCGCGTCTCGCCCTCGATGGCGGGCCGGACGGGCTGGACCTCTACCGAAGGCTGGTTCCGCAGGCGCACCGGTTTTTGCGCCCCGGCGGATCGCTTCTCTTTGAGATCGCACCCGGGCAAGGCCGAGCCGCACTGACGATAGTGCCGAGTCCGGATTGGGAAAGTAGAATCCTGACGGACTTGGCCGAACGGGAGCGCGTGGTCATTGCCTGCAAAAGCTTGTAATGCAGATTTAGTTAAGTAATTTAAATAATTAAGGAATTTCGCCCTTCGGGAAAGTCAGGGAAAGTAAAAAGGGGCCTGGCCCCTTTTTCGGGTTGGATATGTGGTATACTACCACCGGTGACAAATAGATGGTGACGAGGATGAAATCGCTAGGAGAGGGCCGGACAATCCACTGGCGGGTTGATCCGGACTTTCCCGACCGCCGGACGATTACGGCCGCCGCCGCCCTGATCCGGGAGGGCGGCCTGGTCGCCTTTCCGACCGAGACCGTCTACGGCCTCGGGGCCAACGCCCTGGACCGGCAGGCGGTGAAACGCGTCTTTGCGGTGAAGGGGCGGCCCGACGACAACCCGCTGATCGTTCATGTTGGCGAACGCGCCGAAATCTCCGGCCTGGTGCGGGACTTGCCGCCGTCGGCGGAGAAGCTGATCGGCTTGTTCTGGCCGGGCCCGCTTACCCTGGTGCTGCCGCGCTCCGACAGAGTGTCCCCGGCGGTCACCGCCGGCCTGGACAAGGTGGCCGTGCGGATGCCCGCTCACCCGGTGGCCCTAGCCCTGATCCGGGAGGCCGGCGTGCCGGTAGCAGCGCCCAGCGCCAACACCTCCGGCCGCCCCAGCCCGACCACGGCCGCGCACGTGCTGGAGGACCTGGACGGACGGATCGAGGCCGTCCTGGACGGCGGCCCGGTCCCGGTCGGCGTGGAGTCCACCGTGCTCGACCTGACCGTGTCGCCGCCGGTGATCCTGCGTCCCGGCGGGGTGACCGGAAGGCAGTTGGCCGCAGTGCTGGGCGCGGTCGTTCACCATCCGGAAGCAGCGCCCGGGCGGCCCCAGGCCCCCGGGATGAAATACCGGCACTACGCGCCGCGGACCCCGCTGGTGCTGGTGGAAGGGCCGCCGGCCGCGGTGACCGCCCGCATCCGTGAGTTGGCCGCCGCGGCGCGCGCCTCGGGGGAGCGCGTGGCCGTTCTGGCGCGGACCGACACGGCCGCCTACTATCCGGACGGCCCGGTCGTCCCCTGCGGCAAAAGCAACGACCCCGGCAGCGCCGCCGCCGCGCTGTACAGCGCCCTACGTGAGTGCGACGCCTTGGGGGCCGACCTGATTCTGGCCGAAGGCCTGGCGGCCGAAGGCCTGGGACGGGCCGTAATGAACCGGTTGCGCAAGGCGGCCGCGAAAATCGTCGTTGTGGAGGCCGGGTCTTGACCGCCGGCACGGTGCTCTTGCTGGCGGGCGCGCTGGGCACGGACGCCTTCTCCCTGTGCCTGGGGCTGGGGCTGAACGGCTTCCGGCGGCGCATGGCCTGGATGCTGGTCGGCTTGATCGTGGCGCTGCACGTGGTCCTGCCGGTCGCCGGCTGGTATGCCGGGGAGTTCACAGGCCGGTTGGTGGGCCGCTGGGCTGCCTACCTGGGCGCCGCCATACTGTTTTACCTGGGTGTGAAAATGGTCCGGGAGTCACTGGCGGAGGGCCGGACTGCCACTGGGAAACTTGAAAGGGCCGGGTTCCTGGGCCTCACCGTTCTGGCGGGCAGCGTGAGCATGGACGCGCTGAGCGTGGGCTTCACGCTGGGCACGGCCGGGGCCGCCCTACTGCTGACCGCGGGCGTGATCGGCCTCGTGGCCGGCTTGATGTCGGCGGCCGCTTTCGTCCTGGCGCACCGGGTGGAAGATTGGGTCGGGCGCCGGGCCGAGTTGCTGGGGGGTCTGGTGCTCATCGGGGTTGGCCTGCGCCTGCTGTTCTAGTTCGGAGCGCGGGGGAGTGAATTGTCTTGAAAAAACGGATTCTATTCGTCTGCAGCGGCAACACCTGCCGCTCACCGATGGCCGAAGCCCTGGCCCGGGAGATCATCCGCCGGCAGTACGGCGGGGCAATCGACGTCTGCTCGGCCGGGGTGTTCGCCCTGCCGGGCGCGCGGGCCACACCCGAGGCGGTCGAGGCGCTGGCCGAAGCGGGGATCGACCTGAAGGGGCACCGGGCGGCCCTGCTCAGCACCGCGCTCGTTGAAGAGGCGGACCTGGTGCTGACCATGACCGCTATGCATCGCCACCAGATTCTGCAGCTGGCGTCGGACTCCGGTCACAAGGTGCATGTCCTGGCTGACTACGCCGGGTGGGGCGGCGACCTGGAAGACCCGATCGGCCGTCCGTTGGCCGTTTACCGGGATTGCGCCTCCCGCCTCCGGACCCTGGTGACCGCGGCGCTGGCCCGGTTCGCCCGAACGGGGCCCGCCGGGGAAAGCTGATGGTGGCCCGGCGGAAGGAATCTCCGTAGCGATGTAGAAACCTTCCGAAGTTTATCTTTATTTGCCTAGGGATTCGGAACCGGACCAATCAGCGGATCGGAGAATCAGCGGAAGGGAGTTCTGATGTTTGCGAATCGCCATTGCCTGTGACCACGGCGGATTCAAACTCAAGCAGGAAGTACTGGACTGTTTGAAGGATAGCGGTTTTCAAGTTCAAGATTGCGGGACGTTTTCCGAGGCCTCGGTCGACTACCCGGACGTGGTGCTGCCGGTGGCCGAGGCCGTAGCCCGGGGGGAGTGGGACCGGGCCATCCTGTTATGCGGCACGGGCATCGGGGTGGCGATGGTGGCCAACAAAGTGCCGGGGGTCCGGGCGGCGGTCGCCCACGACCCTTATTCGGCCCGTCATTCGCGGGCCCACAACGACGCGAACGTCCTCGCTCTCGGAGAGCGGGTCGTCGGTCCGGGCTTGGCCCGCGATATCGTGACCGTCTGGCTTCAAACCGAATTCGAGGGCGGCCGGCACGCTCGGCGGGTCGGCAAGATCGCGGCCGTTGAAGAAAAATACGCCCCGAGGAGGAGTTAGTATGGTCTGGAACCGGTCCCTGGCCGAAACCGACCCCGAAATCGCCCGGGCCATCGCGCTGGAGATCACCCGTCAAGGCGCCAAGCTTGAGCTGATCGCCTCCGAGAACTTCGTCAGCCGCGCCGTCCTGGAAGCCCAGGGTTCGGTGCTGACGAACAAGTACGCCGAGGGCTATCCCGGCGCGCGCTACTACGGCGGCTGCGAGTACGTGGACATCGTGGAGAGTGTGGCGATCAGGCGGGCGAAGGAAATCTTCGGCGCCGGGCACGCGAACGTGCAGCCCCACTCCGGGGCCCAGGCCAACATGGCCGCCTATTTCGCCTTCCTCGAACCGGGCGACACGATCATGGGGATGCGTCTGGCCCACGGGGGGCACCTGACCCACGGCGCGAAGATCAATTTCTCGGGCCGGTACTTCCGGTACGTGCCCTACGGGGTGGAGGAGGAAACCGGCCGGATTGACTACGACCGGATGCATGCCATCGCCCGCGAACACCGCCCGAAACTGATCGTCGGCGGGGCCAGCGCCTACCCGCGCGAACTGGACTTCGCCCGGATGCGTGCCATTGCGGATGACGTCGGTGCGCTCTTGATGATCGACATGGCGCACATTGCCGGCCTGATCGCCGCCGGACTGCACATGTCCCCGGTGCCGTACGCCGACGTGGTGACCACCACGACCCACAAAACCCTGCGCGGCCCGCGGGGCGGGATGATCCTGTGCCCGGAGGAGTACGCCGCCGCCATTGACAAGGCGGTATTCCCGGGAATCCAGGGCGGCCCTCTGATGCACGTGATCGCGGCCAAGGCCGTGGCCCTGGGCGAGGCTCAGCGCCCCGAGTTCAAGACCTACCAGGAACAAATCGTGAAAAACGCCCGCGCCTTAGCCCAAGCCCTGCAGGAGCGGGGTTTTGAGCTGGTGGCGGGCGGCACCGACACCCACCTGATCCTGGTCGACCTCCGGAACAAGGGCCTCACCGGCGCCGTGGCCGAGGACCTTCTGGACCGGGTGGACGTCACCGTGAACAAGAACATGGTTCCGTTCGATCCCCAGCCGCCCCGGGTCACCAGCGGCATCCGCATCGGCACCCCGGCGGTCACCACCCGCGGGATGAAGGAGGACAGCATGGTCCAGATCGCCGAGGTGATCAGCCTGACTCTGGATCATCCGGAAGAAGGGGCCGTCCAGGCGCGGGCGAAAGCCATTGTTGCCGAATTGTGCGCCGCCCACCCGTTCCTGAAACTGTAGCGCAAAAAAGGGGCCAGGCCCCTTTTTGGGCCCCGGGAAAAGTCAAAAGGTAAAAAGGGGCCTGGCCCCTTTTTCGAGGAGGTGGAGGGCCGTGAAGGACCGGAAGGTGCTGGTTGTCTTCGGCACCCGCCCGGAGGCCATCAAGATGGCCCCGGTGGTGAAGGAACTGGAGCGCTCACCCTGGTTTGAACCCCGGGTGGTGGTCACGGCCCAGCACCGGGAGATGCTCGACCAGGTGCTCGACCTGTTCGGCATTGTCCCGGCGCATGATCTGGACATCATGCGCCCCGGCCAGTCCCTTTTCGACGTCACCGGGCGGGCGCTGCGCGGGCTGGAAGAGGTGTTTAGCCGCGAGTCCCCCGACTTCGTCCTGGTGCACGGCGACACCACCACCACCTTCGTGGGCGCGCTCGCCGCCTACTACCTCCAGATCCCGGTCGGTCACGTGGAGGCCGGCCTGCGCACCCGCAACAAGTTCTCCCCGTTTCCCGAGGAGTTGAACCGGCACCTGACCGGAGTGCTGGCCGACCTGCACTTTGCGCCCACCGCACGCGCCCGCGCGAACCTCCTCGCCGAGAACGTGTCCCCGGAGCGGATCGCCGTCACCGGCAACACCGTGATTGATGCCCTCCTGGAGACGGTGCGCCGCGATTACGATTTTATCAGCCTTGTGGAGACCGCCAGCCCAGCCGCCACCCCGGCCGGCCGGAAAGGCCTGGCCCGCCTGGCCGCACTGGCCGCCCGCGAGCCCCGCTTCGCCCCGTACCGGCTGCTTCTCGTGACCACCCACCGCCGCGAAAACCTGGGCGCCCCGCTGCGCGGGGTGTACCGGGCCCTGCGGCGGATCCTGCAGGAATTTCCCGATACCTTGGTCGTGTTTCCGGTGCACCTGAATCCGGCCGTGCAGGACGCGGCTGCCGAATTGGGCGGCACCGAGCGGGTGCTCCGCACCCCGCCGCTCTCCTACCTGCCCTTCGTGAAGTTGATGGAGGCCGCCCACCTGGTGCTCACCGACTCGGGGGGCCTGCAGGAAGAAGCGCCTGCCCTAGGCAAGCCGGTCCTGGTGCTGCGGGACACCACTGAGCGTCCCGAAGCCGTGGAGGCGGGCACCGTCAAACTGGTGGGCCTGGACGAGGAAAACGTTTGGCGGGAAACGGCGCGGCTTTTATCCGACTCCGACGCCTACCGGCAAATGGCCGAAGCAGTGAACCCATATGGGGACGGCGAAGCCGCCCGGCGTACCGTCGGGTTCCTGGCGGCTTACTTCGGGCTGGCGGCGCCGCCCGACGAATACGTTAAAATTTTTTGAACCAAACGTCACAAAAAGTTGCTCTCCCGGAAGGAATACGTTTATCTCCGTAGAAAGGTAATAGCGTATAAAAATCGAGCAAGAATTGAAAACGGCTAGGTACTGAAGCAAACTGCCTGGTCTTTACTTTGGTTTTGGGCATGGGACTGGCGTTAACAAGGGAGGCATACCACGTGCAGGACAAGGGTGGCTTCGCCAAAGGTATGCGGGCCTTCGCGCTCGGTTCCACGATCGCTGTCCAGTTCGCTGTCAGTCTGGTTCTGGGTATCCTCGGTGGGCGTTATCTCGATGAGTTGTGGGGGACCGGCCCGTGGTTGCTGTTGCTGGGGTTGCTCCTGGGACTGGCAGCGGGCACGATGGGAATCTACCGCACGGTATCTCGTTTCATTCCGAACAAGGAGCCCGGCGGCAAGAACGACCGGCCCTGAGGAGTGTGGCCCTTGCACGAGAAAGAATACCACAGTCACGTGGAAAGAACCCTCAAGAAAACCCTGGTGCTTTTGATCGTGGCTCTGGTCGCGGTCTTTTTCGACCGGCAGAATATCTTCCTCTGGGGCCTAGTGGCAGGTCTCGTGGTTGGCGCCATCAATACTTTCTTCCTGGGTCTGCGCATCGACAAGATGGTCAAGGTTGTGCTGAACCACGGCGAAGCCGCTGGTGGCGCCTTCGTGATGATGGGTTTTTTCAGCCGTTGGGGGCTCATTATGCTGGCGTGCCTGTTTGCCGTCAAGACGGGTTGGTTCAGTCTTATTGGTATGCTGGCCGGGTTCTTGGCGCCTTCCGTCCTCAGTGTGGGCGAGGGCATCCGGGATCTGCGGGCGGTGTCCGATAAGAAGGTTTGAATATTTAGTTCGGGAAGGAGGTGAGTGCGCGCGGTGGCAGCGGAGTATGCAGGACATGGCGAAAAAACGGTGCTGGAAAAGATCCATCACGACCTGAACATCTGGGGAATTCCAAAACACTGGGACCTGGGGGAATTTATGGGCTTTCCGATCCAGCTGAACGCGGAAACGATCTTTCATACCTGGGTGGCCATGGCGGTGTGTCTCTTAATCGCCTGGGTGGCCGTACGGCGTATCGACATGCGCCGGCCGGGGAAGATGCAGGTCTGTTTCGAGATGCTGTTCGATTTTCTCCGAGGCCTGATCAATCAGAGCATGAGCCCGAAGAAGGGTGCCGGCCTGTTTTCGATCGTCGTAACCTTTTTCTTTTTCATCGCTGTGATGAACGTGATGGGTGTGGTTCCCACCTACGTTAAACCTACGGCTGACATTCAGACCACATTTGCCTTTGCGTTGATCACGGTATCCCTGATCTACATCTGGGGCATCAAGTACAAGGGTGCGAAGTATTTCAAGCATTACGTCTCCCCCAGCCCGATCTTCCTACCGATCACCATCATTGAGGACATCGCCAAACCGGTAACCCTGGCCTTCCGACTTTTTGGCAACATGAAGGGCAAGGAAATCATGATTCTGTCGCTTCTGGCCCTCATCAGCGGTACGAGTTGGCTGGCCGGTGGTTTCCTGGCGGGGACGCTCTGGTTGCTGTTCTGCATTTTCATTTCGTTGATCCAAGCTTTCGTGTTTACAATGCTGACCATTGCCTTTGTAAGCAGTGCGGTGAGTGAAGATCACTAGTTGAAGAAGTAACAAGGTGGGGTCGTTGGCGAATGCGGGAAAACCCGCAAAATCTCATAAGACACAAACAGAAATAACGGGAAGGAGGGAAACTAATGGAGGTACAAGCTGCTGCTGCGCTCGGTATGGCTTTCGTGGCCGGCATTTCGGCGATCGGTGCGGCGATCGGTGACGGTATGGCTTGCGGGAAGGCGATCGAGGCGGTTGCCCGTCAGCCGGAGGCCCGTGGCAACATCATGACCCTGATGTTCATCTCCGTCGGTTTGATCGAGTCGCTGCCCATTATCGGTATCGTTATTGCGTTCATCCTGATGGGCCAGCTGTAGGTTCGTATGTGTTTCAATCAATTAGGGTCTTGGCAGGTTTTAGTCTCCTCCAGACGCTAAAACCTGCTACCCTATCTTTATGTTCTCATGTCACCAAGGAAGGAGGAGAACAGGTAGGTGGTAGATCTCAGTTTTAATGCCACAGTATTTATGCAGATGTTCCACTTCCTCCTCATGCTTGTGGTCTTACGCCTGTTTGCCTACCGGCCGCTGATGAACGTGATCGAGCAGCGGCAGGCCTACATCGCCGACGAGATTGAAGCGGCCGAGAAGCAAAAAGCTGCGGCGGCCGAACTCCGCAGCCAGCTGGAGGCCGATCTGGCCAAAGCCCGCGAGGAGGCCAAGGCCATCGTGGCCCGGGCCACCAAGGCCAGCGATGAGCAGGCGCAGGCGATTATGGAGCAGGCCCGTACCGAGGCCCAGCGCCTGAAAGAAGAGGCCCTGGCCGAGATCGGACGTGAGAGGGAGAAGGCGATCGCCCAGTTGAAGGACGAAGTGGCGTCGCTGGCGGTGCTGGTGGCTGCCAAGGTGGTCAAGGACGGCCTGACCATCGACGCGCAGCACAACCTGGTACAGAACGCCATTAAAGAGGTGGGGCAGCTGCAATGATTAAGGGAGCGGTTGCCGCACGTTACGCCCAGGCGCTTTTCGATGTGGCACGAGACAACAACCGGATAGCGGAGACCGAGAATGAACTTCGCGGGTTCATGCGGTTGCTTGATGAGTCTCGTGACCTGCAGCAGGTGCTGTATAACCCCCAGGTCCCGGTCGAACTGAAGAAGGAGATCGTCAGGGAGGCCTTTGGGAAGGAGCTTTCCGGGACCACCCTCAATTTCCTCTGTTTGGTCCTGGACCGCCGCCGGGAGGTATACCTGAAGGGCATTGCGGACCATTTCATCGCCCTGGCCAACGAAACCCGCAATATCATCGAGGCGGAGGTGACCTCGGCCCTCGAACTTTCGGTGGTGCACAAGGTCAACCTCATGCAGGTTCTTTCCCGGATGACCGGCAAGGAGCTCCGGATTCGCTACCAGGTGGATCCCGACATCATCGGTGGCCTGGTGGTTCGTTTGGGGGATCGCATTATCGACGGCAGCATCAAGAGACAGCTTGAGCGGTTGAAGGACAGCATCCGCGAAACTAAAGTTGGATAGGGGTGACAGAGGGGTATGAATCTGAGGCCTGAAGAGATCAGTTCCATCATCCGGCAACAGATTGAAAAATACGAAGTACAGGTTGAAGTAACGGACGTTGGTACGGTCATCCAGATCGGTGACGGCGTGGCGCGGGTGTATGGACTGGAAGATTGCATGTATTCCGAGTTGCTGGAGTTTCCGGGAGGCACCCTGGGAATGGCCCTCAACCTGGAAGAGGACAACATCGGTTGCGTTATCCTGGGGTCCTACCTGCACATCAAGGAAGGCGACGTGGTCAAGCGGACCGGCCGTATTGCTTCGGTGCCGGTGGGCGAGGCGCTGATTGGGCGCGTGGTCAACCCGGTCGGCGAGCCGCTGGACGGCAAGGGGCCCATCAAAACCGACAGGTTCCGTCCCATTGAAAAAATCGCCCACGGCGTGGTCTTCCGGTCCCCGGTGGACACCCCGCTGCAAACCGGCATCAAGGCCGTGGACGCGATGATCCCGATCGGCCGCGGGCAGCGCGAACTGATCATGGGCGACCGCCAGACCGGCAAGACGGCGATCGCGGTGGACACCATCATCAACCAGAAGGGTCAGGATTGTATCTGCATCTACGTGGCCATCGGCCAAAAAGCGTCCACCGTGGCCAACGTGATCCAGAAGCTGCACGAGGAGGGCGCCATGGATCACACTATCGTGGTCGTGGCCGGTGCTTCCGACCCGTCCCCGCTCCTTTACATCGCCCCCTTCGCCGGCGCGGCGATGGGTGAGGAATTCATGGAAGCCGGCAAGGACGTCCTGGTCGTTTATGACGACCTTTCCAAGCAGGCGGCCGCCTACCGCGAGCTGTCGCTCCTGCTGCGGCGCCCGCCCGGCCGCGAGGCCTACCCGGGCGACGTGTTCAACCTGCACTCACGGCTCCTGGAACGGGCCGCCAAGCTGCACCCCAATATCGGCGGCGGTTCCATGACCGCGCTGCCGGTCATTGAGACCCAGCAGGGCGACGTGTCGGCCTACATTCCGACGAACGTGATCTCCATCACCGACGGCCAGATCATCCTGGAGCCCGACCTGTTCTACGCCGGCGTGCGCCCGGCCATCAACGTGGGTCTCTCGGTGTCGCGTGTGGGCGGCAAAGCCCAGCGGACCGCGATGCGCCAGGTGGCCGGCCAGCTCCGCCTCGACCTGGCCCAGTACCGTGAGCTTGCGGCCTTCGCCCAGTTCGGTTCCGACCTCGACCGGGCCACCCGGGCGCGTTTGACCCGCGGCGAGCGCATGGTCGAGCTCCTGAAGCAGGGCCAGTACAACCCGATGCCGCTCGAGGAGCAGGTCATGTCCATCTACACCGGGGTGCGCGGCTACCTGGACAGCCTTCCGGCCGACAAGGTACGCGATTTCGAGATCGAGTTCCTGAAGTACATGCGCACCGAAAAGCCCGAGATTGGCGAGGACATCAAGGTCAACCAGAAGATTACCCCGGAAAACGAGTCCAAGCTGAAGGCCGCTGTTGAAGAATTCAAACAGATGTTTGTTACGCAGCACGGGCTAAGCTAGGCGCGGAAGGTGAGGTGTTAGGATGCCTGCGCTACGCGACTTTCGGCGGCGCATTAAGAGCGTAAAGAGTACCCAGAAGATCTGCAAGGCTATGAAGGCCGTGGCCACGGCTAAGATGGCCCGGGCCCAGGCGACCGTGGTCGCCGCGCGGCCTTACGCCCGGCAGTTGCACGAGGTGCTGGGCCGGGTGGCTTCCGCGGCCCGTGACGTGCAGAACCCCCTGTTGACGGTACGTGAGCCGAAGAGGGTGTGCTACATCGTGATCACCGCCGACCGCGGATTATGCGGCGGTTTCAACTCAAACATCCTGCGCACCGCCGTCAAGGAACTGAGCAAGTGGGAAGAATTCAAGCTGGTGGCTGTGGGCCGCAAGTGCCGGAACTTCTTCCGCTTCCGGGATTGGGAGCGGGACGCGGAGTTCATCGGCCTGGGCGAGAACATCCGGTTTGAGCAGGGCCAGCAGATCGCGCGGTTTGTGATCAACAAGTACATCGCCGGCGAGTACGACGCGGTGTACATGGTGTACAGCAAGTTCGTGAACATGTTGGTCCAGCAGCCGACCGTGGTGAAGCTCCTGCCGGTGGAACCGCCGGCGGAGGAAGCCGCGGAAAAGGCCGGGGGAGAGGAAGCCGCCGCCCCGAAAAAGGCGACGGTCGACTACATCTTCGAGCCCTCAGCCGCGGACGTCCTGGATTATTTGCTGCCCAGGTATGTTGAGAACAGTGTATACCACGGTTTAATCGAATCCAAGGCCAGCGAGCAGAGTGCCCGCATGATGGCGATGGATGCGGCCACCAAGAACGCGGGTGAAATGATCGATCGCCTGACGCTCCAGATGAACCGGCTGCGCCAGGAAGGCATCACCAAGGAGTTGCTGGACATCGTCGGCGGTGCGGCGGCACTCGAATAATGTTCGTGAGGAGGTTCGGGGAACGCAATGAATGTAGGTGAGGTAGTCCAAATCATCGGCGTTGTGGTGGACGTCCGGTTCCCGCCGGGCCAGGTCCCCGAGATTTACAACGCCTTGACAATCGAGACCGACAAGGTGGACGCGTTCGGGCGCAAGTTCAACCTGACGCTGGAAGTGGCGCAGCACCTGGGGAACAACGTGGTGCGCACCGTGGCCATGTCCACCACTGACGGTCTGGTCCGCGGTGCCAAGGTAGTCGACACCGGCGCGCCGATCAAGGTGCCGGTGGGCCGTCCCGTCCTGGGCCGGCTGATCGACGTGCTGGGCATGCCGATCGACGGATTGGGCGACATCAAGGCCGAGACCTATTACCCGATTCACCGTCCGGCCCCGGCCCTGGTCGACCAGTCGACCAAGGTGGAGCAGCTGGAAACCGGCCTGAAGGTGATCGATCTTCTGGTGCCCTTCATGAAGGGCGGCAAGATCGGGATGTTCGGCGGTGCTGGCGTGGGCAAGACCGTTATCGTTATGGAGCTCATCAACAACATCGCCAAGCAGCACGGCGGCATCTCGGTGTTTGCGGGCGTGGGTGAGCGGACCCGTGAGGGTAACGAACTGCTGCTGGAAATGACCGAGGCCGGCGTGTTGGACAAGACCATGATGGTATTCGGCCAGATGAACGAGCCCCCGGGCTGCCGCCTGCGGGTGGGCCTGACGGGCCTGTGCCTGGCCGAGTACTTCCGCGATGAGGAAGGCGCCGACGTGCTGATCTTCATCGACAACATCTTCCGCTTCGCCCAGGCCGGTACCGAGGTTTCCGCGCTGTTGGGCCGCATGCCGTCCGCCGTGGGTTACCAGCCCACCCTGGCGACGGAAATGGGCCAGCTTCAGGAGCGGATCACCTCCACCACCAAGGGTTCGATCACGTCGGTGCAGGCCGTGTACGTGCCCGCCGACGACCTGACCGACCCGGCCCCGGCGAACACCTTCGCCCACCTGGACGGCACCGTGGTGCTGTCCCGGCAGATCGCCGAGCTGGGCATCTACCCGGCGGTGGACCCGCTCGACTCGGTGTCGCGTATTCTCGACCCGAACGTCGTCGGGCAGGAGCACTACCAGGTGGCGCGCGGCGTGCAGAAGGTGTTGCAGCGGTACAAGGAATTACAAGATATTATCGCCATCCTCGGGATGGAGGAACTTTCCGAAGAGGACAAACTGATCGTGGCCCGGGCCCGCAAACTGCAGCGGTACCTGTCGCAGCCCTTCCACGTGGCCGAGGCCTTCACCGGCACCCCGGGGCGGTACGTGTCGCTTAAGGACAACATCCGCGGGTTCCAGGAAATCCTGGACGGTAAGCACGACGGCCTGCCGGAGGACGCCTTCTACATGGTCGGTACCATCGAGGAGGCGGTCGAGAAGGGCAAGAAGATCCTCGAGGCCTCCTAGGCGGGCGGCGGGGATCGCTTGGAACCGGTCAACGAGCAAGTAAGGATGTGGATATGAATGGCAGAAGCCACCCAAAAGGTTTCCATCGTTACCCCTGAGCGGGTGATTTACGGAGACGAGGCCCGTTTCGTTCACGTCCGGGGTACCGACGGCGATCTGGGTTTCCTGCCGGGGCAC
The DNA here is from genome assembly GCF_000018425.1 of Candidatus Desulforudis audaxviator MP104C. Lineage (GTDB taxonomy): Bacteria > Bacillota > Desulfotomaculia > Desulfotomaculales > Desulforudaceae > Desulforudis > Desulforudis audaxviator. Next base: position 2,254,879 of record NC_010424.1, on the reverse strand, counting down.
ACCCCGCTCATTTCCAGCTTGAGGCCCGGCCTGCTCCGCATCCAGAAGGAAGGCCAGTGGAGCACGTTCGTGGTCGCGGGCGGTTTCGTGGAGGTCCGTGACAGCCGGGTGGTCGTGCTGGCCAACGCCGCGGAGCGCCCCGAGGAGATCGACCTCGCGCGGGCTGAAAAGGCCAAGGAGCGCGCCGAGAAGCGCCTGGCGGCCAAGGACCCCGAGATCGACGTGGTCCGGGCCAAGGCGGCGCTGGCACGCGCTGTGGCCAGGATCGAAGCGGCCGGACAGATCAAACGCTAAAGATTTCGTAAGAGCTTCAGGCTTCGAAAAAAGACCGAGGTGACTCATCACCTCGGTCTTTTTCCATGCCCTGTCCCTCCGTATAATTTACCCCCAAAAAACATAAACTCCTGGGTAAAGAGCCAGATATTGGCACACGGAGGGATTGAAAGAGGTGCGGAGACTGTTCTGGGGCTTGGTGCTGCTGGCCGTCGCGGCGGCGATCGCCTTTCCCGACGCCGCTCAGGAGTATGCCCGCCGGTTGGCGGACACCGGCGAGCCGGAGGTCCGGACCGACGTGCGGCTGTACCGCCACCAGACGGGTGAGGTAATAAACCTGACCCTGGCAGACTACGTGGTCGGGGTGGTGGCCGCCGAGATGCCGGCCGCCTTCCACCCGGAGGCCCTGAAGGCCCAGGCGGTGTGCGCGCGGACCTACATGTTGAAACGCCTGGTGGCCGGCGGCGTGGCGAACAGCCCGCACCCGGGTGCGGACGCGAGCGACGACCCGCGCCAGGGCCAGGGCTGGGTGTCCCGCGATGAACTGCGGGAACGCTGGACCACCTGGGATTACTACCGGAACTACTACAAGATCAAACGGGCGGTGGATGCCACCGAGGGCCTGGTGCTCACCTTTGAGGGCCAACTCATCGATCCGCTGTACCACTCCTCGTGCGGCGGGGCGACCGAAAACTCCGAAGACGTGTGGAAATTCAGGGTGCCCTACCTGCGCAGTGTGATCTGCCCTTACTGTACCGACCCGTACCCTGGTGAGCGGCGCACCTTCACGCTGGAGGACGTGGACGAAGCGCTCGGCACCGACCTGGCGGCGGTCGCCGTCACCACCGGCGCGTCTCCCGCGGCGGTGGTCGAGATTCTGGAATACACATCCACCGGGCGTCCCAAGCTGCTGTCGTTCAACGGCCGGACCGTCACCGCCACCACGGTGCGTGAGCGCCTGGGCCTGCGTTCGACAAACTTCACGCAGACGATCGAGGGCGGGCAGCTCATCTTAGAGACCAGCGGGCACGGGCACGGCGTGGGCTTGTGCCAGTACGGGGCCCGGGGTCTGGCCGAGGCCGGGCACGACTTCCGGAGCATCCTGGAACACTACTACACCGGCGCCCGTGTCGAACCCTACTAAAAAAGGGGCCTGGCCCCTTTTTACCTTCCCTGACTTTCAAGTTGGGGTCCTGACCCTAAACCTTGATGGCTTCTTGTTTTAAGGGGCCATTTTCTTTTTTGTGGCCAAGCATTTAAGCGTTTTTGCCGCATATAAATCACCTAACCAGCCTGACCGGGAGGTAAGGTGATGCAGGAGTATATTCAGAAGCGGGTGCTGGACATCTGCGCCTTCATTCTGGAGTCCAAGGCCACGGTTCGCCAGGCGGCCACCGTTTTCAAGGTCAGCAAAAGCACGGTCCATAAGGACATGACCGAGCGACTACCCTCCCTGAACAAGAAGTTGGCCAACCGGGTGCGAATAGTCCTGGAACACAACAAGTCGGTACGGCACCTGCGTGGCGGAGAAGCCACCCGCAAGAAGTATAAAGAAACCGGGTAAGTTTTTGGCGAAACAGGAGGATCATATCCATATTATGTAGAATAAAATAAAAACAGTGAGGATTACGGCAAACGGCTTTTTGCATCCGGTAGCTCGCGGCGCGCCGTCCCGGCGCGCCTGGGTGTGGATTTCCCCCCGCATATCTTTTTTCGACGCCGGTTTGGACAGGCCCGTAATCGGGAAGTAGTAACAGAAATGGAGGCAGACAGCGTGTTCAACTTCGCGCCGGATATCGGCGTCGACCTGGGAACGGCCTCGGTCCTGGTGTATGTGAAGGGCCGGGGCATAGTGCTGCGCGAACCTTCTGTCGTGGCGATCAACAAGGACAGCGGCCAGGTCATCGCCGTGGGCACCGAGGCCCGGCGGATGCTGGGACGCACCCCTGGTAACATCGTGGCTATCCGCCCCATGCGGGACGGGGTGATCGCCGACTTCGACGTTACCGAAAAGATGCTCCGTTATTTCATCAACAAGGTGGGTGCCCGCCGTTTTCTGTTCCGGCCCCGGGTGATGGTCTGCATTCCGGCCCAGGTGACCGGCGTGGAGGAACGGGCGGTGCGTCAGGCCGCCATGCAGGCCGGGGCGCGCCAGGCGCACGTGATCGAGGAGCCGATGGCCGCCGCGCTCGGCGCGGGCATGGACATTTCCCAGGCCTCCGGGTCCATGGTCGTGGACATCGGCGGCGGCACGACCGACGTGGCGGTGCTGGCTCTGGGGGGCATCGTGTGCTCGCTCTCGCTCAAGGTGGGCGGCGACAAGTTCGACGATGCCATCGTCCGTTACGTGCGCCGCGAGTTTAACCTTTTGATCGGCGAGCGCACGGCCGAGGAACTCAAGATCGAGATCGGCACCGCCTACCCGCGCCGCGCCGAGGAGCGGTCGGTGGCCATCCGCGGGCGTGACGTGATGAGCGGCCTGCCCAAGGCGGTGGAGGTATCCACCACCCAGGTCTGGGAGGCAATCATCGAACCGCTGCACCTGGTGGTCGGGGCGGTCAAGGAAGTTCTTGAGCGCACTCCGCCGGAGTTGTCCGCCGACCTGGTGGATAAGGGGATCATCCTTACGGGCGGCGGATCGCTCCTTAACGGCATGGACAGGCTCCTGTCCGAGGAGACCAAACTCCCCGTCGTTCTGGCCGACGACCCCATCTCGTGCGTGGCAATGGGCACCGGACGCGCCCTATCCTTGATGAATTACCTGCCCCGCCCCAAGAAGGACAAACTCTTCCGCCGCGTCGTCTAACGTGGGGAAAAGGTGCCCAAAGAGGTGTCTGACACTTTTTTCAGGGACCGTGTGACATGCGGGAAAAGGGGTCTGACCCCTTTCCCGCCCGAATCAGAAGGAGAGGGGGCTTAACAATATGCACTGGCCCACTAAAGGTCCCGCCAACACCGACGCCACCATCCGGGCCGCTGTCGCCCGCGCTCGCGAGCTGAGCATTTCCCGGATCATCGTTGCCTCGCACCGCGGGCAGACCGCCGAAAAACTCCTGGAGTCCGGCCTCGAGATCGTCTGCGTTACCCACCAGGTGGGCTTCGCCCGCCCCGGGGAGGACGAGATGCCGCCGGAAATGCGGGCGAAACTCGCCGCAGCCGGAGTGAAGCTCCTGACCACCACCCACCTCCTGGCCGGGATCGACCGGGCGTTGCGGTTCAAGTTCCAGGGCGTCTACCCGTCGGAAATCGTGGCCGACGCCTTGCGCATGCTCGGCCAGGGCGTCAAGGTCTGCGCCGAGATCGCCGGCATGGCCTGCGACGCGGGGCTGGTTCCGCCCGGGGAGGACGTCGTCTGCATCGCGGGCAGCGGCACCGGCGCCGACACCGCCTGCGTCATCAGCCCGGCGCATTCCCAGCACTTCTTCGACCTCAAGATCCGCGAGATCATCTGCAAACCCCGGGACTTCTAACCCGGGGTTTTAATCTTTCACTGTTGACCCTTCTAATCTTTCCTTTTTCGTGATATGCTACGGTTAATAGTACAGTTGGAGGTAATATTAATGCGTATGGCAAACGTAACGGAGGTTCGGAAGAGTATCCGCGCCCTCCTGGACGAAGTGGTGCGCACCAGGGAACCGGCGGTCATTCTGCAGCGGTCGAAACCGGTAGCATATCTGATCGACGCCGAGACCTTCGAAGAAATGCGGCGGCGAAACCGGGTGGATGAACTTGAACAGACCCCAAGCCAAACGGACATCTTGGACCGGATACTCCGGTTGAAGGCCCGGATAGCCGAAAGAAGCGGGGTTCAGGATGATTCCACCCGTTTGATCCGCGAACTCCGCGAGGGACCGGCCCGTTATGAGTAGCTGCATCTGCCTGGATACCTCCGTGCTGATCAAGATTCTCGTTGAAGAACCAGGCAGCGATCTGGCGGTGGCCTTGTTTCGAAGGGTTATTGCAAAACGGCGGGTCGTTGTCTTGCCTGCCTTTGCCTGGGCAGAGCTGGGGACGGTTCTGCGCAAGAAATGCCGAACCGGTGAACTCGCTATTGGGGAAGCGGACGAACTGTGGTCCATGTTCCGGGAGTTGCCGGAAATCGTGTACCTGGAGCACCGTGCGGTTCAGGAGCGGGCCTGGCTGATCAGCCGCCGGTTTGATCTGCCCACCCTCTACGATGCGGCTTTCCTGGCCGTTGCCGAAGTGGTTGCCGAGAAAACGGGGGAAGTCTGCGAATATTGGACGGCGGACGAAAAGCTGGTCAACCTGCTGGGCGGTCAAAGAGCGTACGTCAGGTGGTTGGGAGGCTTGTAAAGAGTTGGGGCAGGTAGGAAAAACCGGAGCGATCTTTGGGCCGTCTATATATTACCAGGGGCAAACCGTGCCGGAACCTGTAATTCTGTGGTAGAATATCGGCGAACCTGCCAGTTGACGAACATGCACGATGGGTAACCCGGATAACCCTGTAAACTCGGCTAACCCGATAAACCCGGGTGGCCGCCCTGATGTCGGACTTCCTTAAATAAAAAGTGGAGGCCGCATGCAAAAGCAAAGGCAACTGTTCGTGCTCGGCGCGCTTGTCGTGCTCAGTGCGTTGCTGATTACGGTTTTTCTGCTCGCGCCGGGGGGCGGCGGGCTCTTCGGCCCGGCGGCCGGCCCGGAGACCAGACCCGGCAAAACCGGCCGCACCGGCCCTCTCACCGTCCTTGAAACGGTCCCACCGCCGGCCTCCGCCGCCGCGGCCGCGGACGCGGGCCGGCCCGCAGACGGGTCCGGTGGCGATCCCCTGGTGCTCAACGTCACCCTGTTCCGGGCGGACGCCAAGGACCGGGTGGCGGCCCTGGTGCACGCGCACGGCGGCACTGTCCTGCGCGGCCTGGACGAGGAGGACGGCCGGGTCCTGCGGGTGAGCCTGTCCACCCCGCTGCCCGAGGCGCTCGCCGGCAGCCCGGACGTCTTTTCCCTTGAACCTTACGAAGCCCCTGTCCTTCTGAACGACCGGGTACGCGCGGTCATCGGGGCTGATTTTCTCACCGTGCCGGGCTTCGCCACGCCGTCTGGCCTAACCGGGGCCGGCCAGATCGTGGCCGTGGCCGACAGCGGCTTGGACCGGGGCCGCACCGACGAGATCCACCCCGACCTCGCCAGCGTCCCGGGCCGCATGCCCAAGGTCGTCCTCCTGCGTTCCTGGTCCGGCGGCGGCACGGCCGACCCGGTCGGGCACGGCACCCACGTCGCGGCCACGGTGGCCGGGACCGGCACCGCCTCCGGCGGGAAACACCGCGGCGTGGCCCCGGGAGCGAGCATCTACTTCCAGGCCCTTCTAAACCCGGCCGGCGAACTCGAACCGCCCGCCGACCTGGTGTCGCTCTTCCGCCCGGCCTACGAGGCCGGCGCCCGCGTGCACGTGAACGGCTGGGGCGGCCGGACCAACGCCTATCGGAGTGTCAGCGCCCAGGTGGACCGCTTCGTGCACTACTACCGCGACTTTTTACCCGTGTTCGGCGCCGGGAACGCCGGCCCGCATCATGGCACCCTCACCCCGGAAGCAAACAGCAAGAACGCCCTGGTGGTCGGGGCGTCTCAGAACCCCCGCCCGGCCTACGGCCCGGACAGCCTGGCCGCCGATAAAGCGGCCGCCTTCTCCAGCCGCGGCCCGGCGGCCGACGGGCGCATTAAGCCGGACCTCCTCGCGCCCGGCACCGCCGTCATCTCGGCCCGCTCGGCGCTCGTGGCCGACAACTACCCGGCCCACCCGGCCTACCAGCGGATGGAGGGGACCAGCATGGCCGCGGCCGCGGCCGGCGGGTCCGCCGTCCTGCTCCGCGAGTACTTCAGGGTCGAGGAACGCCTGGCCCGCCCCTCGGCGGCCCTCCTGCGCGCCGCCCTGGTGAACGGCGCCCGACCCGTAAAAGGGGCGGAGCCAAGGCAGACCTTCGGCATCCTGGACCTCGGCGCCACCGTCCTCGCCCTGCGCGAGAAAACCTTCCACCACATCGACGCCCACAACGGCCTGGCGGAGGGCGAGGCCGTCTCCCGCACCTTCGCGGTCGAACACCCCGACGCGCCCTTTTCGGCCACCCTGGCCTGGACCGACCCGCCCGCCGCCCCGGGGGCGGCCCGCACCCTGGTGAACAACCTGGACCTGACGGTCACCTCGCCGGACGGCACGGTTTTCCACGGCAACGACTTCGCGGGCATCGGCCGGTCCGACGACGTGAACAACATCGAGCGGGTGGTCATCGCGCGGCCGCAGCCCGGGACCTACACCGTGACCGTCCGGGCGGCGCGCGTCGCCGAAAACGCTGCCTGGAGCCGCGGGACGGCGGCGCCCGCCCAGGACTTCGCCCTGGTGTTCGGCTGCCTTCCGGTGCGGGAGACGGCCCTTGGCGCGAACGGAAACGCGCTGGAGACCGCCGGCGGCGGCCGGGTCGAACTCCCGCGCGCCGGGGCGAAAAACCTGGTGAACGGGGTGCGCGCCGGCGGCACCGCAAAGGACATTCTGCCCGGCGCCGACCTCTATCTGTTCGGACCTTCCGCTGAGGCGCCCCGGGCTGCGTACGCCGTGTCCGCAACCTGGCGCGCCGGGGCGGTGAAAACCCTGGACTTCGAGGGGGAGACCGTGTTCGCGGCCATCAATCCGCTGGAGCGGGAGGGCGGCTACTTCCTGGCCCCGCAGGGCCGGAACGCCGTCTGGATCAACGGCGCCCCGGGGACCCCGGAAGCGCTGCCTCCGGGGGTGGAAATCACGGGTGCCGTCAACCCGTCCACCCAGACCCTGTGGCGGGTGGAGGCCTTCTACCGGGAGCGGGACGGACTCCTGGCCGCGATTGACGCCGCCGCCGGGAAGATCCGGCTGGTCGGGGACGAGGAGCCCCTGCGGATTTCCCCCGCGGCCGCCGTTTCCATCGACGACGTCGTGGTGGACGGCTGTTGGATCGACCGGCCCTTCGGCGCGGCTGGCGCGGCTGTGGTGGGAGAACTGCGGGCCGGCATGGCGGTCCGCCTGGTCCTGTCGCCAACCACCGGGGAAGTGCAGTATATCAGCGCCCGCCGGCCGATCGCCTTTGGCGGGCTGCACGCGGTCGACCCCGAAAGCCGGCGCCTGACTCTGGAAACCGGCACCGAGTTCAAAGTCTTTCCCGGCGCCGCCATCCGCCGGGACCGGGAGACCGTGCCTCTTGAAGCCTTGCGGCCGGGCGACCGCCTCCTGGCGGTGCTCCTGCCGGGTTCGCGGGAAGTGCTGGGGGTGGAGGCGTTCTCGCGGGTGCTGTACGGCCAGGTGCTGTACACCGGCGAAACCGTGGCTTACCTGATGGACGAGTACGACGTGTTTCGAAGTATCACCTTTACGCCCGGCACCCAGTTCTTCCGCTGGGGCCTGCGGGTGGACGCCGCCGCGCTGTCCCCCGGTCTCTGGGTGCGGGTGCTCCTGGACCCGGCGGGGCACCCGCACCAGCCGGGGCGGGTCGGCCGGGCGCTGCGCTTCGACGTTGCCGAACGGGCGGTCCGAGGGGCGGGCACCCTGGAAATGTATGACCCCGGCCGCCGGCTGGTCCGCATCGACGGACAGGAGTACCGGCTGGACCCGCGCACCGCGGTGCTCAAAAACGGCTACCCGGTCACCGCCGAGAGCCTGCGCCCCGGCGAACGGGTGGAGTTCACCGCCCTGCCGGCCGGGGCGGAGCAGGTGCTGATCGAGGTGGCGGCGCGGTCGGTTCCCGGCGTACCCGCTCCGGAGCTGAGCGCTTCCGGACTGCCGTTTAACGGCTACCTGCTGGTGAGCGGGCGCACCAGCGCCGACCGGGTGCATTTCGTGCACGCCGACGGCAGCCGCTTGGAAGTGCCCCTGCGGGAGAGGAGCTTCGCCTACCCGGTCCAGAGGCAGCCCGGTGAAACCAGCCTGCGGGTGGTGGCGGTGGACAGCCAGAGCGGCGCCGTCACCGGGCAGACGGTGTCCTTCCCGCCGCTCCGGGAAGCGCGCGTCCTGACGGACATCCGGGGCTCCTGGGCCGAGCGGGACATCCAGGCCCTGAGCGCCCGGAACCTGATGGTCGGCTATCCGGACGGCACCTTCCGGCCGGACCGCCCCGTGAACCGCGCCGAGTTCAGCGCCGTGCTGGTGCGCCTCCTGGGCTGGCCCACCAGACCGGGCGCCGCCCCCGGCTTTGCCGACGATGCCGCCGTCCCGGACTGGGCCCGGCCCTCGGTCGCCGCCGCCCGCGACCGCGGTCTGGTCAGCGGCTACCCGGACGGCACCTTCCGCCCTGCGGCTCCCGTCACCCGGGCCGAGGCCGCCGCCGTCCTCGTGCGCGCGCTTGAGCAGTTCCGGGACCCGCCGCCGGATTCCCCGCCGCCCTACGCCGACTGGGCCCTGGTGCCCGACTGGGCGCAAGCCCCCGTGTCGCGCGCCTACGAGGCCGGGATCTTCCGCGGCCGCCCGGACGGGCGCTTCGCCCCCGCCGCCCCCGTTACCCGCGCCGAGCTGGCCGCGGCCCTAAACCGCTTCCTCGCCGCCGGCCGGTAAAGCAAAACAAAAAAGAGCCCCTTTCGGGCCCTCCCGGGCATGATGGGCCGGAGAAACAAAGACCATCTTGGCTGCCTTTTCGGAAAACAATTCCCGCGCCAGATCGGCCGCCACCTTATAATTCTTCAGCCGCACCCTGCAGGTGAGTATAATTTCCCTGGCCCGGATCGCCCCTCATGACCAATATCTCTATAGCCGGTAAACAAGCATTTGTCGATACCGGGGCCTATTACGCGTTTCTGGACCAGGACGGATCGTTATCACCGCTTCCATCACCCTAGAACGGCAGCGGCCGCCGGTAAACCGGGGTTAATCCCGCAGCAGGCGGAACCCGAACTGGGCGAAGTGAATGTCGAACGCGAAAACGGTGCCGATGTTCAGCCGTTCCATCAAGGCGAACGTGGTGGCGTCGGTATAGGAAAAGGATTTGTCTTCGTAGGTGAGTATGATTTCCCGGGCCCGGTTCTCATCTTCTTCGGTGACCCGCTCCACCGGCCAGACCAGGCCCCTTAACCATGCCCGGCCGAGGTCCGGTCCCAGCCTGCCGGCAATCAGGGCGTGACATTCGGCGACCACAAAGTTGGTGAGCAGAATCGGCGCCGAAGTCACCCGGAGATGGTGCAAAAGCTTTTTGGCTTGCGCGTGCCGTTTGTCCGACCGGTCCAGCAGGGCGTAAACGGCGCTGGTATCCACCATCACTCTTTCCACCGTTCACGCTCTCCCTCTGCCAGGTAACGGTCGTGATTCTCGGCCACGTCGCCGAGGCCGCTGGCTCCGGACCCGACCAGCCGCCAGAAGGGATCATCCTTGTCGAGCGGGCGGACGGTTTCCACCTTTTTCAGACGGATACCGTCTCCATCCAGGTACACCGCCAGGTAGTCGCCCTCCCGGATGCCCAGAGAACGCCTGATTGAAACCGGGACGGTCAGTTGACCTTTGGCCGTTACCCGCACCACCTGCGCGGTCATACACAGCCCCTCCTTACCGAATGTATAATATTCTTACTTCAAGTATACCACCGGCCTGCCTTTCGTACAACAGCAACTTCGTTATTATCTTGCCAAATGGACCATTATCCCAGGTGACCTGCGTTAGCACACTAAGCCCACCCAAAACGAGGTCGAGCCTATCGCTGAAAACAAAAGGTGCAGCAAACAAAAAGGAGCCCGTTCGGGGCTCCTTCGAATTTCTCCTTAATTTTAATTCTGCTGCAGCACCAGCACCACCACGTGTTCTTCCGCTTCCCGGTCGTGCTCGGTGAGCCATCGCTCCAGGGAGGCAATTCGCTCGTCCAGGGTGGCCAGCTCACCCGGGTCGGTCACCCGCGGCCGCTGGGCCAGAAGCTCCTGGTACTGCTCCAATGTGCTGGCGAACTGGCGGGTGATGTCGCGCGAATCGCTCTGCCGGTCCGCCACCCGGCCCAGGTCCGCCAGCCGGTTGGTGAACTGTTCGGCCTTACCGGGATCCACATAGAACCGCAGCACCTCGACCGTCCCGGACTGTGCCGCCTGCGACTGCAGCGCGGCCCCCGCATCTCCGGCGACGAGCAGCGCCTGATTCCGTACCTGCGCGGGGTGGTCCACGTTCAGCTTGATCAGCGTGCTTTCAATACTCCGGGGCTTGTTCAAAAACACCTTTTGTTCCACCGGCGCCACCGCCACCTGGGTGCGCCCCGGTTCCCGGTCCGGCCGGGTTTCCGGCGCCGCATCCGGCTTGGTGACCGGTGCCTGGCCGGGCCCGGCCCGCTCGCCGGCCGGCGCAACGCCCGGCGTCTCTCCACCCTGACCCGTACCGCCCGGGCTCTCGGTCACCGGCGCCGCCGGCACGTCACCCGCCGGCGCGGTTACTTCGCCGACCGCGCCCGGCAGATCATGCTGGGCGATCACCGGCCCCCGGGCGAGCCACTGCTGTGCCCCGTAACCCAGCGCGCCGGCGGCGATCAAGAGGGAAGCGGCCGCCGCCGCCAAGGCCGGTCGCCAACCGCCGAACCACCCGACCGCCCGGCCCCGCCGCCGCTTCTCGATGGCCGCGGTCACGCCCCGGGCGAAGCCCTCCGGCGCCCGGGGCACCCGGGGGTACCCGCTTTGGCGGGTCAGCGGGTCGGCCACGGCGCTCTCCCGGAGCACCAGCGACACCGCACGCTCCAGTTCGAAATCGGCGGCGCAAGCGCCGCACTCCGCCAGGTGCGCCCGCAAAAGCTCACCCTCGGCCGGGGCCAGTTCCCCGTCCAGGTGCGCCGAAAAAAGTTGTCTCGCCTCCAGGCACTTCACCGTTCGTCACCACCCCGGCGTTCCCGCTCGACCGGGAGCGCCACGCCCGCCTCCCGGGCCAGCGCCCCCACCCTTTCCTTCAGGGCCGTCCGCGCCCGGCTGATGCGGGACTTCACCGTGCCCAGGGAACAGTCCAGGACACGGGCGATCTCCTCGTAACTGTAGTCGTGCATCTCCCGCAGCACCAGCACCACCCGGTGCTCCCGGGAAATCTCCCCCAGCGCCCGCCGCACGAACCGCTGGAACTCCTTGCGCTCCAGCGCCTCCTGCGGCTCCGCGGACGCCGCCGCCAGCTCCCGCTGCACCTCGCCGTCGCCGGTCTGCACCGGCTCGTCGAGGGAGAGGGTCGGCCGCTCCCGCCGCTTGAGGTTTATCCACTGGTTCACCGTGATCCGGTGCAGCCAGGTGCCGAAGTCGGCCTCGTTGCGGAAGCCCTTCAAGGCATAATACGCCTTCACGAAGGCCTCCTGCGCCAGATCCTCGGCGTCGGCCTGGTTCCCAGCGAGGTGGCAGGCCAGCGCGTATATCTTGTCCTGGTACAGCCGGACCAGCTCCTCGAAGGCGGCGGTATCGCCGGCTTGCGAGCGCCGGACCAGCGTCTTGACGTCGTCCAAAGGGGAAGCACTCCCCTGGGCGCGCGGAACCTTCTAACTTACCTCATTTGACATTGCGGCAGAAAAAAAAGTTCCGGCCCGGTTAATCAATTTGTAAATATTTCTTTTACTTTACCTGTTTAATAATTTAGTACATGTCCTTCCATTTGGAAAGGGCTTAATTATTTCCACCTCCCCCCGGCGGGGACGGACGAAAAATATCCGCAAATATCTGCACGTGGGGGGGCAACCCGGCCTATTACAGCCAGCGGTAATCTTCGTGCAATCCCAGAATCAATTATACTGGTGATGTGTTCTTTGAGCCGGCGGTTTACGTCCACCGCCCGCAATTGCTCCACCAGGGCATAAGTACGCTTCCCCAGAACCTGCAGGGGGACGTGAAATGGGGCCGGGCGTTTAACGGAACTGGAAAGCGGGACAACCAACGCGGTACTCAAAACATTGTACAAATCGGCCTGTACCACCACCGCATAATGAGAGCCTCGCGTCTTGTGGCCCTTCGTATCGCCCAAAGCGATCCGATATATGTCTCCCCGGCGGACAGGCCTATGCATCCCCTTCCTCAATCTGTTCAAGGTAGTCCTTCAGATCATCGAGGCCGGTTTCCGCCAGACCGACCGCTTCCTGCTGAGCGCCGGCATCGGCCGCATAATCGGCGACCGCCTGTTTCCTGGCCGCCAGCGATTCTCTTGCCAGATAGGTCTTTAAGGCGCGACGCACCAGTTCACTCTGGTTTTTGATCCCCCCGGCTTCCGCCGCTTCTTGCAACTGCCGGAAAGTGGCTTCATCCAATTTTACGGTTATGGATTTCATGCGCTCCACAGCTATGGATTGTTGAACCGCTTTTCGGATCATGCGTCTTCGGGTGTTGTATAGTTCGCTCTATTACCTTTACTTCGGCGGCTTTTTTCTTAGCGGTACCGCGGGTAAGCGGGTGAAACCGGCAGCATCAAAATGACCGTCAAAAGCGGCTGCCTCGTTAATCCCCAGGCGGCGCATGAGAGCAAAGCTGGTGCAGTCGGTAAAACGGAAATTCTGATCGCTGTACTTGAGGAAAAGCGCCCAGGCTGTTTCTTCATCCTCGGCGTTCAGGCGTACCAGAGTGCAAATCTTGCTCTCCCGCAGGTGTTTCCCGTATTTCACGGCTACATGGTGGCCGAAATCATACCGCAGGATAGTCATTAATTCGTCGAAAACGAAGTTAGAAGTTACAAGGGGAGCAGGCACGTGGCTGAGAAAAGCTGCCGCCTCCCGGTGATGGGCGTCACCGGCAAAGGCGTGAGCGTACCAAAAGCTGGTGTCTACGAATATCTGGCGCATTTTACTCACGCCTTATAGAGGCGTTCGTCAATTGTTTCACTACCCAGGTCTTTTTCCGGTGGCGCCTGGGCTAACCCGGCAACTTCCAGCAGGGGGTCTTTGCCAGAGGTTTTGCTTACCTGGCTGGCGATAATTTGCCTCAAGACAGCCGATACCGATTTCCCCTGCCGCGCGGCGATTGCCCGCAAAACCTCGTACTGCCATTCTTCAACTACGACCTGCATTCTACGCATCTCCGTCGCTCCTTACCGTAGATTACACATTCATTATTACACATTCATCCGTGATTAGTCAATAGCACAACGGAAAAGCCCAAGTCTCCTTCCCTTATACACCGCGACGCCCTCATTAGTTCTACGTGCTGCGTTCGGCGAAAGCCGGAGAGCCGCGGGGATTTGGAAGATATTCTCGGGCGCGGCCGGCCGCTGTTTTTTCCCAGTTGGATACTGCCGTCCGGGTTGAGGACCCAGATGAGCTTGTCTCCGGAACCACTAACGCTCCCGGTAAAAATTTTTTCGCCGCCGGGGAACTTTCCCCGCGCCCCCGCTGTCTAACTACCCAGGTAAATCTGGAAGCATCCGACCAACGCAGCAGGAATTATGGCAGCAAACGCAGAATATCACTCGTTAGCCGCCCGTCAACCAGTTGATGCACGTCCCGGCAGCCCGTCCAAAGCCTGCCGGAGCACCCAGGGAATGCGAGGCGGGGACCGCCAGGGGTACCCGCAAAGCGGGTCAGCGGCCGCCGCTTCCAGATAAAGGCGCAGCACCTTTCGCGCCGGCCCCGCGCCGCGGGGTACCCGGTGGCACTGGGTGCCTACTTTAGCGGGTCAGCGGGTCGGCCGCAAGTATGCACGGAGGAAAAGGAGGGATGTCCGAACAACAGACCGCGGAAACACCAAACGAGTTTCAGAACCCAAAGTGCCTTAAATACTTTATCTTAAGGAGGGAAACATAGGTGTACAAAATCAGGAGCAAGAAACTCACCATCCTGCTCACCCTAATCTTCGTACTAAGTATCATGCTCCCGCTGGCTGTGCCGGCCGGTGCGGCGACAACGTACAGTGCGCTGACGGCGCCTTCAGTGCCTCAGACCACAGCGCCGGGAACAACCGTCGATCTGGGCACCATCTTTATCGCTATTGATGCGCTTGGAGTTGGAACGCATTCCGCCGTGTTCCGGCTACCCTCGAGCGTTACCTTACCGGCCGTCCTGGCGACTCCAAGCATCTCCCCGGCCTTAGCCCCGCCTGATACCATTACTGTAGCGCGTTTGGGTAATCAGGAGTTTCGCCTTGACTTGACCACTTCGGCCGCCAGTGGTTTGTTGACCGACGTTAAGATCACGGTTCCCATTACGGGTGTCACCACCGCAGCGGCGAGTGGGGACATTACGTGCACCATCACCAGCCTGTCCGGCCAGTTGCCCGACGGCAGTGTGGTAGTCGGTAAGGCCCCGAGCGGCCAAGTAAGCGTTTCGATGGTCAGCACCCCGACGATGGGTCTGGCCGGCAGAGCCGTTTCAATCAATATACAGGAGAACATCGCGGGTGGCCTTGCTGTCGATGCCGTCAACTCCTTAGAGTTTGCTCTTCCCACCGGTTTCGACTGGTCAGGAGCCAGTATTATCAACGTTGCTACCGGCCTGCCGCCTGGTGTTGACGGTATTGGCGTTTCCGTCGTCCCTGGTGATACCCGCAAGCTGCGGGTAGTCCGTACCGGCGTTACAGCTCCGAGGATGTTCCTAAGGGTTACGGCGACCATCACGCCTTCGGAAACATTGGCCAAGTTTGGCGATGTGACGGCAACCATTGGCGGTGCCAGCAGCACGAATGTTAATTCTCTGTTGGTTGCCAAGTATGCCGAATTCGGCGTTTCGGTTTCAGCGAAGACCGTTGAGGATGCTCTGGCTGGGCGTGCCGCTCAGAAGATCGGCGACTTCTACGTGAAAGAAGCCGTACCCGGAAGCCTGATTGCGGGACGTAGCATCACCTTCAAGTTGCCTGACAACGCTGTGTGGAACACCAACCCGACGGTCGTGGTTGAAAAAGGCGACATTACGCTTGGTGCTCTCGTAGCGGTGGATACCCGGACGCTCAGAGTGCCGATCACCGCTGGAAGTTCGGCAACAGCGGCCGAAATCCTGTTGAGGGATGGGAGAGTCACTTTGGCTGCCGATACAGTTGGTGACTTGAACCTTGAGTTCTCCGGCCAGTCCGGCGCTACCGGCACGCTCAAGGTGGCCAACGTTCTGGCCCCGGTCACTGTCAGTGCGGCTACGCCTGATGTGATTATCGGGCAGAAGAACCAGGCTGCCGGTAACTTCACCATCGTTGAAAGCAGAAAGGGAGCCATTGACAGAACTCCTCGCATGCTTACCGTTGCCGGGCCGAACGGCGTCAGCTTTGCGAAGGTTCCTAAGGTTGAGGTTACTTCTGGCGACCTGAGGATTGACAGTGTCACTGTCACAGGCGGTGAACTGAGAATTGTGATCAGGAGCGACAGCACAGTCGCCAGCACCATCGCCGTTTCCGACGTGGCAATTACTGTCGACCGCACTGTCCCCGTTGGACCGATTGTCTTTGACGTGAATGGTGACGCCATCAACCAAACCGCTACTACCTTCCCGGCTGCCGGTTGCGTAGCCAAGGTGGCACTGGCCAACGTGGTCACCCCGGCTCCGGCTGAGACCAAGCGGACCGCCGCCTTCGTGATCGGTTCCACCACCTACACGGTAGGCGGTGTGGAGGCCACGATGGATGTCGCGCCGTACGTCAAGGACGGCCGCACCTACCTGCCGATCCGCTTCGCGGGTCAGGCGCTGGGCGTCGCGGAGGAGAACATCTTCTGGGACAACGCCACCCGCACCGCCACCCTGATCAAGGGTGACCGGGTCGTGCAGTTCACCGTCGGTCAGAAGGCCGTGGTCATCAACGGCGCCCGCGTCGCCATCGACGTGGCTCCGGAGATCACCAACAAGCGGACCATGCTTCCCTTCCGCCATATCGCCACCGCCTTCGGGGCGAGCGTCCTGTGGGACGCCACCACCCAGACCGTGACGATGGAGCTGTAAGCAGCAACAAACTCAGCAAAGCATAAGCAGTCCGACCCCGGCCCCCTAAAAGCGGGCCGGGGTCGGCTTTCCTGGGCGGAATTGCGGCCAAAGGGTTGACGTGGCCGTGTGGCCGGGATATGCTTTAGTCAGTGAATGATTAACCAGATTAACTAGTTTGTGGAGGGGAAAAGCTTATGCGCCGCGTCCTAGTGCTGCTTTTTACCGTCATCGCTGCCACCTGGATGTTTCTAGTCCCCGCCGGATGGGCCAAGGAGCCGGCCACCCCGGAACTGACCCTGAACGAGGCCGTCACGCTGGCCATCAGGCAGAGCGCGGCGCTAAAGAAGGCCGGTCTGGACGTGGACAAGGCGGAAGAGCTGCGCCGGCAGGCTGCTGACCAACTGACTTTCACCCCGGTGCGCGGCGGAAGCTATGACCCCCGGGTGGAAATAGCCTGGTACTCGCTCCTTTCCGCCGACCTTAACTGGCAGATGAGCAAGCGCACCCAGAACGTGGAAGAAGACCGCCTGGTCCTGAGCACCTGCCGGAAGTACTGGGACGTGCTTAAAGCCAAGGAGAAGGTGCGGGCGGCCGAAGCGGGCGTCCGCAAGGCGGAATTGGCCCTGCGCAAGACCAGGGCGCTGGCGCGGGTGGGAATGTCGGCCCCGGGAATGTCGCCGCAAGTGGCGTTGGCCGGCGCGGAGGCGGCGCTGGCAGGGGCGCGCACCGGGCTGGCGGCGGCCCGGAACGAACTCGACGCCGCCTACGAGGGGTTGAACCAGCTTACCGGTTTTTGGCCGCAGTACCGCCCGGTGCTGGTGGATAGCGTGGAGTTTAGGCCGGTTGAGGTGGATAACCTCGACGTCCACGTCCAGCGGGTGCTGGAGTCGAGCCCCGCCGTCTGGCTCGCGAACGAGGGCGTGACCCTGGCCAAGTACGCCCAGGAACTGATGTGGGCCAGGGGCCAGTACACTCCGTATAAGGTGCGCCAGATTGAAGTCGAACAGGCGGAACTCGACGCCGTCTCGGCCCGCGACGCCGTGCGGCTTGCGACCAGGGAGCTTTACTACTCGTTGCGGAGTCTGGAAGCGGCCCATGCCGCCGCCTTGGAACAGGTGAAGGCCGCGCAGGAGGCGCTTCGGGTGACTCTGCTGGCCCGCGAGGTGGGGATGGCGACGGCGGCCGACGTTGCCGAGCGCGAGGCGGCTTTGGCCGAGGCAGAGCAGGAGTTGTTCGATCTCGCCTGCCAGCACGCCTACCTGAAACTGGCCTTCCAGAAACCGTGGGCCGTGAGTGCAGGCGGGACGGGGAGCAGGTAGCGGTAAGGCGATTTGTTCAGCAAACGGCCGCAGGGTGGTCCTGCGGCTGGCTGTTTTGTCCTCAGGTGTTTTGCGGTTTCCCTGCTTGGTGTGCTATGTTGACCACAAGGAGGGGGAAGAAATAGATGAGAAGGTTTAGAAGGGTTACTGTCGTCATCGTGATGGCGGCCCTAGCGTGGTCGGTGTTTGCGGGGGCGGCCGGCGGGGCCACCACCTACCAGTTCCTCAGAGAGCAGATGTGGCGTGCACCCCAGGATAACCCGGTGGAACTTGGCCTGCTCTTAGTCCGCATCGAGCCGCTGCTGGACGGCGGGCACGCAGCCCTCTTTGCGTTGCCGAAAGATTTCAGTCTGGTGCTGCCGAATAACACCCCGTCAATTGAAGATCCATCCGTGACCATGACGATCAGACCCACAGCCGCGAATGAGTTTCTTGGTGAAATTAGGGTGCCTGGCATCATCCCTAAAGCCACCTTTTTGATTCCGATACAGTCCGCCATTCTCTCCGCGAGGAGCGGCGACATAGAGATTACCATTACCCATTTGGACGGCCAGCTCCCAAGCGGTGTCGTGGTGGCCGGGCAGGTGCTCCCCGGCGAGGTGACTATTCAGAGCGGCCGGGTGGAAAGCATCGCGGACGGGAAAAGTGCGGTGGAGATCACCTTCCGCGAGAACATGGCCGGGCTTTTGCGCAAGGGCAGCCCGATCAAGCTGACCTTGCCCGAAGGCTTCGGCTGGGCGAATGCGAAGGGCACGTTGGTGAGCGGGGAGGGGCTGGAGGTCAGGCCGCTGGTCGACGGCCGGGTGCTGGAACTGCGCACCGAGCGGGAGAGCACGCGGCGGACCGCTTTTCGGGTGGAGGCCGAGGTGCGGGTGACCGACGCCGCCAAGGCCGGCGCGGGAGAAGTGAGGGCCAAAGTCGAGGGACTGAGGGACCTTTCGGCCGGCACCATCCTGGTGGCCCACTACCGGGCGCCGGAGCCGGAACCGAAGCCCCTGCCCAAGCCGGAACCGAAACCGGAGCCGGTTGTGTCGCGGACAGTGGTGTTCACCATCGGCAATGACCGCTACACCAGTAACGGGGTGACGGCCCGGATGGACGTCGTCCCCTACCTGAAGGACGGGCGTACCTACCTGCCGCTGCGCTATGTCGCCCTGAGCTTGGGGCTCGGTCCCGGAGATATCAAGTGGGACGGCGCGGCCCGTCGTGCCGTGTTGACCGGGCACGGGGTCACGGTGCAGGTGACCGTGGGGAGCAGGCTTTTGCTGGTGGACGGGATGAAGGTGGAAATCGACGCGGCTCCCGAACTGGTCCCGCCGGGGCGGATCATGCTGCCGTACCGCTCTATCGCGGAAGCCTTTGGCGCCCGGGTGGACTGGGACGGCGCCACCCGGACCGTGACGATGACGCGCTAAACGCCGCAAATCAAGCAATCACCCGAACCCGGCACTCGGTGGGTACCGGGTTCAATTTTTTCCTTCCGGGAGGAGACACCGGGGGGACAAGGGGGCAGGTCCCTTGTCCCTAAATAGTCTATATTAATAGTCTATATTCCTTATTCCGGGTTTAATGCGTGTCCGGCTCCGGGTCCCCGGTCTGCAACGATTCCTTGAGTCGGGCGATTCTGGCAATGTCGATGTCGGCTACACCAACTGTCCTGGACTCGTTGCGACCGGTATGGTAAACTGAAGGTAAATGGATCAGGGGCGCGAAGGGAGGTAGGGATTATGGGCAAAGAAGCGGGTAATCTTGACGCAGGCTTTTTACGGAAGGTTCGCCCGGTTCTGAGAGAGCTGGGGTTTGCGAGTGAAAGAGAGGCCT
Source organism: Candidatus Desulforudis audaxviator MP104C (assembly GCF_000018425.1). Classification (GTDB taxonomy): domain Bacteria; phylum Bacillota; class Desulfotomaculia; order Desulfotomaculales; family Desulforudaceae; genus Desulforudis; species Desulforudis audaxviator. The sequence goes on along the minus strand of NC_010424.1, from coordinate 2,235,681 downwards.
TAAAGGAGCAAGCTCTCCTGTTGCTTTTGAGCAAGATAAGCCGTTATGAGGCAGAATACGCTTTTTTTCAGAAGAAATATGGAATGTCGTTTGAAGAATTCCTCAAACACCTCAAGGGGCAGGGAAAAGAAGATTTTGAGAAGGAGGATGACCTTCTCGACTGGCGCTTTGCCGCCGAAACGTTAGCTGAGCTGAAGCAGCGGGTGCAGGAAATTGAACGTGCTTAACGTCGTCAGGGCTTTTCGAGCGATTATCAAGGACTTCGCGGTTGAGCTGTTCGAGCGTGAGGGAAATAGACGGCGCCTCAAGGCGCGGCTTATTTTTTTTGACGGTAGCACGTTGCACGTAAAGGAGTATTACTTTGGCGACCAGAGAAAATATGTTTACCACTGGATGAACACGAAGGGAGAACTTATCATCCGCTGGGATAACGCTTCTCACTGGCCTGGTGTTAAGACTTTTCCCCACCATAAGCACGTTGGGTCTGTTGATAATGTTCAACCATCCTTAGAAACGGGCTTGGTTGAGGTGTTAACGGCGATCAAGGAGAAAATATCCGCAACGTAGAGATCGCGCCCTGCAGCAGGCGCCCAGCACTCAACACCGGGGTCAGACCTCAAAAACTTCAAAATTCGTCCGATGCAAAGAGCCGGGCCCCCTTTTAAGAGGGGGCTTGGTTTTCTCGCGCCGACTTTTCTTGGCAAATTCTTGTCTAACGGGGAGGGATTGGCGGTGTTCATGGCTAATTTACCCTGGCAAAGGCGGAAAGTTCAAAAGGAATTTTGGGCCCAAAACGACCGGGTGCCTGATTGCTGATCTTACGGGGAGGGGAAAACTTGAAGAGCAAGGGGTTATTCTGTCTGATGGCGGCGGCGGTGTTCTTGTTGGCGTGCGGGACGGTCGCGGCGCAGGCGGACGAAGGCTTCACCGAATTCAAGGATACGCAGGGGTACTGGGCGGCCGAGGCAATTGCCCGGGTCAACGCGCTGGGACTGGTGCGCGGCTATCCCGACGGAACGTTTCTGCCGCGGAACGAGGTGAGCCGGCAGGAGCTGGTAGTGATGGTGGTGCGCACCCTGGGGCTGGAGGACGAAGCGCAACGGCTGGACGTGAACGCCCTCCGGCTGACCCTGCCGGCGGACGTCAGTTCCTGGGCCAAGGGGCCGGTGGCTTTGGCGGTGCAGAAGGGCTGGATCAGCCAGACCGGCCTGGCGGACGTGCCGTTTCGTGCCGCGGCCACGCGTTTGGACGTGGCCGTCCTGGTGGCCTCGGCCCTGAAACTCTCGCCGGAGAACGCGCTGCTCACCTTCGCCGACCTGCAGTCCATTCCTGCGAACTACCGGCCCTACGTGGCCGCCGTGGTGCGGGCGGGAATCATGACCGGGGTGCCGGGTAACCGGTTCGAGCCGTGGCGGGGCGTGACCCGGGCCGAGATGACCGCGCTGATGGCTAAGATGCTGGATGCCGGCCTGGTGAATCCCGTTCCGGGGCGGTATTTCACGGCCGAGCTGGTCACGGCGGACAGCCGGCGGGTGGTGCTGCGCACGGCCGCGGGCAGCCGGACCTATGACCTGGCCGCTTTCAACCTGGTTTACAAGGGGGCCGACAAGGTAGCGGTCAGCACCTTGCGGGCCGGGGACAATGTGCGCGTGGTGTTGGACGCCGACAACCGCTGCCGGTTCCTGGCCTACACCGAAAGCGGCGTTGCCGGGACTCCTTCGGGCACGCCTTCCGAGACGACGACCACGTACCGGGGTACGGTGGATGCGGTACGGCTCGGCACGCCCCCGACCCTGGATCTGCGGCGGGATACCGGGGGGACCGTTTCCCTGCCGCTGCGCTCCGACGTGCGCATCACCAGGCAGGGGACGGCGCAGGACCTCACGGCGCTCTACCGGGGGGCGGCGGTCGAAGTCCGGGTGACGGCCGGGCAGGTGACCGAGATCATCATTGGGGAGACCGCGTCGGCGCCGTCCACCGGGGACGTGAAAGCTTACGTGATCAACAACTACCCCGGGCTGAGCTACTTCAGCGTCCGCTACGACAACGGCACCCGGGGCGAGGTGAACGTTTCCGCCGCCACCCGGTTTTACCGGGGGACCCGGTCGGCCGATTACAGCGTGATCAGCCGCGGGGCGCGGGTGGAGCTGATCCGCTCCGGCGGCAACGTTGTGGGTGTGCGGGTGCTGGATGAGGACAGGAAGATCTTCGGAGAAGTGGTCACCGTCCGGGCCGCGGACATCACGGTGGAGGACGGGGACAAGCACCAGGTGAGCCTTAGCTTCGCGGCCGGCGTAACTGTGCGGGACGCCGACGGCAACCGGATGGCGGTGGAGGACATCAAGGCGGGGGACCGGGTGGCACTGCAGCTGGACGCCGCCGGCAAGGTGGCGGCGGTGGCGCTGGACCTCAGGCAGGGCGAGAAGGAAGGTATCGTCACCTACCTGCGGACGGCCACCGCACCGCGGATCACCATCGAGGACAGCCGGGGGCGGAGCGAGACCTACATGCTGGTCGACGACGTGCAGGTGACCCGGGACGGCCTCACCCGGCAGCTGCGGGACGTGGTCGAAGGCGACCGGGTGCGCCTGGTGCTGAACCGGCACGACGAGGTCATCCAAATCGTCATCCTGGAGAAGGACGTGGGCCGGCAGTACCGGGGCAAGGTGACGGCGCTGAACCTGTCGCGGTATGAAATCACCATCGAGCGGGACGGCCGGAGCACCAAATACGAACTGGACCGCAACGTGAAAGCCGAGCGCGACGGGCGCAGCCTGTACATCGACGAGGTGCTGATCGGCGCCGAGGTGGAACTGGTGCTGACGGGGAGCCGGGTGACCACCGTCAAGGTGACCGAGGACAAAAACATCCGGGTGGAAGGCGAGATCGTCCGGGTGGACCTGGACCGGGAGCGCCTGACCATTGAGCAGGCCAGCGGCGGGGTGTTCCGCTTCTTCTTCGAAAGCAACGCCGTGCTGCGGGACAGAGGCGGATCGGCCCTGCGGCTGCGCGACCTGCGCGAGGGCTGGGAGGTGCGCCTGGAGTTGCGAAACGGCGAGATCCGCCGCCTGGACGTGTTGTAACCCGGTGTTGCAAGGAGTCAGGCCTCAAAACTTCAAAGTTTCCCACGGTGAAACATTGAGACAGTGGTTCACCCCTGACTGGATCGTGCGGTTCCTTGTAGACCCGGGCGTGGTATAATAACCATGAGGTGGAATTCGTGGAACGGCGGTGCTGGATTCCAAGAAGGCGGCGGCGGTGCAAATGGTTATGGCGCAAGGATGTGACCGTTACGATTCTCTCTTGGCGCTGTTGAATATACTTTGAACGTGGTATAATGACCACATGATCAAGAAAGCCGGTTACAAGGCTGGTGCGCAGTGTTTGAATTGCACGGAGGTGCCTTTATGAAGTTTAAGGTGGTCTTGGAATATGATCCGGATGACCAGTGTTGGGTGACATATGTGCCTGCTTTAGATAATATATCCACCTGGGGGCAAACCAAAGAGGAGGCTTTGAGGAACACCGAAGAGGCGATTATCGGGTATTTGGAAGCAGCTAGGAAAACAGGGCAGCCACTGCCCGTATGTAAGCCGATCGAAATCGCTGAAGTGGTGGTGGCTGGGTGAGCCGCTTGCCCCGCGTTTTAAAGTTTGGTGCAAAATCCGAGAATGTCAACGGACCTGATCATGTGCAAGGGGTCAGGCCGGTGCGGGATTCAAGAAGACGGCGGCGGTGCAGATGGTCGTGGAGCCGTAACGAGAGAGTTGGAGCAGGTGCTGATCGCCGGTCAACAGGAATTGGGCTTGCGCGGCCGTGGCGCAGGCCAGTAGATGATTGTCCGCGGGGTCTTCCTTGACGATGTCCGGCGCCGTGTCCGGCTCAGAAAGGGTGGCGATCCGCAGGAGGTCCTGAACAAGAGCGGCTTTGTGACTCCGGGGGAACTTGAATTTAGGATACTCCAACACTCGGAGCAACTCCTCAAGAATGGCGGGGCAGAGACATAATTCAATCTGCCCGCGCATGCACAATTCGTAAACGCGGCGTTCCGGGCCATTCCAGCCCAAAGCCGAGATTATGACGTTGGTATCCAGAACTACTTTTGGCGCCGCGCCCAACGAACAGCCTCCTCAACCGCCTCCGGTCCGATCTTTTCCTCGTCGAATCGCCGCTCGGTCTCGGCGGCCATTTCCCGGAATCTGACCAGCGGGGAAATGGCGGCTTTTTCGAGGCGCAACCCTTGCCCCTGGGGGAATAGCAGCAGGTAGTCGCCTTCCTTAAGATCATATTCTTCCCGCAGTTTCTTGGGCAGCGTAAGCTGGCCCTTTCCCGAAAGCTTGGCGACGTATTGCTCTGACATTTTCAAGCACCCCTTACTTTCTAACCTACTTGATATTATAACCGCTCACTCCGCTAGTATGCAAGAACGGCATAGGGCAAGGGCGTAGGTGCGCCACAGCCAGGATTTTTGATTTGCCAGATAGGCGAATTTTACAGACAGATAATGGAATTAACACTTCAAATATGCTATAATGAATTCAGTTTCAAGAAAGGATGGAACGGTTAAATGGATGGCAGATACAAGATTCCCGTCTGGCTTTACTCCCTTTTCTGGGATGTGAATCCGCGGGAAGTGGACTTGTCACGGAATAGTACCCTGGTCATAGAACGGGTGTTAAACGAGGGCGATCAAAAGGCGCTGAAATGGTTGTTCCGGACGTATACCGAAGATGAAATCAGGCAAGCAGTATTGCATAGCAGGTCCCTTTCCTTGAAGACAGCAAGGTGTTGGCAAAACTATTTTAACCTGAAAGAGGAAGCAATGCGGTGTTTTGGGATGTACTCGACCGGCCCCGCCACGTCTTACTCTCCAGAATTGTAAGCAACATGCCGGTACCCGGCAGCTACCTTGCCGGAGGCACCGCTTTGGCGCTGATGTTTGGACATCGAAAATCCGTTGATTTTGACTGGTTTTCTCCTGAGCAATTTGACCCGGAGCAATTGTATTATCGCTTGTCGTCCTTGGGCAGGACCAGGATTGCGGAGACACGGCGAGGAACTTTTCACGGCTTTGTTAACGACATAAGACTTACCTGGCTGTATTATCCCAACCCGTTGTTGGAGCCACTTGTTGCAGCGAACGATATTCCCGGTTTTTTCTTGGCTTCCCTTAAGGATATTGCCGTAATGAAATGGGTGGCTATCAGCAGTCGCGGGGCGCGCAAGGATTTCATCGATTTATACAGTATCTGCCGGAGCGGTTATGACCTTGAAGAACTGTTATCCGTGCTACCCCTTAAGTATCCTGGGGTAGACATCAATTCATACCATATGGTTAAGAGTCTGTCTTACTTTGATGATGCCGAACGGGAAGTAATGCCGGTCATGCTTAAGGAGATCTCCTGGCGGGCAGTAAAGGAATACTTCCTGGCGCAACAAAAGCGTTTGCTGAACAGGGTCAAAACATAGCGTCCGGCTGCATCTTGTTGGCGGGCAAACAGCGGCCATCGACTTGCGCCCCCGTGGTCGTCCCGCCCGGCCGCACCTTCGTCCCCCTGCGCTTCGTAGGCGAGACCCTGGGCGCCACGGTGGACTACACCTTAACAACAAGGTGGGTCACTTGTAAAGACATACACAGGGGAGTACCGGTTTTTATTGGATGAGACTTTGGGACTTCAAAATAAGGAACGCTTTTAAAGCTTTTTCGGCTGCTTGCTGCGCAAGAAAACAGGCCAGATTGTATCTTTTGCCGTCATAAGTAAATCTGGCGTCGCTGAAATCAAACTCGGCTTGCCTCAGCCAGCGTTTACCTTCGGCCTCAGGTCTGGGCCTCATAGATCACCCTTCCTTTCTCGACCACTTGCCTAATGAAGGAGTTGACCTCCAAAGAAGCGCTCAATTCATCAGGGGTATACACCAGTATATTCACGACAACTTTTGGTTCAATGCTGGCGGTTATTTCATCAAACACGGTCGAAAAAGCGCTTTTTGGTGTCTTTCACGATCCAATAGGTCAATATCGCTGCTTTTTCCGATGCGGCCGTCTATAGATGAACCAAAAAGGATTATTTTCTTAATGTCCTGGTTTTGCCGTTTAAGTATGGTCAATATTCGGTCAAGCTCCTGCTCCAATTGTTGTTTGCGGGCATCATTTCCAAAATAAACAACCTTCACACGATCCAACCTCATTTCCGGGTAATCCATAGGTCCATGCCACCATAAAAGGCCCGGTGGGCGAAAGCTTCGAGGCAGAGAATATATCCACGAAGGACACGAAGGGTTCGGGGTTGGTTCATTCCCCTGCTATGCGGTAACAAAAAGCCCCCGGTGTTTACACCGGGGGCTTTTAACGACTGACTACCAACTACTGACGACCGATTACCCGGTTGGGGTAACATTCAGGATGCGGAGCAGCGGGCCGCGCATGTAGATGTTCGGTCCGGTCTGAATGTAGCCGGTCACGGTGATCTCCTGGTTCTCGAACTGCTTCAGTTGGGCCGCGGCCGCTTTGTGCCGCGGGTCGGGCAGGAGCACGTAGGTTTCCTGGTCGGCGGCCAGTTCCCAGAAGCCGCCGACCAGCGTGTTCCACACCAGGGTGCCGGTAGCCGTGATCGTTACCTCGAACAGCCCCTTCCTTTCGGCCAGCCGGACCATGATGGTCGCGGCCTGGGCCCGGGTCACCGACATTTGCGGGGCAAACTCGGTGTCGGAGACGCCGCGCAGCAGCCCTTGGGCGTAGGCGGCGGCGACCGCTTCCTCGGCCCAGGGGGCGATGGCGGCCCGGTCGGCGAAGGGTAGTTGGGTCGTGCCGGTCGCAGCTCCGGTAAGGCGTACGGCCAGCGCCGCCAGTTGCTCGCGGGTTAGGGTGGCGTCGGGCTGGAAGCTGCCGTCGGCGTAGCCCTTGAACAGTCCGGCCCGGACAGCCGTTTCGATTGCACTGTAGTACCAGGCACCGGGGGCTACGTCGGTGAAGGCCGGCTGCGCCGGAGTTACTTCCTTTGCACCGGTCAGCCGTACTAAGAGCGCGGCCATCTCGGCCCGGGTCACCGGCGCTCCGGGGGCGAACTTACCGGCCGCCCGGCCCTGGACCAGGCCGCGGGCCGCCAGCAGTTCGATGTCGGCTTGCGCCCAGTGGCCCTTGATGTCCCCGAAGGTCTTCGGCGTACCGAGGACGGTGTAGCTGGAGAAGCCGTCGAGCTCGACCACAACCGCCTGGGCGGCGCGGTCGAGTTTGCCACCCACTCTTTGCCAGGTGCCGTCCGGGTTCTCCCGGAAGACCATCAGCGCCTGCGGGTCGAGGCCGCCCAGTTTGTCCGCCTCGTACCGGATGGAGACCCGGACCGGTTTGGCCAGAGGTGCGGTACTCTTAAAGCTGAACACCGCGCTGACCGCTTTGGCGCCGGCCGGGAGATTCTCCGGGGTGTCGGCGGCCAGCGTGACGGTGACCTTCGCCCCTTCGGGCAGGGCGCCGGCCGGGAGGTCCAGGGTTACTTGGCCGTCCAGGAGACTCACACTTTGCGCCCCGCCGGTGGCGGTGAATTCACCAGTGCCGGCCGGTGGTCCCGGTGCTTCCGGAGGTGCCGGAGGGGCGGGCGCTCCACCGCCGCCGCCGCCTCCGCCGCCTGCGGCCTGGGTAGTGAAGCTGAAGCTGTGGGCGTCTGACGGGTTGCCGGCGGCGTCTTGGACCGCCCCGGCCGGGATCGTGACGGTATAAACCGTACTGTGGGCCAGGTTGGCGTCCGGGTTCAAGGTGAGCATGCTGCCGCTGAGGCCGTAGGTGTGGCTCACCGTTGTCCCGCCACCGCTGATGGTGATGCCGTCGAAGTAGACCCCTTTGGTCACGCTTTCGCTGAAGGTGACGGTGATGTTGGTGTTGACCGCTACCCCGGTGGCACCATGCGCCGGTACAGTGCTTTTCACGCCCGGCGGGACGGCGGCCAGGGCTCGGGCCAGGTTGAGGGTGCCGCCCGAGGCCACTTTACCGGTCAGGGCGGAAGCCAACTCGGTGACGTTGTTGTTGAGCAGGTCGATCACGCTCGCGGGTGCCAGGTCGGGGCGCAGCGAAAGGACCAACGCCCCGCCGGCGGCGACAAACGGCGCGGCCATCGAGGTGCCGTCCCAAGCGGCGTAGGGAGAGGGAGGGGTGCCGTCCCACTGCGGCACCGTACTCACGATCGCGTCGCCCGGCGCGGCCAGGTCAACCGAGGTGGCGCCGAAGTTGGAGAAGGTGGTCAGGTTGCCGTTCGGAGCCAGGGCGGCTACGCTTATGAGGTGGGGCAGGGCCGGGAAGTGTTCAGAGGTTCCATCGTCATTTGTATCAATGTTCCAATCAATGGTGAAGCTGGCCGGGGAGACGGGGTTAGTGTCGTTGTTGTCACCAATGCCATCAGATCCGCCGTTCCCGGCCGCAGCTACGAAGAGTACCCCCGGGTGCGCGGCGATGGCTTTATACTGCAGGGGGTCAAACCCTGTCCCACCAAAGCTCATGTTCACCACCTGCGCCCCGTTAGTGGCCGCGTAATTAATAGCGTTTACGATGGCGGCAGTGGTGCCGAAGCCTCCGGAGTCAAGCGCCTTCACCGCCATGAGCCGCACACCCGGGGCGGTGCCGGCGATGCCCTTGGCGTTGTTCGCCGTGGCGGCTACAATCCCGGCCACGTGGGTGCCGTGACCGTCATCGTCCAGCGGGTCGGAGTCCGGTTGGGGGTTGCGGGCATTTGCTCCGATGAAATCATAACCATAGTAGTCGTCCACAAAGCTGTTACCGTCGTTGTCGATTCTATCCCCGAGGATTTCACCCGGGTTGGTCCACATGTTGGCCGCTAAGTCCTCGTGAGTGTAGTCGATTCCGGTGTCGATCACGGCGACCACAATGTCGGCCGAGCCCTTGGTGTGTGTCCAGGCCTCCAGCGCCCGTACGCCGTGAGGGTGGTGCGGGGGCGGCCCGTCAGAGGCATGCATCCCCCACTGCTGGTCCCACAGCGGATCGTCGGGGGCGCCAAGGGCGCGGTAGATGTAGTTCGGCTGGGCGAACTCGACCCGCGGGTCGCGCTGCAGGGCGGCCACCGCCGCCGTTACATCGGTCGTGGTGGTGAACAGCGCGGCCTCGTAGGGCAGCACCCGCACCGCGGCCAGCCCGAACGCCCGGTGCTTGGCCGCCAGGGTCTGCATCGTCGCGGCCGCCCGCACACCCTCCTTGAACTTGACGATTACCTCTCCGGGCACAAAGTCGCCCGGCGGTTCCCCGCCCGCTCCGGGCTTCACCCGGTCCGGCCCGGCGGCCGCGGCTGGCAGGGCCAGGCTTAAAACAAAGATCGCGGTGATCACCAGCACCAGCCACCGCCGGCGCGCTCCTTGGTAAATCATCTCGGGCAACACTCCTTTTTGGTTGGGTTGAGCAGTCGGGCCATATCGGGGCACTGCGGACACAGTGACCGAAGATAATGCCCCGGTACAGCACACGGCACGCAAAGTATTTTTCAGCAGAGTCTAGTTAAGTAGTTGAGTAGTTGAGTAGGCGGCGCTCACCCTCCTGATCTTTCGATTTAGGTTGGATCGCTGGATCGTGGATAGTGGTAAACTCTTCATCGTTTGGTAACAATTTAGGCCGAATTCGGCAACAGTGCAATCCCTTTTATGAAGAAAAAAGGGAAAGAGGGGGACCCGGCGCCGAAATCTTTAACTCCGGAAAAGTGTAAGCAGGGTGGCCCCGGTGATCGCGGCGTGCGCTCCAATCAGAATCTGCCAGCAGGTGATGTCGGGACCAAAAATGCTTACAACGCAAAACGCTGGTATAGCGCTTGGTATTGCCGAGGATTTCTTGGCCGTGATATAATCCGGTAAGACATGATAGTTTCATGGAGGTGGAAGATAGTGCAGTCTATCGTCAGGGTTTCCAGCAAGCGACAAATAACCATACCGATGGAAATTTTCCGGGCACTGGATTTGCAGCCCGGGGCCAAGCTGATGGTGAAGCTGGAAAACGGCAAAATGGTGATTTCAAACCCCGCCCAAAGCTATACCGATTTGCTGGTGGATGCTTTGCAGGGTGTGTACGGCGCGTCGAAAGAAGAGGTTGACGAGTATATCCGGAAAGAGCGTGAAGCATGGGAGTAGAAGATGCTTTTCTGGAAGCCGTCCGGAAGCGCAGGCGCTTGCTTGCGGACACCAGCACGGTTATTTATTTTTTGAATCGGGTTCCCCGGTATGAAAAGACCCTGAGGCCCTTTTTCCACCTGGCGGAACAAAGGGAGATCGAATTGGTTCTATCCGTGGTTACGGAAGTGGAACTGCTGGTGGGTCCGATGAGAAGCGGGAATGAGGAAGCCGTCAACCTGATACGGCTGTTTCTCAGCCGGTTTCCCAACGTGGAGGTCGTTCCGGTTTCGCGGGAGATCGGCTATAAGGCCGTGCGGCTGCGGGCGGAGAGCGGCCTGAAGCTCCCCGATGCGTTGACTGTGGCCACGGGCGTTGTTTCCGGGTGTCGGGCGGCGGTCGGAAACGACCGGTCTTGGGCCGGGGTGGCGGACTTGCCCTTCTTTTGCCTGGATGACTTCACCGCATAGCAGCGGGGGCCGAAAGCGCCTTAAGCGGGCCCCCTCCCCGGTTGGAGAGGGGGCCTCGTCTGTTTGCCTGTCTGCGCACAAGCTTTTGAGGGTGTGACTCTCCGGGAAAATGCGGCAAGGGAAGCAGGAAAGACCTTTCATGGGGCGTAATTCATATGCAGGAAATCCAGCAGTTGATGGAGGCGCGGCAATGCAGCAGCATGACGAAACAAGGTTGAAGATCCCGAAACCCCTGGGCGTGGTCGCTTTCCTCAGCCTTTTCCTGCTCGGAATGGTCGGTTACGGGATGACGGGCCAGGCGGGGACACTGGCCGGAAAGGGCGTGGCCGTGATCACCCTGCACGAGGTGGCGGACGGGATCAAGAACCCGGCGGTGGTGGCGCCGGCCGATCTGGAAGCGATGGTTGTCGCCGCCCGGAAGGCGGGCTACAACTTCATCTCGCTGCAGGAGTTTCACGCTTATATGGAAGGCAAGGGGCAGGTGCCGCCCCGGGCGGTGCTCCTGACCTTCGACGACGGCTACCGGGGAGTCTACCTGAAAGGACATCCGGTCCTGGTGGCGCATAAGTGCCCGGCGGTGATGTTCCCGGTCACCAAGTGGTATTCGCCGTATCCCCGCCCCGAGATGTCGCTGCCCCACCTGACGGCGGAGGATACGCTTACTATGCTGAACTCCGGGCTGTGGGGGTTCGGCGGGCATACCCACGACGGGCACCGTTTCCTCCCGGCCGGATCACAGGGCCGGCGGGTCTACTTCACCACCGGCCAGGCGTGGCTGGCGGGCGAGTTCCGCTACGAGACCCGCGAGGAGTATCTGGCCCGGGTCTGGGCCGACATCCAGCTGATGTCTCTGGAACTGCGGCGGCTGGGAATCGAGCCCGTGGACTTCGCCGCCCCGTACGGGCAGATGAACGAGGACCTCGAGCGGCTGCTCCTGGAAGCGGGGTACCGGTATCTGTACGTGGAGGGGTACCGGTTGAACTATCCCGGACAGCACCTTATTTACCGGGTGGACGGCGGCACCACCGCCGACCAGTTTCTGAACGCCCTCAGCATCGCCTTCCGTAACCGGGGGTCATAATCCCAAAGACTTCATAACTATCAGTGATTACCTGTCTCTCGGTGTGCCCCAATAGAATGACTTGCAAACTGATCCCAAAAACCCAACTAATCCTTGGAAAGGTACTTGTGCCTGAGAAAACTCCGGAATTCCTCAAGGCAGCGCCGGGCTTCCGGGGGCAGTTTTTCGTCGGGATCGTCGGGCTTCTCCCCGACCAGGTAATCGACCGAGGTTTCCAGCACAAGGGCCAGGCGCTTCAACGTCTCTATATCGGGATAGCGCAGGCCCTTCTCATAGCGGCTGATGGTTGCATCCGAAACATTCAGTTTGGCCGCCAGTTGTGACTGGGTCCACCCCCGGGCCTCGCGGGCTTTTCGCAATCGGTCTTCCAGCATGCTTACCCCCGGTTTTCTGCCATTTTGGTATGTATTCTACCACCCCCGGGGCGACGCCCCAATGCGATCTACCAAAACGGCATGTAAAGGCTTGACAAAGCTGCCGCATTGGTAGTAGTATGCTCAACAACAATGTATTCTTTTACAAGGTGGTGCCAAAGCCTTGTACCGCCATTTTTGCCCCAAATGCCGTACCGTGTATTATTCCGCGGCCATGAGCGAGGCCACCAAGCCCTGGATCTGCGGTGTCTGCCGCCACGTGGTGGTTCACTCGACCGCCGTGGAAGAGCGGGTTGCGGGAGACGATGAGGGGGTCACGGTTGCGGGACGCCAGGAAGGGTCCCGGATGCCGGAAGAGAAAAAACGGCAGGGAGTGGAGTAATCATGCAGGCTTGGTAAGCCCTGGGCTTACCTGAGTGGGTCCGCCTGAAGGGCCGCTTCTATTTGTCTAGGCGGGCGCCGGCGGCCTTGAGCTGGTTTTGAATCTCCCGGATGTCCTCGGGGCCGAGGGCGGCGGGGGATTTGTTGTTGGCGGCGCAGTAAGCCGCAGCCGCGCCGGCGGCATCGCCGCAGACGGTGAGGTTTGGAATGACGCGCATCGAGGCCCAGGCCTCCGAGGAGGTGCTCTGGGCGTAGCCGGGGAGCAGGAGGTTTTCCACGGCGGGTGTGGTCAGCGTCGCGAACGGGATGTAGTGCGGATTGGCCGGCGTCTCCAGGGTCTGAACCGGCTCCCCCTTGCGGTAGGCGTTGATGTCGACGTAGTAGAAGCCCAGGCCCACCCGTGTGGAGTGGAGGTCGCGGTCGGCACCGGTACCGGGGCCGTCCCCGGCCCCCCGCACGGCGTCCGCGAAGAGGGCGAAGGTGCCGTTCTCCCGCACGGCGTGGGCGGTCTCACGCACGTAGAGGACTTCACCCACCACGGGCCGCCCGTCGGCACCCCGCACCAGCGCCACGCCCTCGAAGCCGGGGAAGCGGCGCAGGGCCTCCAGAAAGCGGGGCCGCTCCAGTTCGGCCAGGGCCTCCCGGTGGGCCCGGTCGGCCGACCACTGGTCTTCCGCGACGAGTTCGGCGGGTGCCGCCGCCCCGGCGGCCGGCCAGCGCTCCGTGCCCCGATCCAGCTCCTGCATCATCCCGTTCACCTCGTGGATGAGCAGGATGTTCAGCCACCACCGGCCGGGGGTGTCCTCGGCGATGTTGTAACCTTTCAGGGTGAAGCGGTGACCGCCGGCGTTGTAGGCGGCCACCACCGGGTCGTAGCCGGTGAAATCCTTGCCGCCCCAGCCCAGGCGGCTGCCATCGGCTTCCTGGAAGTAAAAGAACTCCGGCTTGCCGGTTTCCGGGTGCCGGTACGCGATGGCGGCCTGGGGTTCGACGCCGGTGACCTGGAACATCAGGGTGACGGCCTGCTGGTGCGCGTCCCCGGCCCAGTCGGCGCGCCCGGGGGAGAGGGGCACCCCGGCCAGCCGCGCCAGCCGCCCGTTGTCGGAAGCGTCGATGAACACTTCGCCGTGGAAGGTGCGGGCTCTGCCGGTCCACTCCACCGCTTGCGTTTCGGGGTTGCGCGCCACCGGACGCACAATGACGGCCTCGAGCTTCTCGGGCCCGCCGCCGGTGCCACGGCTTTGTACGCCCCGGCTGTCCTTCGCCAAGTGCACCGCCTCGATTTCGTGATTGAAGAGCACGCGCACCTTATTTGGGAAACCCCCGACCACTTCCGCATACAGGAATTCGCTCATCTCGCCCGTCGGGTAGCCCTGCCCGAACGCGGCGAACCAACGCGCGAAGCTGCCCCGGGTGGGCGGCTCCCCGCGCCAGTTGCGGATGTCGAAGAAATTCTGGCCGCCCACGGTGCCGACACCGCCGAGCGCGCTCTCCGGCACGACCATGAGGACGGTTTGGCCGGGCGGCAGGTGGGCCGCGGCCTGGTAGGCGGCGGCGCAGGCCGCGAAACTCCCGCCGTAGACCACCACGGCGTGGCGCTGGGCGGGCGGCGAAAGCAACGAAAAGTAAGCCTGCAGTGAGCCCACCCGCAGGGTCCAGACGAGAACGGCGGTGACCGCCAAAAGGCATAAGGCGGCAAAGACAAGCCGGCGGTTTGATTTTCGTCGCAAAGGACACCGCCTCCGGGTAGTAAGCTGGGATCCCTTTTCTGGGTCCGTCAACGGTTTTCCTGCCGCTGGTCTCTCCGGCAACCATCTCCTGCACTCCCCCGCATCCGGTTCACCCAACCGGTGTTGGTTTGGTAGGATAGAGGTGCAAATTGCATAAATATTGTGCTATTATTTTAATTGAGAGGCCCTGATCCAGCGAATTGTGCATTTGCATTAGAGAGGGAGTTTTCGGTGGGAGACAGGCTGACCGGGCTGCACGCGCCGACGACCGAAGCGGGGGCGGCTTCGGCCGACCACACCGCGGTCGTCAGGCCGGGTTTCCGGGACACGGCCAAAGCTTACGTCGAGGTGACCAAGCCGATTTCGGTAGGACTCCTGGCGTTTACGGCCGCAGCCATGATGGTGGTGGCCGGGGCTACCCATCCGGTTTCCGGGTGGCTGTTCGTCCAGGCCTTGCTGGCCGTGGTCCTGGCCTGCGCCGGGGCGAACGCGGTGAGCTGCTACGTGGACCGGGACATGGACGCCCAGATGGGCCGCACCCGGCGCCGCCCGGTGCCCTCGGGCCGGATCAGCCCGCCGGCGCGGGCGCTGTACTGGGGCCTATTCCTGTTCGTGGCGTCGCTCGGCCTGGCCTGGAACCTCAACCCGATCGCGTGGATCACTTTGTGGGGCGGAATGCTCGGCTACGTGGTCGTGTACAGCCTCTGGCTGAAACGCCGCAGTGTCTGGAACATCGTCATCGGGGGCGTGAGCGGCGGCATGCCGGCCCTGTTCGGCTGGGCCGCCGTGACCGGGGAGATCTCGCTCCTGCCCGTCCTGATCGCCGCCCTGGTGGTGCTGTGGATCCCGAACCACATCTGGAGTCTGGCCATCTTTTACCGGGAGGAGTACGCCCGGGTGAAGGTGCCCATGCTCCCGGTGGTCTATGAACTGCGGAGAGCCTTGAACTGGCTCCTGCTGACCGTCGTCCTGATGGTGGTCTTTTCGGTGCTCATCTATTTCGTGGGCGACTGGGGCTTGGTGTACCTGGCTACCGCTCTGGTGATGGGCGCGGCCGCCCTGGCGCTTTCGGTGCACATCTACCGAAATCCGGAGCGCCGCAAGGCCTGGGTCCTGTTCAAGTTCTCGAGCCCCTACCTGGCGGTGCTTTTCCTGAGCATGATGGTCGACGTCTGGCTCCGCTGACCGAAAAAGGGGCCAGGCCCCTTTTTTACCGTGACCGAAAAAGGGTGACCGAAAAAGGGGCCTGGCCCCTTTTTTCCCTTTTTCCGCTGTGTGTAAACGGTGGCCTGGCAAGCCCGGAAGATTGTGCGCGTTTTCGGGAAATTTGCGCCAAAAAAAACTTGACGGCGCCGGGAACAGAACATAAGATTGAGGAAGTAAATAGTTTAGTTGGTTAATTAAATGGGGGAGGAGGGACAGCTCTTGGGGCCGCCTTCCGAAGAAGAGGATTCGCACAGGCTCGAGGAGTCGCTTCATAGAATCGACGAGTTGATGATCCAGCTTGCACGCCATCTGCACGTCCAGATTGCCCGGCAAGTGCCCAACGAGCTTACCCCGGGTCAGTTTGCGCTGTGCAAGCTGGTGAAGAAACACGGGCGGATGACCGTGTCCGAACTCGCTGAAAGCTTGGGGGTGTCGTTGAGCGCCATCACGGTGACGGCCGACCGGCTTTGCCGCTCCGGCCTGATGCGGCGGCAGCGGAGCGAGCAGGACCGCCGGGTGGTACGGTTGTTGCTGACGGAAGATGGGGACCGGGTGGTGTCTAGTGTATTGGAAATTTCGAACCGTGTCCTGAAGGGATATTTCGCCCGCCTGCCCGAAGGGGATCTGGAAAAGCTCGTGTCCATTTGCGAAAAGCTGTTGGCGATTGTGCGGGCGGACGAGGGAAGAGCCGAATTGAAAGGGGATGGGTAGTTTTGTTGGGGCGCAGGTGGTTGGTACTGGTCGTGGTTCTGGGTTTGCTGTTCACGCTGAACGGTTGCGAACGGGCCGGGACCGAAGGGCAGGGGAAGGAAGGCGCTGCGGCGGTCCCGGTGTTTGTGGCTCAGGCCGAAATGGGGCGCTTGAGCCGCGGTGACGTTTTGACCGGGAAGGTTGCTCCCCGGACCGAGGTCAAACTTGTGCCCAAGATGGCGGGCAAGGTGGCGGCGGTGACCGTGGACGTGGGCGACCGGGTCCGCGCCGGGCAAACCGTGGTACTGCTCGACGCCGTGGAACTGAGGGCGCAGCTCACCCAGGCCGAAGCCGGGGTGGCGGCGGCCGAGTCGGGGCTTTTTCAGGCTGAACTGGCTTTTAAGCAGGCCCAAGCCGACTATGAGCGAATGAAATTCCTCCACGACCAGGGCGCGATTCCGGATGCCGACTTCGAGAAAGCGGAACTGAACTTCAAGCTGGCCCGGGACCGGGCCGAAAACCTGGCCCCCGCCCAACTGCAGCAGGCCCGCGGCCAACTGGAATTCGTGCGGGCGAACTACAACAATGCCACCCTGACCTCCCCCGTATCCGGCCTCGTGGCCGCCCGGAACGTGAACCCCGGCGAGATGGCCTCGCCCGGCGTGCCGGTACTCACCCTGATCGACATCGACCTCGTCCGGGTGGAGGTTAACGCCTCCGAAAAACTGGTGAACCAAATCAAGGTCGGCCAAGAAGTCCGGGTGCGGGTCGCGGCGGCTTCCGCCGAGCCGCTGACCGGTAAAGTGGTCAGCATCGCCCCGGCGGCCGACGCGCGCGCCCGGACCTACCCGGTGAAGGTGGAGCTGCCCAATCCCGGCCACCTGTTGAAGGCGGGGATGTTCGCCGAGGTGGACTTTGGGACCGAGGCGGACAAGAACGTGCTGGTGCCCCGAGACGCCGTGTTCCAGCGGTCCGGCGCCCACTTCGTGTTTGTGCACGCCGGGGGCCGGATCGAACTGCGCGAGGTTGTGCCCGGCCCGTCCGACGGGCGTATGGTGGCCGTGCTCAAAGGGCTGGAGGCCGGGGAAGACGTGGTGGTTTCCGGGCAGGAAGCCCTGGAGGACGGGATGAAAGTGCAAGCATCGCGACTGGAGGCTAAGCAATGAGACTGGCCGATATCGCGGTCCGCCGTCCGGTCGGGGTGATCATGCTCGCCCTGGCGGTGCTGCTGCTGGGAATGGTGTCCTTAAGCCGGCTGGCCATCGACCTGCTCCCGAACTGGGAGTTTCCGGTGGTCTCCATTGTCACCACCTACCAGGGCGCCGGGCCGCAGGAGGTCGAACAGTTGGTCACCCGGCCGATCGAGGAGTCGGTGGCCACCGTCGAGAACCTGAAAAACATCTCCTCGGTTTCCCAATCCGGCAGCTCGGTAGTGATCGCCCAGTTTGACTGGGGCACGGACATGGAAGCCGTAATCAACGACATCCGGGAAAAGGTGGACCGGGTGCAGCGGGTGCTGCCGGCGGACGCCGAACGGTCCATGGTTATGAAATTCGACCCGGCAGCGTTGCCGGTGCTGATCGTCGGTTTCACCGGCGAGCAAAGCCTGGCCGACCTGACCCGGATCGCCGAGAACACGGTGAAACCGCGCCTGGAACGGCTGCCGGGCGTGGCCTCGGTCGCCGTGCAGGGCGGACGGGAGCGCGAGATCCAGGTGTACCTGGACCCGGTGGCTATGCGGGGCTACGGGGTTTCTCTGGAGAATGTGACCCGGTCCCTGCAGGCCGGCAACCTGAACATGCCCGGCGGAACGGTGCCGGAGGGCTCCCGCGAGTACCTGGTGCGGGTGCCCGGAGAATTCGCGGACCTGCGGGACATCGAGGGCGTCACGGTGCCCAACGCCGACGGCGAGCCGGTACGGCTGGCCGACATCGCCGATCTCCGGGACGGGTACCGGGAAACGGACGTCATCAGCCGCCTGAACGGCCAGCCCAGCCTGGCGATAGTGGTGATGAAACAGCCCCAGGCGAACACGGTCCAGGTGGTGCAGGCGGCGCGGGAAACCCTGGCCGGGATCGAGAAGGAAATCCCGGGCACGATCAGTTTTGAGCCGGCCTTCGACCAGGCCGAGTTCATCGAGATGTCCATCGGCAACCTGCGCAACGACCTTTTGGTGGGATCTTTCCTGGCTGCTGTGGTGATCTTCATCTTCCTGCGGAACAGCCGGACCACCCTGATCATCTGCGCCACCATCCCGCTGGCGATCATCGGTGCCTGCAACATGATCTACTTCAGCGGGGAGACGCTGAACCTGCTGACCTTGGGCGCCCTGGCTCTGGGGGTGGGGGTGATCGTGGACGACGCCATCGTCGTCCTGGAAAACATCTACCGGCACCGCCAGGAGGGGTTGGATTCCCTGGCGGCCGCCCGGACCGGGGCGGCGGAGGTGACCGGCGCGGTCCTCGGCGCCTCTTTTACTTCAATGTCCGTATTCCTGCCCATTGCCTTCGTGGGCGGCATGGCTTCGGTGTTGTTCACACCGTTTTCCCTGACCGTGGTCTTCGCGCTGCTCTCCTCGCTGATCATGGCGCTGACCGTGGTGCCGATGCTGGGGTCGCGGCTGCTGGTGCGCCTTCCGGACGAGCCGAGGCCGGACGGATCCCGGCTTTCACGCCTGCTGTACCGGTTCGGGAGTGGGCTGGAGAGGCTGAAGGTCTTCTACGGGCGTCTGTTGGCCTGGAGTCTGGACAACCGGCGCAAGGTGGTCGGCTTGGCGGCGGCGGTTTTCATCGGCAGCCTGGCGCTGATCCCCCTGGTGGGCGCCGAGTTTTTCCCGGCGATGGACGAAGGCACGGTGAGTGTTGAAGTCGAGATGCCTCGGGGCACGGCCGTCGAAGCCACCGACCGGGTGGCGGCGCAGGTGGAGGAGATAGTGGCCGGGTTCCCCGAGGTGGAAACGGTGTTTGTGAGCGTCGGGTCGGGCGGCCAGGAAGCAATGTTCGGGATGGGCGGCGGCAGCGCGGACCGGGCCCGGATCGACCTGACCCTGGCGCCGCTCGGGGAGCGCGACCGTAGCTCCGAGGAAGTGGCCGAAGCACTCCGGAAAGAACTGCGGCACATTCCGGGCGCCGTTTTCAGGGTGAATACGTCCTCGGGCTTCCATATGAGGGGTGGGGCCCCGCTGGAGATCAGGCTTAAGGGTGAGGACCTCGATACCCTGGCCCGCCTGGGACAACAGGCGGCGGCCGTGATCGCCGGCGTGCCCGGCACCCGGGACGTGAAGTCCAGCCTGGAGGAAGGGCGGCCCGAGGCGCGGGTGCTGGTGGATCGGGACCGGGCGGCCGTATACGGCCTGAGCGTGGCCCAGGTGGCGTCCACCGTCCGGTCGGCGCTGCACGGGGACGTGGCCACCCGCTACCGCGTCGGAGGGGACGAGATCGATGTGCGGGTGCGGCTGACCGAGGAAGCGCGCCGGCACCTGGCCGACCTGGATAACCTGTTGTTGACCGCGCCCAACGGCCAACAGGTGCCGCTGCGGGACGTCGCCCACGTGGTGCTCGGGGAGAGCCCGGTGGCCGTCAACCGTGACGACCAGGCCCGCACGGTCACCATCAGCGCGCAGCTCGAGGGCCGGGACCTGGCGAGCGTGGACCGCGACGCGCGGGCCGCACTGAAAGGTATGGCTCTGCCGTCAGGGTACTACTTTGAAACCGGCGGCGAGGCCGAGGAGATGGCGGAGACTTTCGCCGAACTTGCTTTCGCGCTGCTGCTGGCGGTCATCCTGATCTACATCGTGCTGGCCGTGCTGTTTGAGTCCCTGTTCTTCCCGTTCGTAATCATGTTCGCCGTGCCGCTGTCCCTGACCGGCATGATCCTGGGGCTTTTGCTGACGGACCGCACCTTCAGCATGCCGGCCTTCATCGGGGTGATCGTGGCCGTGGGCATCGTGAGCAAGAACGGCATCGTGCTCATTGACTACGTAAACCAGTTGCGCCGGCGGGGGATGGAGCGGGACGAGGCCATCCGGACGGCCGGTCCGGTACGGCTGCGCCCGATCCTGATGACCACGCTGACGACCGTGGGCGCCATGTTCCCGATCTCCCTGGGGCTCGGCGAGGGCGCCGAATTCCAGGCGCCGCTGGCGACCGTGATCATCGGCGGGCTGGTCTTCTCGACCGTGATCAGTCTGCTGGTGGTGCCGGTGGTCTACAGCATTTTCGACGACTGGGGCCGCATGGTCACGCGGCGGCTTAGAAGGGGCGAAGACGTTCCCACCGCAGGAGTGGGCATCTAGGGAACCGGCTTGGTTTCAGGTGCTAAAGGACCGACCTTGTTTCAGGAGGTTCACGTTTTGGGACTGCCCAGTGATTCGCTTGGTCATCTACTCGACCCTTCGGTCCCATAACTTGAATCCGTTGAACACCCTGGATTGCCTGGGAGCAGTGCTATGCAAACGGTGGACATCCTGGGCGCGCCGGTGGCGCGCCTGACGCTGGACGAGGCAGCCGCGGCGGTGGCCGGTTTTGTGCGTGAGGGCCGTCCCCGCCAGGTGATCACCTTGAACCCCGAGTTCCTCTACCGGGCGCAATTCGAACCCGAGTTGATGGCGGCCGTGCGCCGGGCCGACCTGGTGACCGCCGACGGCGTGGGTATCGTCTGGGCGGCCCGGAGGGCCGGCAATCCGGTGCCGGAGCGGGTGACCGGAATTGACCTTCTGCTCCGTCTGGCCGAGGAAGCCGCCCGGCATCGGTGGCGCGTATTCCTTCTGGGGTCAGCGCCGGGTGTCGCCGAGGCCGCCGCGCGGGAACTGGCGGTGCGGTACCCGGGACTGGTGCTGGCGGGCACGCACCACGGGTACTTCAAACCGGAGGAGGAGCCGGGGGTGGTGGAAAAAGTGCGGCAAAGCCGGGCAGACATCCTGTTTGTGGCCTTGGGCGCGCCCCGGCAGGAACTCTGGGCGGCGCGGCACCTGGAAGCCTTGGGGGTGCCGGTGGTGATGGGGGTCGGCGGGAGCCTGGACGTGCTGGCCGGGCGGGTGCGCCGGGCGCCCGCCTGGATGCGGCGCCTGCACCTGGAATGGCTGGGCCGGCTCTTGATGGACCCCCGGCGCTGGCGCCGCCAGGCCGTACTCCCGAAATTCGCTCTTCTGGTCCTCCGCCGCTACCGCTAAGGATCAAACCTTCCCCCAAAAAGGTGAAAAGGTGTCTGCCTTAAAAAAGGGGCCTGGCCCCTTTTTTCTCTTATTTGGGGCCTATTGTTGGTAGAGGGTGGGTTGGAGGGCATGGGCGGTCCAGCGATACAGGTCGCCGCGGGTAAGCGGGGTGTCCGGCGGGCGGTTCGCGAACTCCGGGGGAACGAGCCCCTTCTCCAGCGCCAGCAGCCAGGCGGTGTCTGCAGCCGAGGCGGTGCCGGTGACCCAGAGCACCATGCGGGCAGCCTCCGGACCGGTCAGGGGTTCGGCGGGCACGTGCAAGGGGTAGCGGATCTCGTCCAGACCGGGCAGGCGCCCCAGCGCCTTGGCGCGAGTCAGGGCCCCGGTGAACACGTTCGCGAACTCCAGGTGGGTGGTGGTGCAGTCAAAGCCGAAGTCGTTTTCGTAGCCGGCGTTGACCAAGCCCAGGCGCATCACCTCCCGGGCGGCCGGGTAGTCCGGGTGCCGGGTGAACTTGGGCGTGAGTTTAAAAGGTTTCAGGTAGGCGCCCTGGCTGGTCAGGGTCTTCTGGATGGCCTTGATGTGCGGGCCTTCGGGCTCCCGCGCGATTTCCCGGAATCCCACCCCGTGGCGCAGGCTGTACGCGGCGGCCACCCCGGCCGCCTGCCCGCAGGCCATGCCTACCGGAATCACCCGCGCGCTGCCCGCGGCCAGGGAACTGAAGGACGCGGCGCGCCCCACCACCAGCAGGTTTTCTACCCCCAGCGGCACCAGGCACCGGAAAGGCACGCTGTACTGCACCGGGTCGCCGATCACGAAGCCGAACTCCCCCGGCCGGGCGGCCTGCACATCCACCGGGTAGGCGCCGATCGCCACCCGGTCCGGAAAGTCCCGGTTCTCCATCACGTCGGCGATGTCCAGCACGTACTCGCCCTGGATGTGCCGGCTCTCGCGGACGTACAGCATCTCGGGCCAGCCGGCGACTGACGCCCGTTCAAAACCGGGGAACTCGCGGCGCAGGAATTCCAGTACGTGCCCGGTTTCCGCTTTCCCCCGCCGGTAGGCGTCCGCGACGCTCTCCGGGTCCCGGGGGTCGACGCCGAAAATCAGCAGGGCATTGATGACCACCGTGCCGTCGCTCTGACGAGTGATATTGAACCCCCGCAGGCGCATCCCCGGGTCCACCGGCTCGTAGGCCGTGAAGAGCTTGCCGAAGCCCCGCCCGTGGTTCCCGCGCACGCGCGCCTCACCAAAGGTTTTCTCCCGCGCGGCCCGGCGTACCCCGTTCCAGTCCACCCCATCGAAGTGCAGCATCAGGGTCGCGGCCATGGCGCCCTCCCGACCGAAATCCGCCTGGCCGTACGTATACGGGGCGCCGGCCGCCGCAGCGATGTCCCCATCGGGCGTGGCGTCGATCACCCGTCCGGCGTGGAGAAACAGCATCGCGTCCCGGTACCGGAAGCCCACGCCCGTCACCCGGCCTTCTTCCACCAACGGCCTGATGTCCCTCGCCGGCCGCGCCACCGTGAGCAACTCCTCCGCCGCGACCATGTGTTCGAACACCTGTACGGCGCGTTCGACGTCGAAGGGCGAGCCGCCCACCAGCCGGTGGAATTCCAGGAAGAGGCCGCGGGTGGTCAGGCGCCACAGGTGTCCCCGGTCGAGGTCGGTCAGGTTCAGCATCCCGGCCGTCATCAGCCCCCCCAGGGTCAGGCGCTCGGAAACGAGCAGGGTGCGCGCGCCGTTGCGGGCGGCCGAAACTGCGGCGGCGATGCCCTCGGGTTCGCTGCCGACCACGATCACGTCAAACCTGGCGGCGGCGAGTTCCCCGGGTGTGGGCGGCGGGGCCGGCGTCAAGGGGGGAAGAGGCGGGGGATCGTTCCAGAAGGGAACTAACAGTAACACTAGGGCGGCGGCCAATGCCAGCCCCAGCAAGCCGGACCAAACCAGCAAACTTTTGCGCTTGAACATGAATATTTGGTTCGGGAGC
This sequence comes from Candidatus Desulforudis audaxviator MP104C, assembly GCF_000018425.1. GTDB lineage: Bacteria > Bacillota > Desulfotomaculia > Desulfotomaculales > Desulforudaceae > Desulforudis > Desulforudis audaxviator. The sequence continues at coordinate 2,212,512 of NC_010424.1, read as the reverse complement.
GCGCCACTGATTCCCTGCCCCGTTCGGCGCGAAATATGATACAATCTCCATCGTAGGCAAGAAGATTTGCAGAGGGAGCGTGCGCATGTCGGTACCTGCGCGGGTTCAGGCTTATCTTGACGGGTTCGGCCTGGGCCTGAACCAACTTGGAGGCCGTCTCGGGGGGCCGTGGGCCGTACTCAGTTAATACAACAAAACCGGACGGGGAATTCCGTCGTCTTAAGGAGCAGAAGCTTGGTGCGTGACGGGATCCCCGCCGGAGGGAGCGTAATGCGTTGAAATACGGGCCTGCCGGAGACCGCCGCCGCCTCCGGGTCCTGGTCTCCGGGTATTACGGGTTTCAAAACGCCGGCGACGAGGCGATCCTGTACGCCTTGATCCGCGGCCTTGAGTCGTGTCGGCCCGGGATCGACATCACCGTGCTGTCGGCCGACCCGGAGCACACGGCCGGGGCCTACGGGGTGCGGGCCGTGTCCCGCACCGACCCGCGCACCGTCTTGGGTGCCCTGCGGGCCTGCGACCTGTTTATCAGCGGCGGGGGCGGGCTTATTCAGGACGTGACCAGCCTGGCGAGCCTGCAGTACTACCTGGGCCTGATTGCGCTGGCCCGGCTGCTGGGGCGGCCGGTTTTCATCTACGCGCAGGGGATCGGTCCCCTTGAAACCCGCACGGGACGGTTCCTGACCCGCGCCGTTTTGAACCGCGTCCAGGCGGTGACCGTCCGCGACGTGCAGTCCCGGGACCTGCTTTGGGCGCTAGGGGTCCGGCGGCCCCCGGTGGAAGTCACCGCCGACCCGGTGCTCGGCCTGGAGCCCGAGTCCGGTTGGCGCGCGCGGGGCCGGGAGCTGTTGGCGGCGGCCGGGGTGCGGGACGGCCGGGTGGCCGGTTTTTCGGTCCGGCCCTGGTCCGGGGCCGGGGACTACGCGGGGGCGCTGGCCCGGGTGGCCGACGAACTGAACGCCGCGGGCTACCGGACGGTGTTCCTGCCCTTTCACCACCCGGGGGACCTCGCCGCCTGCCGGGTGGTGGCGGCCCGGATGGAAGCCCCGGCGGTGATTGTGGAGGAGCGTCTTGATTTCGCGGCGCTGCTGGGGCTTTGCACCCACCTGGACCTGGCGGTGGGGATGCGGCTCCACTTCCTGGTGTTCGCTGCCCTGGCCGGGGTGGTGCCGGTGGGTTTGCCGTACGACCCCAAGGTCCGGCTTTTTCTGGACCGGTTGGAACTGCCGGCGGCGGTGCGGGTCGACCAGGCGGCCCCGGAGGACTTGAGCCGCGCCGTGGCGGCCGCCCTGGCGCAGCGTGAGGCGCTGGAAAAGACTATAAGAACAAGGGTGGAGACCCTGCGGCGGGAGGCCCGACGTACACCGGCCCTGGCCTGCGATTTGCTGCCGAGGGCAGGTAAACAGGACCGGGATGTCGAAGAATCCGGTGGGAGACCGTGACAAATAGGGCAATCTTTTGTGTGGAGAAGCGGTTTTCTTGACAAGAAGGTATAGATTGAGCAGGAATTTGAGGATTATGGTGTCCGTGGTCCTGGTCCTGGCCCTCTCCATCGGTGCCGGCTACGGCGGGGTCCGGTATCTGGTGATGCCCTATCTTTTCCCCGACGGTGGGGGCAATCCGGAAGAGGGGGACAACCTTGTACCGGGGCGGATGAATGTTTTGCTGCTCGGAATCGACGCCCAGAAGGGAGAAACCATAGCCCGGGCCGATTCGATTCTGTTTGTGAGCGCGGATCCCAAAAAACAACAGGTCGCCATCCTGTCTATTCCGCGGGACACCCGGGTGCAGATCCCGGGGCACGGTTGGGACAAGATCAACTCGGCTACCGTGTACGGCGGTCCGGAACTGGCCCGCAAGGTGGTGTCCGGATTGCTGGGCGTGCCGGTGGACTACTACGTGATGACCAACTTCGAAGGGTTCCGGGACATCGTTGATGTTTTGGGCGGCGTGACCATCGACGTGGAACGGCGGATGTACTACCGCGACCCGATGGCCAGCCCGCCCCTGCTGATCGACCTCCAGGCCGGGGTGCAGCGGCTGGACGGCGATAAGGCGCTGCAATACGTCCGCTACCGTTCGGACGGCCAGGGTGACATTACCCGGACCCAGCGGCAGCAGAAGTTCCTGAAGGCGCTGGCCGAAGAGATGATGAAGCCCCGGAACATCGTGAAGCTGCCCAAACTGGTGCCCAAGATCGACGAGTGCGTGGACACGAACTTGAGCGTCCGGGAGATGCTCCGCTGGGCCGCCCTGGCCCGGAAACTGGACGGGGTGAAAATAGTTTCCGCTACCCTGCCGGGTGGTTTTCTGAACTACCGCGGGATCAGCTACTGGTCAGTCGACCCGGCCCGGGCCAGAGAGGTGGCGGCCCGGCTGCTCAACGGGGAGGAGATCACCGACTGGCTGGATGAGTCTCAAGTTCCGGCCGTAGCCTATAAACCATCGAAACCGGCGTCGTCAACGGTAAATAGCGCCTCAGCCCCGGCCCCGCCGGCTCGAACCGAGCCGCAACCGGCTGCACCAGACGGCGGTTCGCCGGCGGTAACTCCCGACGGACAGGGCGGCGGTGATTCCTCCAACGTTCCCCTGCCCCCGCCGCCGGAAGACCCGATGGAACCGCCCGCCTGGCCCGTGGCCCCGCCATCGCCCAGCGGGAATGACAGTACCGTTTCCGATTTGGATCGGTTGGTGCCGCCACCGCCGCCGGGCTAGGCACGTGCAATTGGGGACCGGACCTGTCCCGCGGTTTTCGCCCGCGGTTTCCCGATGAGGTTTTGCGCTCGTGAGGCCGCCGTGCAGCGCACGGGCATTTTAGCTTAAAGGTCGGAGCTATTGTGTTTATAAGGGTTTACCGCTGGGTCCTGATCCTGGTGATTTGCACCGCCCTGGTATCCGCCTTCTGGCTGGCCGGACAACGGGTTCAGGCGGAACGCGATTTCCGTCAGGTGGAAATGGCGGTCGTCTACGACGAGGTACTGCTGCTGGCGGGGCTTTTGAACCGTGAACCGGTGGCGGTCCTGGATGATTTGCGGGAGCAGGGAGTCACGGCAGTCCTGTTCCGCGAACCTACTCTGAATCAGGCGGCCCTGGCGGGCGAGTTTGCGGTGTTCGGCGCCGCGGAACTCCGGGATGAGCCCTGGTTTGCGGGTGCGGGCTTCGAGCCCCTGCCGGATCACCTGTACCTGGTGACCCGTGACGAGCGGGTGTTTGACCGTCTGCGCCGCCAGATGGAAATGAAGGTCCCGTCCAGCCGGAGCTACTTGCCGGACGGCGGACCCTACGTTATTGCCGCGCCTATCCCCGGGGTGTATCTGGATATGCTGGGGGCCGGATTTCCGGCTCGCGGGCTGGAACAGGCGGCGGCCGCGGGCCTGAACGTGATTCCCCAAGTGCGCACTTGGCCGGGGGTCACCCCCGCGGGTCTGACCCTGCTGGCCGAAACCCTGGCCGGGATGCCCCGCCTTTCGGCGGTGGCCTTCAACGACCCGACCCTACCCGGGTATCCGGGCCTGGTGCACGTCCTGGCCCGGGAACTGGGGCCGCTGGGTGTGCCCGTTACCGACGTCGAGTTTTTCCCGCAGGCCGGGGTGAAACAACTCGGCCGAACGATGCCGGCACGCCAGGTGATGCTGCACACCATCGCCGCCCACGAGATGGCGCGCTACACGCCGGCGCAGGCGGCCGACCGCTTCGTCTTGGCCGCCGTTGAGCGCAACGCGCGGGTTTTGCTGGTGCGGTTTTTCTTCGACGCGTATAACGCCGGTGATGTCTGGGCGGTTAACAGCGCCTATCTGAAAGACATCGCCTCCCGGCTGGAAGCGGCCGGGCTGACGTTCGGCACGCCGGCGGCCCCTGCTCCCCGGCAGCCGCCACGGATCCTGGTGGCCTTGATCGGCTTGGGCGTAGTCGCCGGTGGGTTGCTTTTGTGGGAGAAGCTGCGGCTTGGCCTGCCGACCCGTGCCGTTAGGCACGGGTGCCCTAGTCCCGTCCTGGCGCTCGCGGCGGCCGCGGCCTGGCTGGTCCTGGCCTACACCATGGAGGTCAACCAGGCCGCCAAGCTGGCGGCCCTGGCCGGGGCGGTCATCTTTCCCAGCCTGGCCCTGGTGAGTGTCGTCCGGGAAGAAGGGGTCTGGGTGGGGGCGAGTCTGGTCCGCTTCCTCCAGGCTACGGCCGTGTCGCTGGTGGGCGCCGTTTTCCTGGTCGGTCTTTTGTCGGACACCGGGTTTATGATCAAACTGGATCAGTTCGCCGGGGTGAAGCTGGCCCACGCCGCGCCGCTCCTGCTGGTGATACCGTACCTGGCCTTCCGGCCCCGGGACGGTGCGGGTTGGCTGGACCGCTTCCGAGATTTCCTGGGCCGCCCGGTACTGGTGAAGTACGCCGCTGTCGCCGCGGTGGTGGCCGCGGCCGGCGCCGTGTACCTCTTGCGCACCGGGAACGAGCCCGCGATGCTGGTGTCGTCCCTGGAGTTGAAACTGCGCTCCGCGCTCGACCAGTTGCTGGCGGTGCGGCCCCGGACCAAGGAGTTTCTCCTGGGCCACCCCTGGCTCCTGTTGCTTCTGTTTACCGGCTACCGGGACGCCCGCTTCCTGCCGCTCGCCGGCCTGGGCTTGGTCGGTCAGATTTCGCTGGTAAACACCTTTGCCCACCTGCATACGCCGCTTTTTGTTTCCGCGTTCCGGGCTTTCAACGGGCTGTGGCTGGGCGTGGCCCTCGGATTGGCCCTGATCGCGGCCTGGTACTTGGCGGGAAGGATGTTGGAGGCCCGAGGTCGGAGGTCGGAGACGGGCGGGGAAGGGTAATTGTATCCCTTCCCACCCCCAGGGAATAATGTGAGCAGTCCATCCGGTGTGATTGCCCGGAAAGTGAGGAGAGAAAAGGTGCTGGACATCAAGCAGATAATGGCCCTCCTACCCCACCGCTACCCGTTCCTGCTGGTGGACCGCGTGGTCGAGCTGGAACCCGGCAAGAGGGCGGTTGGTCTGAAAAACGTCGCCATGAACGAGCCGTTTTTCGCCGGACATTTCCCGGACTACCCGGTCATGCCCGGCGTTCTGATCGTGGAGGCGCTGGCCCAGGTGGCGGCCGTAACCGTACTGAGCCTTGAGGAATACCGTGGCAAACTGCCCCTGTTTGCCGGAATCGACAAAGCCCGCTTCCGGCGCCAGGTAGTACCCGGAGACGTGTTGCGCCTGGAAGTGGAAATCCTGCAATTGCGGGGTAAGGTGGGCAAATGCCGGGGTACGGCCTATGTGGGCCCTGAGCGGGTCGCCGAAGCGGAACTGCTGTTTGCGGCGGCCGCCCGACCGGGCTGATCTGCCTTCTTGGTCCGAATACAGGCTTGTGCTTTTGATCCCATCGGTTATCAAGTGATTACTTAATCAATCAGTCATTGTCAATAAATCAAGAATCAGGTAAAGTTGCTGTAACTATGTGCTTGTCCCACCTGGGAGGTTTGATTGGTGCAACTGGCTTTACTCCTGGTGCTGGCCGCCGCCTTGAGCCTGTTCGTCACCCCGCTGGTGATCAGGATGGCCCGGCGGCTGGGCGCGGTTGACGAACCGGACCAGCGTAAGATTCATCAGCGTCCCATACCCCGGCTGGGAGGCCTGGCGGTCTATCTGGTGTTCACGGCGGTTGTACTGTTGACCCAGCCGCTGACCACTCCGCTCTTGGGCCTGTTGATCGGGGCCACCGTTATCGTGCTCCTCGGCGTGTGGGATGACGTGCGGGGTGCTTCCCCCCGTTTGAAGCTGGCCGTGCAGTTGCTGGCGGCGCTGGCGCTGATCCCCTTCGGTTTCCACGTGGAATTTTTGACCAACCCGCTGGGCGGGATCATTTACCTGGGCTGGTGGGGTATTCCGCTGACCGTTTTCTGGGTGGTGGCCGTGACCAACGCGTTGAACCTGATCGACGGGTTGGACGGCCTGGCGGCCGGAACCGCGCTGATTGCCTCTTTCACGCTGGCGGTGGTGGCCTTCACCGTGGGCAACATGGCGGTGGTGGCCGTCACGCTGATCCTGGCGGGGGCCATCCTGGGCTTCTTGCGCTACAATTTCCACCCGGCCCGGGTGTTCCTGGGCGATACCGGTTCGATGTTTCTGGGTTTTACGCTGGCCGCCCTGGCCATCATGGGTCTGACCAAAGGCCCGACCGCCCTGTCGGTGATCATTCCGATTGTGATCCTCGGCATTCCGCTCACCGACACCGCCTTCGCCGTCCTGCGGCGCTACCGGAACGGCAGGCCGATCTTCTATCCGGACAAGGGACACCTGCACCACCGGCTGTTGGGTGCGGGGCTGACGCACCGGGGCGCGGTGCTGACCATGTACGGGGTGAACGTCGTGCTCGGTGCCAGTGCCGTGCTGCTTACCATACTCAGTACGGAACAGGCGGTGCTGCTGCTCTTCATTGTGGCGGTGCTGCTGCTCACCGCCGCGAACCGCGTCGGGATGTTCGGGAGCGCGCACGAACCAAGCCCGGAAGTCTCAGCCGAAACCAGCAAGCGCTCCAACATCTAAGAGCGCTTTTATAACTCCGCAGTACCGCATATCCTTACCTTTAGAAAGAAAAACAAGGGCCACGACCATAGTCTTTCCGGACGGCCGGAAGTTCCGTGGCTGCGTTCTTTCAGCATAACCGGAGGAGTGACACAATGGGCGTAAAGAAGGCAGTGATTCCGGCGGCCGGGCTGGGAGTCCGGTTCCTACCCGCCACCAAGTCCCAACCCAAAGAGATGATCCCGATCATCGACAAACCGACCATCCAGTACATCATCGAAGAGGCTTTGGCCTCGGGCATCGAGGATATCCTCATCATTTCCGGACGCGGCAAACGGGCCATTGAAGACCATTTCGACCACGCCCCGGAGCTGGAGGCCCACCTGGCGGCGAAGGGGAAGGCCGCGGAGTTGGCCGAGGTCCGGCGGATCAGTGACATGGGCAACATCCACTACGTCCGGCAGCGGCATCCCCTGGGGCTGGGGCACGCCGTGGGGTGCGCCCGGGCCTTTGTGGGCGACGAGCCATTTGCGGTGCTGCTGGGGGACGACATCGTGCGCGGCGCGGTGCCCTGCCTGAAGCAACTGCTGGAGCAGCACGCCAAGCTCGGCGCTAGTGTAGTGGCCCTGGAGGAAGTGCCGCTCGAAGATGTGAGCAAGTACGGGGTGATCCAGGGCCGCGCCGCCGGGCCACGGCTTTTCGCGGTGGAGGACCTGGTGGAAAAGCCGCCGGTGGATCAGGCGCCGTCCCGGATGGCGGTGATGGGGCGCTATGTCCTGGACCCGCGTATTTTCCCCCTGATCGAGCAAACCAGGCCTGGCGCCGGGGGTGAGATTCAGCTCACTGACGCCTTGCGCCTGCTGGTCCGGGAACAGCCCCTTTACGGCTACCAGTTTGAGGGACGGCGTTACGACGTCGGCCACTGCCTTGGTTACCTGAAGGCCACCGTTGATTTCGCCCTGGAGCGTGATGAGGTGCGCGAGCCGTTTCTGGAATACCTGCGCGGAAAAGTTTGAGTTCCGACCGAAAAAACAGGGGCCGGGTTCCGTCAAAACGGAGCCCGGCCCGTTCTTTTTTCAGTCTCCTTAGAAAGGGTACGGCAAAATTACCTATTTAGCCCTTGCGGCCGTTTCCGGCATGACTTTCCCGCTGGGATTTGCGTTTCTCCGCCATCTTCAACCCTTTCAGGTACTTCTCGAACATCTCTTTCCGCTGCCCGAGACGCTGCAGTAGTTGGGTTTTGGCCATCAATAACCCCTCCTTGCTCACAATTATTCCCATAAAAAGGTCCCGGTTAAACGCAAAAGCACTTTCGCGGCTCCGCATTTTTGCGGCTGGGGTGGGGAAATCTAAGCCGGTACGAACACCTGACGGGGGGAAGACCATGAATCCCTTCCTGGAGATCGTTATCCGCGCCGTGGGTGCCTTCATCGCCGTGATCCTGATCACCCGCCTCGTCGGCAAGTCCCAGATCGGACAGCTGACCGTGACCGACTTTGTGAACGGCATCGTGATCGGCTCGATCGCGGCCGCCCTGGCCATCGACATCCGTTCTCCGGCATCCTTCTACTTTCTGGCTCTGGCCGTGTTCAGCGGCCTGACCCTGTTCCTGGAATGGTCAACCATGAAAAGCCGCCCGGTGCGGAAGATCCTCGAGGACGAGCCGACCGTCGTGGTGCACAACGGGAAGATCTTGGAGACCAAGATGCGCAATATGCGCTACCACCTGGACGACCTGATGATGCAGCTGCGCAGCAAAGGGGTGTTCAACATCGCCGACGTGGAGTTCGCGGTGCTGGAACCGAACGGGGAAATGAGCGTGCAGCTGAAGTCGCAGAAACGCCCGGTCACCCCTGCCGACCTGCAATTACCCACCCGGTACGAGGGAATGCCGTCCGAATTGATCGTGGACGGGACGGTGATCGAGCAGAACCTGATCCAAAATAACCTCGACGAGGAGTGGCTGTACCGGGAACTTGAGAAACAGGGTGTGCGCTCGTCCGAAGAAGTGATGTACGCCAGCCTGGACAGCGAAGGGAAGCTTTACGTTGACCTGAAGGAAGACGCCATTGAGCATTACACCGACATTACCGACAAGGTACCGGACAAGATCCCGCAGTAGCAGGATTTGGCAATAACGGCGCGGAACAATCTTACTGATGTGCAGACAGAAAGAGCGATAGGAGGCTAGTTGACAATGATTAAATTTGGTACCGACGGCTGGCGCGGGGTGATGGCCGCCGATTTCACTTTTGCGAACGTGGCCCTCGTGGCCGGGGCGGTCGCCGACTTCGTGCTGGCCCATAACCTTGCGGGGCGCGGGGTGGTTGTGGGGTACGACAACCGCTTTCTCTCCGACCGTTTCGCCGACACCGTCGCCGGGGTGCTGACCGGCCGGGGGGTCCGCGTTTACCTGGGCCGGAAAGCGCTGCCCACCCCGGTCGTCGCCTTCGCGGTGCATCACCTCAAGGCTGGCGGCGCCGTAATGCTGACGGCCAGTCACAATCCCCCGGAATACAACGGGATCAAGTTCATCCCGGAATATGCCGGCCCCGCGCTGCCGGAGATCACCGACGAGATCGAGGAATATATCCTGCGCCGGCAGCGCAGCGGCACGATACCGGCCTGCGGTGCGAACGGGCCGGCCCGGGAACTGACCGATCCCTCCCGGGCCTATGCCGAGCACGTCCTGAAGTTGATCGACACCGAAAGCATTGGCAAGGCCGAAATGCGGGTGGTTGTTGATCCGCTCTACGGCGCCGGGATCGGCTTCCTGGAGGAGATGCTATCCGGCCTCGGCGTACGCGTCGACAGCCTGCACAACCACCGGGACCCGCTTTTCGGCGGTTCGCTGCCCGACCCCAGCGCCGCCAAACTGGAGACCTTGCGGGACACCGTTCTGCGGGAGGGAGCCCACCTTGGCCTTGGTCTGGATGGTGACGCCGACCGGCTGGGCGTCATCGACGCCGACGGCACCTACATTTCCCCGAATCAACTCCTGAGTCTGGTGTACTACCACCTGGTCACCTCCAGGGGGTGGAGCGGACCGGTGGCGCGCACGGTGGCCACCACGCACCTGGTGGACCGGATCGCCGCCGACTGCGGGCAGGAAGTGGTCGAGACCCCGGTGGGGTTCAAATACATTGGTCAGGCCCTGATGGAGCACGGCTGTATCGTGGGCGGCGAGGAGAGCGGGGGCCTGTCCATCCGGGGACACGTCCCGGAAAAGGACGGCATCCTGGCCGGGATGCTGGCGGTGGAGATGGTGGCGGTGCACGGGAAGTCTTTGAAGACCCTCCTGGAAGAAGTGGGTGACAAGTACGGGCGTCTGTACAGCGAACGTCTTGACGTCCACACCGGTGCGGACCGCAAGCCGCGGATAATGGAAAACCTGCGCCGGCTGGAGCCTGACTCCCTGGCCGGGCAGCCGGTGGTCGGCAGGTTTACCGTCGACGGCACCAAGCTGGTGCTGGAAAACGGCGCCTGGGTCCTGATCCGGGCCTCGGGCACCGAACCGGTTTTCCGGATCTACACCGAGGCCGGTTCGCCCGCAGAGGTCAAACGGATCCAGAACGCCGTCCGAAACCTCACCGGCCTATAACTTAAAAGTCAAAGAAAGTCAAAAAGTTAACATCCTGGCCCCTTGCTTAAGTCTTGGGTGTGAAGTGGTTAAGGGGGGCGGGCGGGCGGCAAGAATGATATAAAAGCCGATGAATATGGCGGTTGAAGGCCGGGGGTGCAGGGAAAACAAAGTCCCAACGCGAAACAACGGGAAAAATGCGGCTTCCGGCGGCGATGCACTGGATGCCGTGCAACCGGCCAATTGACTGGCGAGGTGACTTTCTTGGCCTGGCGCCTGTTTTTTCAGGCCACCCTGTTAATCGCGGTCTTAAACCTCCTGTCCCGGGTGCTGGGCCTGGGCCGGGAGATTGCGATCGCCCACCAGTTCGGCGCCACCCTGGCCACCGACGCCTACCTGGTAGCCCTGACCATCCCCAGCCTGCTGTTCATGGTGTTCGCCCAGGCGTTGGCGACCGTGGTGGTGCCGGTATTCACCGAGTACAAGACCCGCGGTGAGACCCGCGAAGCCTGGCAGATTTCTTTGAACGTGGCCAATCTCCTGGTGGTGGTGCTGGCGGCTGTCGCCGCCCTCGGCATACTGGCGGCGCCCGTACTGGTCCGGTTGATGGCGCCCGGTTTCGAGCCGGCCGCCACGGAGTTGGCGGTGGATCTGACCCGGATATTGTTCCCGCTCCTGGTGTTTTCCGGATTGGCCACGTTGTTCAGCGGTTTTTTAAACGCGAACAACATCTTCGGCATCCCGGCGTTCAGCGGCGCGGTCAACAACCTGGTGATCATCGTGGGCGCGCTCACCCTGGGCAGCCTCTACGGCATTCACGGCCTGGCCTACGGCACGGTTCTGGGCATGGTCGCGGCCGGCCTGGTCCAGGTGCCCAGCCTGTACCGGGCCGGCTTCCGTTTCCGGCCGGGTTTTGACTGGCGCCACCCGGGAGTGCGCAAGGTTTTCAACCTGATGCTGCCGATCACGGTCGGGATCGCCATCAGCCAGCTGTACGTGCTGATTGACCGAGTGCTGGCCTCCTTCCTGGCCGAGGGGAGCATCGCCGCCCTGAACTTCGGCAACCGGTTGATTCAGCTGCCGATTGGTCTTTTCGTGCTCGCTCTGAGCACGGCCGTATTCCCGACCCTCACCACCTGGGCGGCGGAAGGCAAAAGGTCCGAGGTGCTGGAAACCTTGGCGCGCGCCCTGCGGATTGTGGTCCTGACCACGGTGCCGGCCGGCGTCGGGCTGATCGTGCTCCGCCAACCGGTGGTTCAGTTGCTGTTTGAGCGGGGGGCCTTCGACGAGCGGGCCACCGCTATGACCGCCGTCGCCCTCCTTTTCTACTCCGTCGGCCTGGTCGGACTGGCGGCGAACATCCTTCTGACCCGGGGTTTTTACGCTTTTCAGGACACCCGGACCCCGGTGAAGCTCCTGGCCGTGAACGTGACCGTAAATTTGGTCTTGAGCCTGGCCCTGATGGGACCGCTCCAGCACGGGGGCCTGGCGCTGGCCAGTTCCCTGGCCGCCCTGGTGAACACCGTGCTCCTGGTCCGCTACCTGGAGCGGCTGCTGCCCGGACTCTGGCAGCCTGCGGCCTGGCTGCGTTTCGGGGGCGGGGTGCTTGTGGCATCCGGCCTGATGGCCCTGGCCGTGCACACCGCCGATACCGCCCTGGCCGGGCTGGTCCCGCCGGGTTCGGCCGGTCTCGCGCTGCGGGTGACGGGCGCGGTGACGGTGGGCGTGACGGTGTACACGGTGTCGGCGCTGCTCTTGCGGCTTGAGGAGATCGGGATCCTGCTCCGGGCCTTCGGCTGGCTGGGAGGCCAGTTGCTGAATAACATTACCAGGCACGGCCGGTAACCGCTGCCTCCCGCCGGGCATAGCATGGGGCGTGGAGGAGGCGACCATGTTCAAAGTCACCGATTTGGCATCCAAAGACATTATCAACGTTGCCGACGGGCGGCGCCTGGGACCGTTGAAGGATCTGGAAATCGACGCGGAGACGGGAAAGGTCCAGGCTCTGGTACTCCGCAACCCGGAGAAGTACCTGCGCGTCTTCCGCCGGGGTAAAGACGTCGTTATCCCCTGGAGCCGCATCAAGACCATCGGGCTGGACGCGATCCTGGTAGAGCTGCCCTGGGACGGTCTAAGACAATGAAGAATTCCGGTTGTGCCGGAAACCGCCGATGGGCCGCGGTATTATTCCGTGCTTTATTGTACCTTGCCGGTGGATAAGCAGTTTGGTTCCCAGGAGCGGGTGTTTCGCGCCGGAGTACTTGCCGGACCGCTCCGTGTTGGTTTGTGTTAACCCATATGGCCAAGCAATAGTTGACAATCTAGTCCAGCAACACTTATAATACTACAAAAAACTTGCAGAGGGAGGGGAACGTTAGTTGCGTTTGACTGCCACTATTAATGCTTACGGAAGCCGGGCCTTTCGGTGGAGTGAGGAACTCAGCCTGCCCAAAAAGCTGGCGCTGGCGGTTGGTTTTGCCGCGCTCCTCGCGTTGGCGGCCCAGGTGCGGGTACCCTTGCCGTGGACCCCGGTGCCGGTCACCGGCCAGACCTTCGTCGTCCTCCTGGCCGGAGTACTCTTGGGCCGGAATTGGGGGGGCTTCAGCGTCGGCCTGTATGCCGCCGCCGGGGCCGTGGGTGCGCCCGTATTCGCTGGGCTGGCCGGGGGACTGGCCGTCCTGACCGGTCCGACCGGGGGGTACATTGCCGGCTTTGTGGTGGCCGCCATGTTCGTGGGGTATGCGGTACGGGCCTTTACCGTGCTGCGCGGTATCGTTGGCCTGGCCGTTCTGATGCTGGCCGCGAACTTCGTGATTATTCACGGCATGGGGCTCCTCTACCTGGGCTACCTCACCGGTGCCGCTCTGCCCGAACTGCTCTGGATGGGCACCATTCCCTTTATTGTCGGGGACGTGACCAAGGCGCTGGCCGCGGCGGTCGTTGCGAGTGCACTGCTGCCCCGGGATTCCTGAACCGTCGACGGTCAACGGCAAGCACTAATGCGGCCGCCCTCTCCAAGGGCGGCCAAAAAATTTGGAGAGGTGACGGTGAGTGGTGAAGCTCAGAGGGCATCACTTAATATGCCTTCATTTTTTCAAGGGAAAAGGATACGGCAAAGATTTCATTGATAACATTTCTAAAGTGATTGAAAAGGCCAGACAGAGTGAAATCGAGATTGTAGATGGAACCGACGACGTCTGCGGAGCGTACCCTTATAACCGAGATGGATTTTGCACATATTCTGGAAATGCCGACCAAGAAGTCAGGCGACTCGATGAATTAGCCGTAAAGCTTTTGAACGTAAGGAATACAGTCGGGTGGAATCATCTTAAATGCCGAATTCCAGAAATAATCGAGGTATGGAAAGAGGAAGCTTGTAGAGACTGTGATTGGAACAAAACGTGCTTTATCGAATGAAGAGGTGGGTTCGTTATGATTGGTGAGGCCGCCCCTTCCGGGGCGGCCGGCGAATTTACGGATTCTTTGACATATATTAGGCCGATTGCTAAAATACTTTTTGGTGAGCTTAGTTTCCCAGAGATTGGAGAGAAGCGTCAATTGGCGAAACATCTTTTCACTTCCGAATCGGTGACCGAGGGACACCCCGACAAGGTGGCCGACCAGATCTCCGACGCGATCCTGGACAGCATCCTTTCTAAAGACCCGCTGGCCCGGGTGGCCTGCGAGACCCTGGTGACCACCGGGCTCGTGCTCATCTCCGGTGAGATTACCTGCAAATGCTACGTAGACATACCGAACATCGTCCGGGAAACCGTGCGTGACATCGGCTACACGCGGGCCAAGTACGGTTTCGACTGCGATACCTGCGCCGTGCTGACCAGCATCGACGAACAGTCACCCGATATCGCCATGGGGGTCGACGAGGCCCTGGAGGCGAGGGAGGGCCTAGATGACCTGTTCAGCCGGGTAGGGGCCGGCGATCAGGGGATAATGGTCGGCTATGCCACCGACGAGACTCCCACTCTGATGCCTATGCCCATCTACCTGGCGCACCGCCTGGCTCGCCGGTTGGCGTCGGTGCGCAAGAACGGTACCCTGCCCTACCTGAGACCCGACGGCAAGACCCAGGTCACGGTGCAGTACGACAACGGCCGCCCGGTGAAGGTGGATACGGTTGTGATCTCGGCCCAGCACCACCCGGCCGTGGACCTCGGCACTATCCGGGCCGACCTGATCGAGAAGGTCGTCGAGCCGATCATTCCGGTGGGACTCATCACCAACTCCACCCGGTACCTGATCAACCCGACCGGCCGGTTTGTGATCGGCGGCCCCCAGGCCGATACCGGGCTGACCGGCCGCAAGATCGTGGTCGACACCTACGGCGGCATGGCCCGCCACGGCGGGGGCGCTTTTTCCGGCAAGGACCCGACCAAGGTCGACCGCTCCGCCTCCTACGCGGCCCGGTACGTCGCGAAAAACATTGTGGCCGCCGGGCTGGCCTCCCGGTGCGAGGTGCACGTGGCTTACGCCATCGGGGTGGCGAAGCCGGTGGCGCTCAGGGTGGACACCTTCGGCACCGGCCTGATTAACGAGGAGCGCCTCGAAAAGCTGGTGCTGGAACACTTTGACCTCCGCCCGGCGGCAATCATCCACCACCTGGACCTGCGCCGCCCGATCTACCGGCAGGTGGCCGCCTACGGTCATTTCGGGCGCGGGGATCTGAACCTGCCGTGGGAGCGCATCGACAAGGCCGAAGAACTCCGCGCCGCCGGTACCGGCGGCTAGCCGAAGTACCGGTGTCCATCGCGCATACACCGGCAAACCGGTGAATTCTGGATTCTAAATTCCGGTTCGGCTGGCATATCCTTCACCTGACAGTTCTTCCTGGTTGCTGGAGGAAACAGGCCCTTTTTGTCGAACCTACCAGTTTAAGGTGGTGGGGTGCCGGTGCGTGCCGGAAACATTTTCAGCGTGCTATACCTCTGGACCGTGATCATCGGGGGCGTTGTGCTGCTGGTCCGGCTTTTCCCCGCCGTCGACTTGGACTTCAGCGTGGAACTGGCCGTGCTGATTCTGGTCGCCATGGCGGCCGAGTGGCTGGTGGTTTCTTTCCCGCACGGACAGCTCTCCGCCGGCTACGTGATCACCTTCGGCGCCTTCCTCGTCTACGGGCCCGCGGGGGCGGCCTGGGTGAACGCGCTCGGCACCCTGTTCGGTCAGGGAATCGCCAACCGGGGTAATCCGGTCCGGACCACCCTGTTCAACGCCGCCCAGAGCGTGCCGGCCGTGTACGGCGCCTATCTGGCTTACCTGTTCTGCGGCGGGACGCCCCATCCGGGGGAGATGCTCACCCTAGCCAACGTCCTGCCGCTGCTGGCTTTCTCCGCTGCTTACTTCGCGCTCAACAACTTGCTGGTCACCCTGTACCTGCTGCCCAAGCGCGGGCTATCCTTCAACACTTGGCGCACTGCCCTGCGCTGGGACGCCTCGACCTACCTCTTCTTGATCCCGCTCGGTTTTCTGGTGGCCGCCCTGTACCGTTCCGCCGGGTTCACCGGCGCTTTTCTGGTGCTCCTGCTTGGATTGATCGTCCAGTTCTTCGTGCGCCGCTTTGTGATGGTGGAGGAGAACAACCGGGAGCTGCGCCTGCTCTATACGGTGGCGCAGGGGCTTGGCACCAGCCCTGACCTGGACGAACTGTTACGGCTGATCCTGCGGGAAGTCAGGCGGCTGGTGCCTTACGACACGGCCGCGGTCTATCTCTGGTCCGAGGAGCGGCACCTTTTTGTGCCGGTGGTGCTGGAGGGTGCCGGTGCCGGCGAATTGCACGACATCGTCTGGGAACGAGACGAGGGGATTGTCGGTTGGGCGGCGCGCAACCGGGAGCCCCGCCTGGTCACCGACCTCCGCCAAGAACCGGAATTGCAGCGGCAGACCGGACTATCCCGGTTCATGCGTTCACTGGTTTTGCTGCCCCTGGTGTTCGGAAACGAGATGCTGGGGGTGTTCGTGATCGGGGACAAGCGCCCCGGTGTCTACGACGAAAAGAGCCTGGGCCTTTTGAAGATTATCGGGGGCCAGATGGCGGCGGCTGCCGACAACCGGCGCTTAAACCGCCGGTTGAAAAAGGTGGCCGGGCGCGACTACCTCACCGGCCTGCCCAACCGGGAACAGTTCTTCAATCAACTGGAGGCCGAGTTGGTGGAAAACGAGCGCCGGGACCGGCCGCTGGCCGTCATTCTGCTCGACATCGACGGACTGTACGACTTGAACCGTCGCTTCGGGTACGCCGTCGGGGACACCGTCCTGGTTCAGGTCGCCCGGGCGCTGGAGGAATGGCTGCCGGCGGGCGGCATGGCGGCCCGCTATGGGGGCGACGAGTTCGCCCTGTTGCTGCCCGATACCGGGGAGATTCGCGCGGCCCAGAGGGCCGAGCGCCTGCAGCGCCTGCTGGGGCGCATCTCTGTCGGCGCGAAGGAGCTTAAGGAACGGGTCCGGCTCTCGGTAAGCACCGGTTTTGCCACCGCGCCGTTGGACGGGGCCACCGCCGACGCGTTGCTGGCCAGGGCCGAGGATCACCTTTACCGGTCTGCCGGGCGGGAGGTCCCCGAATTCCGGCCCGCGGGCGGACACACGACCAGTGTCTAGCCTCCGCGAGGTGTTGGACGGGCTGGTCCGGCTGGTTTTTCCGGGGCCGGGGGGTTGCCCGATCTGCGGAGCGGGTGCCGCCGGCGCGTTGTGCCCGGCCTGCCGGGGCGAAATCGAGGGGCTTTCAGGACAGCCGTACTGTGACCGGTGCGGCCGGTTTTTTTCTCCTGTTCCGGCACCGGAACCGCGGCTGTGCCGGGATTGCCGGCGGGTTGCCCGGCCTTTCGAGTGTTGTCGCGCTTACGCTCCGTACGAGGGCGTGCTGTGCGAAGCCGTACACCGGCTCAAATACGGCCGGAGGCGGGAGCTGGCCGGACCCCTGGGGGAACTCTTGGCCCGAACCATCCGGCGGTATGAGGCCTATTCGGGCGCCGATGTCCTGGTGCCAGTGCCCCTGTCCCGGGAGGCGTTTCGCCGCCGCCGATTCAACCAGGCGGAACTCCTGGCCCGGGAAATCGGCGGGCAACTGGGGATCCCCGTGCGCTCCGTGCTCGACAAAATACGGGATACGCCGGCGCAGGCTGGACTGCTGCGGGCGGCCCGGTTGACCAATCTCGCCGGGTGCTTTCGGTTCGTGGATGAACCCCAAACGGTGCGGGGTCGTACCGTGGTGGTGGTCGACGACGTGCTCACCACCGGCAGCACTCTGTCCGAGGCGGGCCGGGTGTTGCTGGAGACTGGGGCTTCCAGGGTTTTGGGGGCGGTTCTTGTCGCCGCGCGGGTGCAATTCTGACAAGGTCCAACAACACCGCAACGCCTATCCACAACCAGAGGTCCCCAGAAACGGCTTATACACAGGTTTATGCACAGTATCCACAAGAGATTGTACCCAATAAGGGTTTTACAAATCCCGATTTCGACAATCCTGTATTTTGCTGGTAAGTGCAGGATTTCCCTGCCCTCGGGGGAATAATATAACATTAACTCCAGGCGAAAGGGGTTGTAACAGATGCGCATTTACGTCCGTGGAAAAAACATCGAGGTCACACCTGCGCTCCGGGGGTATGTGGAAAAGAGACTGGCAAAGCTTAGCAAGTTCGAACACCATTTCGGTTCGGTCCAGGTAGCGCTGTCGGTCGAAAAGGATTCCCACCGGGTGGAAGTAACCGTGCCGATTGACGGGATGATCCTGCGGGGTGAAGAAGTGACCGGGGATATGTACGCCTCCATCGACCTGGTGGTCGAGAAACTGGAAAAACAACTGGAAAGGTACAAGGGTAAGCTGTTGAACCGGCGACCGGGTGCGGGCGGGGTGACCAGGGAACAGGAAACGCAGGAGGATGAAGAAGAATACCGCATTGTGAGGACCAAGCGGTTTGCCCTGAAGCCCATGCCGGTGGATGAAGCGGTGATGCAGATGAACCTTTTGGGTCACAGTTTCTTCGTTTTCGCCAACGCCGAGAATCAGCAGGTGAACGTAATCTACCGGAGAAAGGACGGGCACTACGGGCTGATTGAGCCCGACTTCGGTTAAGAAAGGCCTGAAGGAATAGTACGCGCCAGAGTCGCGGGGCCGGACACCACCGGCCCCGCTCGTTTTCCAGCATTTGTAAGCCGACCTTGAAAGTTTTTAGTTGAAATGCTAAAATTAATAGATGTGCAAGGGAGGAACCGGCGGGTTCCTCCAATTTAACTCAGAAGGAATGTAAGGGGGGGCTAACACCCTTGCTCGGATTCTTGAAGAATTTCCTGGATGATAACGCCCGCGAGGTGAAAAAGTTGCAGCGGGTGGTCACGGCCGTAAACGAACTGGAGCCCCGCATCGAGAAACTCACGGATGCCGAACTCCAGGCCAAAACTCCTGCTTTGCGGGAGCGCCTGGAGGCCGGTGCGCCGCTCGACGACCTTTTGCCCGAGGCCTTTGCGGTGGTCCGGGAGGTTTCGCGCCGGGTCCTGGACATGCGGCACTTCGACGTGCAGATCATGGGGGGCGTGGTGCTGCACCAGGGTAAGATCGCCGAGATGAAGACCGGTGAAGGCAAGACCCTGGTGGCCACCCTGCCGGCGTACCTCAATGCTCTGACGGGGCGGGGGGTGCACATCGTAACCGTAAACGACTACTTGGCCAAGCGGGACAGCGAGTGGATGGGCCACATCTACCGGTTCCTGGGCCTCTCCACCGGACTGATCGTGCACGGGCTCGACGCACGGCAGCGCCAGGCGTCGTACGCGGCGGACGTGATCTACGGCACCAACAACGAGTTCGGTTTCGACTACCTGCGGGACAACATGGCCATGTATCCCCGGGACTTGGTGCAGCGCGATCTTTACTACGCCATCGTGGACGAGGTGGACAGCATTCTGATCGACGAGGCGCGCACGCCGCTCATCATCTCGGGTCAGTCGGGCAAGCCGACCGACACCTACTACACCATGGCCCGGCTGGTGCCGAAGCTGAAAGCCGAGACCCACTTCGCGGTGGACGAGAAGGCGCGCACGGTCAGCCTGACCGAGGAAGGCTTCGCTCGCTGCGAGGAATTGCTTAACATCGACAACCTGTCCGACCCGGAACACGAAGAGGTCCTGCACCACCTGAACCAGGCGCTCAAGGCGCACGCCCTGATGAAGAGGGACCGCGACTACGTGGTGAAGGACGGTCAGGTGATCATCGTGGACGAGTTCACCGGCCGGCTGATGTTCGGCCGCCGCTATTCCGACGGCCTGCACCAGGCGATCGAGGCCAAGGAGGGCGTGAAAATCGAGCGGGAGTCGCAGACCCTGGCCACGATTACCTTCCAGAACTACTTCCGGATGTACGAGAAGCTGGCCGGCATGACCGGCACCGCGGACACCGAAGCCGAGGAATTCAAGAAGATATACGGGCTGGACGTGGTGGTCGTTCCGACCCACAAGCCTATGATCCGGGAAGACCTACCCGACGCCGTCTTCAAGACCGAGGAGGGTAAGTTCCGTGCGGTGGTCGAAGAGATCGCCGCCCGACACGCCACCGGGCAGCCGGTGCTGGTGGGCACCATCTCGATTGAGAAGTCGGAAGTCTTGAGCCGGATGCTGACCAGGCGGGGGATACCGCACCAGGTCCTGAACGCGAAATATCACGAGAAAGAGGCGGAGATCGTGGCCCAGGCCGGCCGGATCGGGGCGGTGACCATCGCCACCAACATGGCCGGCCGCGGCACGGACATCATGCTGGGAGGCAACCCGTCGTTCCTGGCCCTGCAGGAGATGCGCCGGCGGGACTACCCGCCGGAGGTGATCGCCGAGGCGGCTGAGTACGGCCCCTGCACGGAAGAGGTGGCCGAGGCCCGGCGGGTCTACCGGGAACTGTACGCCGAGTTCAAAAAAGAGACCGATGCCGAGCACGACCGGGTGGTCGCGCTGGGCGGCCTTTTCATCATCGGTACCGAACGCCATGAAGCCCGCCGGATTGACAACCAGCTGCGGGGCCGCTGCGGCCGCCAGGGCGACCCGGGAGCGACCCAGTTCTTTGTGGCGTTGAACGATGACCTGTTGCGCCTGTTCGGGGGCGATAATATCGCCGGGCTGATGGACCGGCTGAAGATGGACGAGGATGCTCCCCTGGAGCATCCGCTGATTTCAAAGTCCCTGGAAACGGCCCAGCGGCGGGTGGAGAACCGCAACTTCAGCATCCGCAAGCATGTGCTGAACTACGACGACGTGATCAACCAGCAGCGGGAGCTGATTTACCGGCAGCGCCGCCAGGTGCTGTGCGGGGAGGACCTGAGGCCGGTGGTGCGACAGATGATGGAAGAAGTGGCCGGTCAGGCCGTGACCGCCTTCGCACCGGAAGGGGTCTACCCGGAGGAATGGAACTACGAAGGCCTGTCCGAGTACATGACCCAGATCCTGCCCGGAGAAAAATGGACCGTGGAGGACCTGGAAGAGCGTCTGGGCAAGAAACGCGACGACTTCCGCCGGGAGGATTTGCGGCGGCTGTTCCTGAACGAGATGGAACAGGCTTACGCAGCCCGGGAGGCCGAACTAGGCGCGGAAACCATGCGGGAGATTGAGCGGGTCCTGATGCTGCGTATCGTGGACGAGAAGTGGATGGACCACCTGGACGCCATGGACCAGCTCCGGGAGGGCGTGGGCTTGCGGGCGTACGGCCAAAAAGACCCGCTGGTGGAATACAAGTTTGAGAGTTTTGACATGTTCCAGAACATGATCGCGAGCATCCAGGAGGAGACGGTCAAGAAACTGTTCCGGGTCCGCGTGGTGCCGCCGCAGCAGGCGGAACGGCGGCAGGTCAAAGAGAACCTTTATGCCGCCGGCGGCGATGGAGTAAAGCAGCCGGTGCGGCGTGACAAGAAGGTGGGCCGCAACAGCCCCTGCCCGTGCGGGAGCGGCAAGAAGTACAAAAAGTGCTGCGCCGCCAAAGACGAGCAGGCGGCGGGATGAGAGGTGAGAGGTGAGAAGTGGGAGGAGAGGCCGGAAACCGGCATAGAGTCGGTACGATGGTGCACCTTCAGGAAAGTTATGTACCGGTCCAAGTACCGGGAAACCTGTTGAAGAACAAAGGGTTAGGCCAGGCAAATGTTGGTGAGCTTGTTTTGTGGCTTGAGGGGGATTGACTGTATGTACGCTGAACTGAACAAGATCGCGGAAGAGTTGCGGCGGCGGATCACCGACCTGGAATACTCTCTTTGACCTGGCCGGGAAGAACGCGGAGATAGCCGCCCTGGAGAAACAGATGGAGACCCCGGACTTCTGGCAGCAACAGGAGCGCGCCCAGGAAGTCACCCGGCGCCTGGCCGGGCTGCGGCAGCAGGTGGAAGTCTTCGACACCCTGCGCCGGGACTTTGAGGACGCGGCCGTGCTGCTGGAGCTGGGGGAGGAGATCGAGGATCCCGACACCGCCCGGGAAGTGGAGCGGTCCCTGGCGGAACTGGGCCGGAGGGTGGCCGCGCTCGAGCTGGAGTTGCTGCTTTCCGGACCCTACGACGAGGCAAACGCCATCTTGAGCCTGCACGCCGGAGCCGGGGGGCTCGAGGCGCAAGACTGGGTGGAGATGCTTTTTCGGATGTACCTGCGTTGGGCCGAGAAACGGGGCTATGCCGTCGAGGTGCTTGATATCCTGCCGGACGACGAAGCCGGACTGAAAAATGTGACCTTCCTGGTGTCGGGGCCGATGGCCTACGGCTACCTGCGGGCCGAAAAGGGCGTGCACCGCCTGGTGCGCATCTCGCCCTTCGACGCCGGGGGACGCCGGCACACCTCGTTTGCCTCATTGGACGTCCTGCCGGAGGTCGCGGAGAACACCGCAATCGACATCAATCCCGAGGACCTGAGGATCGACACCTACCGTTCCGGGGGGGCCGGCGGGCAGCACGTGAACAAGACGGACTCGGCGGTCCGGATCACGCACCTGCCGACCGGGATTGTGGTCTCCTGTCAGAACGAGCGGTCCCAGATCGCCAACCGGAACGCCGCGATGAAGCTCTTGAAGGCGAGGCTTCTGGACCTGGAACTGCGGCGCCGGGAAGAGGAGATCGCTGCCCTGCGGGGTGAGCAGCCCGACATCGCCTGGGGCAGCCAGATCAGGTCCTACGTGTTCCACCCGTATTCGATGGTGAAGGATCACCGGACCAAATTTGAAAAGGGAAACGTGGACGCGGTGATGGACGGCGAGATCGACGAATTCATCCAGGCCTACCTGGTCTGGAAGGCCAGACTAAAAGAATAAGGAGAAGGCCGGCGCGGAACAAAGGGCCGGGTGAAACGGTGGACCACCTGGCCGGGCGGGGGATACCCGCCTTTTTCGTTTGGGCGTAGTTTCCGGTTTTCGTTGTCGGTATGCAGGAATTAGTGTCGAGTGAAAGGAATACCTACGGGATAGGCCTGGAAGTGCCGGACAGGATATCCGTACCGGCAACCGTTTTCGGGCCGAAACTCTCCGGGGGGTAGAGCTGAACACATATGGAAAGGGTCGTTGCTGAGCTTACGGAAAAAGCCAGGGAAATCCGGAGACACATCATCCGGATGCTTGCGGAGGCCGGATCAGGCCACCCGGGCGGTTCGCTTTCCGCCGCCGACATCGTTACCGCCCTGTACTTCAAGGAGATGCGCCTCGATCCGGCCCGGCCCGACTGGCCGGACCGGGACCGGTTCGTTCTCTCGAAGGGTCACGCCGCTCCGGTGCTGTATGCGGCCCTGGCCGAACGGGGCTACTTTCCGGTGGAGGAACTGGCCACCCTGCGCAAACTGGGCAGCCGGCTGCAGGGTCACCCGGACATGCGCAAGCTTCCGGGGGTCGAAATGTCGACCGGTTCCCTGGGACAAGGGCTGTCGGCCGCGAACGGCATGGCGCTGGCCGCCCGGTTGGATGGGCGGGATTACCGGGTGTACGCCCTTCTGGGTGACGGTGAATGCCAGGAGGGACAAATCTGGGAGGCGGCTATGGCCGCCGCGCACTACGCGTTGGAAAGCCTGACGGCGATTGTGGACTTCAATGGGCTCCAGATCGATGGGCCCGTCAGTGAGGTGATGTCACCCGAACCGATACCCGACAAATGGCGGGCTTTCGGCTGGCACGTGCTCGAGATTGACGGCCACGACTTCAGGCAGATACTGGTGGCGCTGGAGAAGGCGCGGTCGACCAAGGGCCGGCCGACGGCCATCGTGGCCCGGACCGTCAAGGGTAAGGGTGTGTCTTTCATGGAACACGGGGTAGACTGGCACGGGGTGGCCCCCAAGGGGGATCAAGTCACCCGGGCTCTGGAGGAACTGGCATGACCATTTGGTCGGAAAGGAATCACCGGTATCAGCGGGCGGCGACCGGAATACAGAGAACTCAGCCGGCCGTAATCTGATCTGCGGCGGCCGGTTCAAGTCGGTTGGAAAGGCATTATCGGGGAATCCTCATCTTGGAGAAGTGAGAGGTTTGGCAGATGCAGAAGATTGCGACCCGGGAGGCATACGGCAAAGTGCTGGTGGAGTTGGGCGCGGAGAATCCGGACATTGTGGTGCTGGATGCCGACCTGGCCAAGTCCACCAAGACCATTGAATTCAAGAAACGGTTTCCCCACCGATTTTTTGACCTTGGCGTGGCGGAGGCGAACATGATCGGCACGGCCGCCGGACTGGCCGCCGCCGGCAAAATTCCTTTCTGCAGCACCTTCGCCGTTTTCGCCGGCGGCCGAGCCTTCGACCAGATCAGGCAAAGCGTGGCGTACCCGCGGCTGAACGTGAAAATCGCCGCCAGCCACGCCGGGATCACCGTCGGGGAAGACGGTGCTTCCCACCAGTCGGTGGAGGACATCGCGCTGATGCGGGTGCTCCCGAACATGACCGTTTTTGTGCCGGCTGACGCCGTGGAGACGGCGGGGGCGGTGCGCGCCGCCGTGGAAACCGATGGTCCGGTATACATCCGCCTGGGCCGGGCCGGGGTGCCGGTCCTGCACGGGGACGATTTCAAGTTTGTACCGGGTCAGGCGGTGACACTGCGCCAGGGGCTGGACGCCACCATCATTGCCTGCGGTTACATGGTCGGCCAAGCGCTGGAGGCGGCCGATCTGTTGGCCGCCGAGGGGATCGAGGTAAGCGTGCTGAACATCCACACCATCAAGCCGCTGGATGTTCAGGCGATCGTGGACGCCGCGCAGCGCACCGGGATTATCGTCACCGCCGAGGAGCACAGCATCATCGGCGGGCTCGGCAGCGCCGTCGCCGAGACTCTGGCCGAGCACTACCCGGTGCCCATGCTCCGGGTCGGCCTGCAGGACGTCTTCGGCGAATCAGGCAAGCCGGAGGAGTTGCTGCGGAAATACGGCCTGACGCCGGACGATATCGTGAACGCGGTCCAAAAACTGTTCTAACGGTTCTCAGTGGACCGTTGAAAGACTCCGCCTCATAGACCGGATGAGAAAGCAGATATCGTGGGATTCTATGCCGGGGAGCCTTGTTTCCCCGGCTGCTTTTTGGGGCTTTGAGGTGAGGCGCATCCGCATCGTGGAGGCCTATGTAGGCGAATACGCCGGCGGTAAGAGCGAGGTGGCGGTGAACCGGGCCCTGGAACTGGCTCGGGAAGGGGAACCGGTGACCCTGGTCGACCTGGACACCGTGGAACCCTGTTACACCCTCCGTCCGCTTCAAGAGGAGCTTGCGGCCGCCGGAATTCACGTGGTCGCCTGGGAAACGCGCCGGACGCTGGGCCTCGGGGAGGCCGGGGGCACCCTCAAGGCCGAGGCCCGGTGGGTGTTGCGCCGTCCGGGGCACGTGATTTTCGATGTCGGTTACGGTGTCGGGGGGGCCAGGATCCTGAACCTGGTGGAGGGGGCGGAACAAGAACCATCATTTACCGTTCTGGCCGTAATTAACGCCAGCCGGCCCCTGACCGCGACGGTGGAAGACATCGCCGCCCACGTACGGGCTCTTGGCTCGGTACACGCGCTGATCAACAACACGCACCTCGGATCCGAAACCACGGCGGCGGTGGTTCAGGCGGGGGCGGCCTTGGTGGCGGAGGCCGGGCGTATTCTGGGTATCCCGGTGGCCGCCACCACGGCGCCGGCGGCGGTGGCGGCCCAAATCGGCCCCCGCGATGCGGCTGGCCATCCGGTACGCCCGCTGCGGCGGTTCATGCCCCGCGCCTTCTGGTAGCAGTTGGAGACAATCGGGGGGTGGTGGAAACGGTGTCCGGCGCTCCGGTGACGGAAGAGAAACGGGTTTTTATGACCGGGAACGAAGTGGTGGCCTGGGCGGCGATCGCCGCGCGCGCCGACGTAATGTACGGTTACCCGATCACGCCGCAGAACGAGGTGATGCACTACTGGACGCGGTTGGCGCCCAAGCACGGCAAGACTTTTCTCCAGACGGAGGACGAGCTTTCCGCCGGTTTTGCGACCATCGGCGGGGTGCTCGCGGGGAAAAAGTGTTTCACAGCCACGGCCGGCCCCGGCAACGTGCTGATGCAGGAACCCGTGTCCATGGCCGAGATGATGCGGCTGCCCATCGTGGTGGTGGTGATGCAGCGCGGCGGCCCTTCCACGGCTACGGTGATCTACTCCCAGCAGGAGGTCACTCTGACCACCTTCGGCGGCAACGGTGAGGGTTTCCGGGTGGTCTATTCCACGGCCGGCCTCCAGGAGCTTTACGATTACACCATCAAGGCCTTCAACACGGCGTGGCGCCACCGCTTTCCGGTGTTCGTGCTGGCGGACGGCTACCAGGCCAAGATGCGTGAGCCGCTGACCATTTATGACCCGGAGAAGCGGGGAGTTGAACTGGTGGCGCCGGAAAAATACGTGGGGCTGCCGGGCATGCCGGGCGTGGACCGGCCCCCGGGACACTACCGGAACACCTTCAACACCGAAGAAGAACTCTATGCGGTGGTCCTGGAACAGGCCGCGGAATACGAACGGGTGACCCCGGAAATAGCTGAACACGAGGAGTTCGGCACGGGGGACGCCGAGCTCCTGGTGGTCGCCCACGGTGTGGTGGCCCGGGCGGCGAAACAGGCGGTGGAGCTTTTACGGACGGAGGGACTGAAAGTGGGGTGCTTCCGGCCAGTCACCCTGCGCCCGCTGCCCGTGGAGGCGCTCCGGAAAGCGGCCGGGCGGGCCGGCCGCCTGCTGGTCGCGGAATCGGCCTACGGGCAGTTCGGCCGGTTGGTGCGGGACGCCCTGTACGGTTTGACCGTGGAGATGGTCCCGCTCTACAAGCCGGGTCTGGGCATCACCCCGGAAGAAGTGGCGGCCCGCTCCCGGGAACTCGGGGGTCAAACCTTTAGAAGTTCAGTAAACGAGTCCGGAAGTGTGTGTTGACATTTTACACCGGGCGGTGACAAGGCAGGCGAGTCTTGAAGTTTTTGAGGTCTGACCCCGGAGGCACCCTGGAGGGAGGATTTGATTATGACGGTCAGACCGGCGATGCCAGAAAGTTGGCGTCTGGAAACCAAGCCCCACAAGTTTTGCCCGGGATGCGGGCACGGGATAGCCCTACGGGCCCTCGGTCAGGCCATCGACGAACTCGGAATCCAGGACCGGGTCGTTTTCGGGTGTGACATCGGCTGTTCCCTGCTGGCCTGGGATTTCTTCAACGTCGATTCCGTCCAGACCCACCACGGGCGGACCACGCCAGTTGTCACCGGGATCAAGCGGGCCAACCCCGAACTGATCTGCGTCGCTTACATGGGCGACGGCGGGGGGTACGCCATCGGGGCGCAGCACCTGGTCAACGGGCGGGGAGGAACGAGAAGATCACCGTCATTCTCGCCAACAACACGCAGTACGCGATGACCGGTGGGCAGATGGCCCCCACCACCCTCCCGGGTCAAAAAACGGAAACCTCCCCCTACGGCCGGGACCCGGATGCTACTGGCCGTCCCGTCAAAGGGCCGGAAATGGTGGCCGCCGTCACCGGCGACGACGCCTATGTCGCCCGGGGCACGGTGAGCAAGCTTCCCCAGCTGCGGAAGATGCTGGTGCGGGCCCTGCAAAACCAGATGGACGGCCGGGGCTTCTCCTTTGTGGAGGTGCTGTCCACCTGCCCCACCAACTGGCGGACCAACGCCAGGGACACGTGGGAGTTTCTAGAGAAAAAAATGCCGACGCATTTCCGGACCGGAGAACTCAAGGTGCCGGCGGCGGCCGGAAGAGATGAAGAAGATGGAAAGAAAGCGGCCCATTAAGATTGTAGTCGCCGGTGAAGGGGGTCAAGGCGTGCAGGCGGTGGCCGAAATCCTGGCCGAGGCGGCCTACGAGGAGGGTGCCCAGGCCCTGTACATCCCGGCCTTCGGCGTGGAGCAGCGGGGTGGCGTGAGCCTGGCTTTTCTACAGATCAGCGAACAGCCCATCGCCTCCCCCAAATTCGAGAAAGGGAACATCGTGGTCGCCCTGAGTGAGCGCGCGATCCACAGAACCCGTCAGTACGTCGGGCCGGAGACGGTCTTTATTTACGACGATCTGGCCGATATCAAGGAAGAGGAACTGCCCCGATCGGCCAGCCGGGTCTTAAGCATCCCGGCGATAGCCACCGCCAAGTCGGAACTCCACCCGCGGGTGTTTAACATCGTCATCATGGGCGCGGTCATCGGGGCTACGGGGGTCGTGCCGGTGGACAAGGCCAAAAAAGCCTTGGAGAAAAGACTCGGTTACAAATTCGAACAGGATCCGAAACTGCGGGAACTGAACCACCGGGCCCTGGAACGCGGTGTGGAACTGGTGAGCCGGATCCTTGAAGGAGGCGAACGGTAAGGTGGAAGGCTTTGAACCCGTAACCCGGGAACTTCCCGGGGGGAGTTTCGTGATTTTCCCGGGACTCTGCAAGGGCTGCGGCCTTTGCCTGGAGAAATGTCCCAAGCGCTGCCTGGACTGGTCCAAAAGGCTGGGTATCTACGGCACACCGACCATTGAGCCGGTTGACGATAAAGCCTGCAACTACTGCGGCCTCTGTGCCCTGGCCTGTCCCGACTGCGCAATTATGGTAACCAGGAAAAAACGCGCTGACGCCTGACCTGCCGGGCAAAAACATTCGACAGTCTCGCCCCCACCACCTGTCCGGTGGGCAGCGTTAGTCCCGGAAAGCTCCCCGAATAAACAACGGCAGTATCAATTCGGCGACCCTCTCCGTACAATGGATTGTGATGCCGTCCGGTGATCCCGCCGAACTGAAGCGTAAAATCGGCCTTTTTCGGTTCTGCGGCAGGATTTTGCGCCGATACGGCGAATCAGACAGGCAGTTGTCGACGGGGAGGGCTGCGTCGTGGCTTTGGATCTCGGAGGCTTTCCGGTTATTGAAGAAACCGGGGAATGGACGGTACCCGAGGGTTTCTGTCCGCAATGCGCCTGCCCTCTGAATCCCGGCGAGCGCGAGTGCCTGGATTGCATTCTGGACATGGCGGTGGACGCCGTTTAAGAAAAAGGGGTCAGGCCCCTTTTTTTTCGTGTTAAAAAGGGGCCTGACCCCTTTCAGGGGTGACCCCTTTCAGGGGTTGGGAGTATTTCCCCAGCCCCTTTCCGTTGGTTTTAATAACGGCTCGCCTTTTTGGAGGAAGTCTCTTTATTGTGATTCCGTTTCCGAAGTCGGCAGGAATTTGGTGGAAAAAGGAGAACAGGAAGTGGTAACCATCTCTGGCAGGTGAAGAACTTTGTTCGGACGGCGGGAGCAGTTGGCTGCTCTGGTACTGGCGGCCGCCATTGTTTTCGGTCTGGGCTATGTTTACGCCCAGTCGAGGGCCAAGCTGCCCGAGCCTCCGGTTCTCCAACGGGCCCAGGAGAACGAACAGGTGGAAGTGCTGGTCCACGTGGCCGGCGAGGTGGCCGCGCCCGGCGTGTACCGGGTCGAGAGGGGCGCCCGGGTGGTGAACGCGGTGGAAATGGCCCGTCCCTTGCCTTCGGCCGACCTGCAGGCCTTAAACTTGGCCGCGCCGCTTCAGGACGGCCAGAAGGTGCTGGTGCCCCGGGTCCGGCCCCCGGATCCCGAAGGGGTGGGCCCCGGAAGCAACGCCCCTGCTGCACCGGTCGATTCCCGGATCAACATCAACACCGCCGACCGGGCCGAGCTCGAGAGACTGCCCGGCATCGGTCCGAGCCTAGCCGAGCGGATTATCCGGTACCGGGAGCAAAACGGCCCCTTCAGTTCGGTGGACGACCTGAAGAACGTGTCCGGGATCGGTGAAAAACGGCTCGAGGGGCTGCGCGACATGGCCACCACTTACTGAACGGGAAAAACGTCTGAAAAAGGTATCTGACACCTTTTTACACCTTTTTACGGCCACCAATTGCTGAATGGGGAAAGCGGATGAACAGACCATTGGTACTGATGACGGTCCTGTACGGGTTGGGCGTGTTCCTGGCCAGCCATTTCCGCCTGTATGGCGACCACCTTTTTTTGTCTGCGGGGGCCGCATTGATCGTGGCGTCCATTGCCTACTTTGCAGCCCGGAAGGCGGCGCCGGTGTTGATCCTGGCGCTGTTTACGGCTCTTGGGGTTGCGGTGACCGGGTTGACCGTGGACCGGACCGAGGCACCTTTGGGCGCTTGGGAGAATACTGCTGTAATCCTGGAAGG
The DNA here is from genome assembly GCF_000018425.1 of Candidatus Desulforudis audaxviator MP104C. Lineage (GTDB taxonomy): Bacteria > Bacillota > Desulfotomaculia > Desulfotomaculales > Desulforudaceae > Desulforudis > Desulforudis audaxviator. Next base: position 2,182,834 of record NC_010424.1, on the reverse strand, counting down.
GATGGTGGTCCGGGACGCCGATGTCCGCCCGGACCGGGTGGTTTACATCCTCGCGGTGCACGAGGTCCGGAAGGGCAATGAGGTAATGCATCCGGACGGGCGCGTGGTCGTCAGCCACCGCGAAACGGACGCGGTCTACGGCTACGGCGATCTGTTGCGGGTCCGGGGCGTGCTCCGGACTCCGGTGAGTCCCGGCAATCCCGGGGAGTTCGACTACCGGGCCTACCTGGAGCGCCAGGGTGTGGCCTTCAAGATGGACGTTTTCGGGCCGGGTGCGATCGAGCGGATCGGTGTGGACCGGGGGCACTACCCGGTGTACCTGGCCTTGACCGCCAAGGAGAGATTATCGGCGGGGCTTGAGCGGGCCCTGGAACCGGATGCGGCCGCATTGGTACGGGGCATCACGATGGGTGTGCGGGGCGGGATTGCGCCCGAGACGCGTGAGGCCTTCACCGTCACGGGTGTGGTGCACATTCTGAGCGTCAGTGGACTGCACGTCGGTTTTCTGGTTGGATTGGTGCTGTTTTTCACCCGCCTCGGGCGCCTGAACCCGAGGTGGACCCTGGTTGTGGTTCTGGCGGTGCTGGCCTTCTACGCAGTGATGGTGGGGTTCAAACCGTCCGTTATCCGGGCCTCGGTCATGGCCCTGCTGTTGCTCGCCGCCCACCAGATGGGACGCCTGCGGGACTGGCCCACCGCCCTGGCACTGGCCGCGATGGTGATACTCCTGGGAAACCCCCTCAGCCTTTACGACCCCGGTTTTCAGCTTTCCTTCACCGCGACGTGGGGGATCCTGTACCTGGGACCTGTGATCGTCCGCGGTCTCGACAAGCTGGCGGCGGGTTGGCGCCTTTCCTGGTGGAGTCCCGCCGCCGGCTGGTTCCTGGCTGTTCCGCTGGCCGCCCAGTTGGGTACCCTCCCCCTGATTGCGTATTACTACAATCTGATTTCCCCGGTATCATTGCTGGCCAATGTGGTGACGGTCCCCCTGGTCGGGCTGATCTTTGTGCTCGGTTTCATCACCGCCCTGCTCGGCGCCTTCCTGCCGGCCGCGGCCTGGCTGACCGGACCGGCCACCGGGGTCCTGATCGATCTTTTCCTGGCCCTGGTAAAATTCTTTGCGGGCCTTAAAGGCGCGTATTATTACGTACCCACTCCTTCCTTGCTGCTGGTTGGATCCTGGTACCTGGCCTGCTGGGGCCTCGGCTTCTTTGCCGGACCCACCCCCTGGCGGGAGAGGTGGCCGGGTGCGGCGGCGCTGGTGGGCGGGTCCGGGCGGCGCACGTTGGGAATGCTAGGGGTAGGCTTTTTCCTTGTCTTTGCCTTTCTGATCTGGCCCACGGAACCCACCGGCCGGAACCACATCGAGGTGCACTTTCTAGATGTGGGGCAGGGTGACTGCACGCTGATTCGGACCGGAACCGGGGCCGCCGTACTGATCGACGCCGGCGGCTGGCGGGGTGAACTGGCCGGTGAATCCGGGGCCGGGGAGAAAGTGGTGGTGCCCTACCTACGGCGGCTCGGGGTGCGCGAGATTAATGTCCTAGTGATCACTCACCCCCATGACGATCACGCCGGCGGGGTCCGGGCGGTTGCCGAAAAGCTCAAAGTGCTTAACGTTGTGGTGGCCCCCGATGGCGGGCGCGAGGAGCCCAATCCGGCTTACCGGACGTTGATTGAAGAGCTCAAACAGTCTGATATTCCAATAATCCAGGTCTGGGCCGGAGACCGCCTCCAGGTGGATCGGCAGACGGTTTTGAAGGTGCTCGCACCGGCCTTTCCCCTGCTTTCCGGCACCCGGAGCGATCTGAACAACAACTCGGTGGTGCTCCGATTAGACCATGGAGCCAGAAGTTTCCTGTTTGCCGGGGACGTGGAGCAGGAGGCTCAAGCGCGCCTGACGCTGGGACAAGATGTCAGGGCGGATGTGCTGAAAGTGCCGCACCACGGCAGTGGGGTTTTTGTGCCGGATTTCTTCCAGGCCGTGAAGCCGTCCGTTGCGGTGATCACGGTCGGCCGGGCAAACCCGTTCGGCCATCCCCATCCTCGCACCCTGGAAGCACTCCGGGAGTTGGGTGCCGAGGTTTACCGCACCGATCTTGATGGCGCGGTGATCATCAGGACGGACGGGAATTTCCTGAAGATCGAGACCGGTCGAGAGCGGGAAGACTTGAAACCCGCTGCCTAGTGAAGGGAGGTGAGACGATGACGGTAGTGATGGAGGTCTCGGTGGTGCCGCTCGGCACGGGTTCGGCCAGTGTGAGTCACTACGTGGCCCAATGCGTGCAGGTCCTGGAGGACGCCGGCATCCCCTACCAGTTGACGGCCATGGGCACCATCCTGGAAGGGGAACTGGAAGAGCTGTTGTCCCTGGCCCGGCGGATGCACGCGGTTCCGTTCTCCGCGGGTGCGGTGCGGGTGGTGACTACCATCAAGATCGACGAGCGCCGGGACAAAGAGTTGACCATTGCGGGCAAGATCCGGGCGGTCGAGGAGAAGTTGGGAAGGTAAGATGAAGTACTACCTGGAGTTTGTGCGGGAAGTGCAAGAGGGGCGGATTCCCCCGGTCTACCTGTTTTACGGGGATGAGGTGTTCTTGCACCGGCAGGCGATCAACCGGTTGAAGGCGGCCCTGCTGACGGGGGGGGCCGAGTCCTTCAACCTTTCCGAAATCGACGGGGAAGAGACGGCGCCGGAAGAAGTGGTGCGGGCCGCCCGCCTGGTGCCGGTGCTGGCGGTCTGCCGGCTGGTGGTGGTGCGCAACATACCCTACTTTGACCAGAAACCCGGGCTGGGGAGCGAGCTGCTGGAGGCCTATCTGGACGCTCCCTCGCCCTCGACCTGTCTCGTTCTGCAAAAAGCCGGTCCCGTGGACCGGCGGAAAAAGCTGTACCAACTGGTGACCCGCCGTGGCCGGGCCATTGATTTCACACCTCTGTCTGCGGGGGATGTGGCCCGCTGGGTAAGCCGGGAAGCCAAGAAGTCCGGAGCCGTCTTTACCCGGGAAGCCATGGACCGGTTCCTTTCCTCGGTTCCGGGGGGGTTGCAGGGTGTGGCTGTGGAACTGGGGAAGGTCCTGACCTACGTGGGGGAAAAGGAACGGGTGACCGTGGAGGACGTGGCGGCGGTGGTGGCCCCGCGGCGCGAGGAAACCATCTTTCAGGTGGTCGACGCGGTCGGTGAGGGGCGTTTTGAAGCCGCAATCGACGGGATTCGGGTTTTGACCGCCGCCGGTGAATCACCCCTGGGCATCCTGGCTATGCTCGCCCGCCAATTCCGCCTGCTGCTGTGCGCGCCCGATCTGGCCGCGTCAGGGCTCGCGGTGCCCGAAATCGCCGCCCGCCTGCAGACCAAACCCTTTGTGATCAAGAAAGCCCTGGCCCAGGCCAGGAACTTCCATCCCGGTCAGCTTGCCGCGGCGTTGGCGGGCCTTTTGGAGGTGGACGCCGACGTCAAGACCGGCCGCCAGGACTTCTTTCCGGCGCTCGCGAACTTTTTTATCCTGGGCTTCAAGAAGTGATGAATTAGACGAACTTGGGCCGTGTTGAACTCACGCGGTTGGGATAAAATCGGCCCCGGCCGAAACGCCGAGGCTTGTCGTGCGAAAAGCATCCGGATTAACCGGGTTCGGAGTGGAAAACGATGCGACGATGTTAGCCGGTAATGATGTTAAATTTCTTGGTCAGGCGCGACTTCCGGCGCGCAGCGGTATTCTTGTGCAGGATGCCTTTGGAAACCCCTTTATCGATAGATACAAGCGCCTTCTGCAGCTTCTCGCGGGCCTGTTCCTTATCATCCCCTTGCACCGCTTCTTCAAATCGCCTGATCGCCGTTTTGAGCGCGGACTTAGCGCTCTTGTTCCGCTCGGTGCGCTTGCGGATGGTCTCAATCCGTTTCTTGGCTGAACGGCTGTGTGCCACTGTTTCACCTCCCAACGTGCAGTGTACCACGGCGAATTTCAAAATGCAAGCCAAACATTGGCCGGTTTGTGCGTGTATAGCCAATCCGGTTTTGGCTAAAGCTATAGAGAGTTTTCAGGAAGGGAGGTGTAAAAACATGGCTGAAAGCAATGTTCGTTCCCAGTGGATCGGGCTTATAGTTCGTTTCCTGGTTTCGGCAATCGTGCTTCTCTTGTTGAGTTGGCTGGTTCCCGGTTTTGTTGTCGCCGGCGGTTTGCTCGGAGCGTTGATTGCCGCCGCGGTCATCGCCATTCTCGGCTGGTTGGCTGAAACGGTGCTGGGCGACCGGATTTCACCCCAGAGCCGGGGCCTGGTCGGCTTCGTCGTGGCGGCCGTGGTGATCTACCTGGCCCAGTTCATCATTCCGGGCCTGTTGACGGTGAACATCATCGGTGCCCTGATTGCGGCCTTCGTCATCGGCATTATTGACGCTTTTGTGCCTACCGTCCTGCGCTAGAGCATAATCCCCCCTTTTGCGGCGTACACATCCGGAGAGGGGGGATTTGTCTGCGCCGAACAATCAGTGTAATACTTTTTTTGTGTTTTTTGCTGGTTTCCAGCTGGGTTTTCCTACCTGGAGCGATAAACCTGGCCGGGGCCGGAACCGGGGCGTTCCTGGAATGGAGCACCCGTGAGCCGGAAAAAGTTGTAAACACGATTTTGCCGGTCTGGATGGGTGTTTCTCCGGTTGATCCCGGCGAAATAGCGGCCGACGTGCTGGGGCGGGTAACCCGGGCCGACCTGGGTGATCCCGGGCGGATGATTGCCTACCAGTTGTCAATGTCCGTCAGGACCCGGATGCCTGAACCCGTGTCCGCGCTGGTGTCCCCTCCTCCGGTGGAGGCGTCCAGGGGGGTGCAGGACGTTCCCAGGCGGACCGGGGCGGTTACGATCGGTATTTACCACACCCACACCGGTGAAACTTACGAACGGACCGATGGGGTGGAACGGGTCGACGGCCGGCCCGGAGCCGTGGTTGAAGTCGGTAGGGTGCTGAAGAGGGCGCTCCAGGAAAGGCACGGCCTCGGGGTGGTCCATTCAGAAAAGGTGCACGACGTGCCTTACAGCCGTTCTTACCTTGAATCGGAGCAGACCGCGCGCCGGATGATCGAGGAGCACCCCGAGCTGAAAATGCTGATCGACCTCCACCGGGACAGTCTCAAAGACCGGGCGCACTCGGTAACCGAAATCGGGGGCCAGGAGGTGGCCACCATCCTCGTGATCGTCGGTTCAGACGCGCGCCAGCCTTTTCCCGATTGGGAAAAAAACTACGCACTTGCCCGGGCGGTCGCCGCCAAGTCCCAGGAGCTTTATCCGGGTCTCTGCATAGGGGTAAGGGTGAAGGAGGGGCGGTACAACCAGTTTCTCCATCCGGGAGCCCTGCTCGTGGAGGTCGGGAGTGTGGTGAACCGCACGGAAGAAGCCTTGCGCACCGCGGAATTCTTAGCCGATATCCTGGCGGCGGTGCTCGCCGACAATCCCGGCGAGGACGGTCCCGGTCCAGTCTAAGCTCCGTGGGGAGATGGGCATAATTTTTAAGGATGGCAAGCAGCAAACAGGGGTGTCGGTAGGCGCTCCTTTTTCTATGGAGGTGAGGCGGTGGACACCACGAGAGCTCGGATTTTCCTGGTGCTGGTGCTTTCTGTGACCGTTCTGGTCTGGGGCACCGGAACCTGCCTTTACCACCTGAACCGCTTTCTCGCCCCCCCCCGGCCGATCCAGGCGGTCGAGTTTCAACGCCTGGACGACGAGCGTCTGGTCTGCACGGTGCTGGGGGTGGAACTTGTGCTTGCCGTGCCACACAATCATTCCTGGTGGTCGGTGCCGGACGAACCGCCACCCGGGCAACGATATTGACGTGAATATTGACGTGAGGGATAAGCATGCTTCTATATTATTAAAGAGGCAGGAATTAAGCATAAGGCGGCAAATAGTAGTTTGATATCGATACCACCTGGATAATCTCGAGCTTGTTTGAGGATTTTCGGCTTTTCTCATTCGGACGCGCTAATTTTACTGATCAGGAAAGGCTCCGGCAAAATGAAGGTCGTTATCGGATCAGAATCTTTCTACCCGAACGTTTCGGGCGTGGCTGTTACCACGATGAATCTTGCTTCCCACCTGGCGGGTAAGGGGCACGAAGTGACGGTGATTGTTCCTTCACCCAGTCGTCAAAGCTACCAGGAACGGTTGGCGGACGGTTTGACAGTCCAGCGGATCGGTTCCTTTCCCAACCCCTTTCGTAGAGACTTTCGGGTCACCTTTTTCCCGCGTGCCCTGGTGGGGCGGATCCTCGATCAGTGTACTCCGGATATCATTCACCTTCAGGATCCTGCGTCCATCGGCTGCGCCCTGTTGAGCGAAGCCGGAAAGAGGCGTATTCCCGTGGTGATCAGTCATCATTTCACTCTTGATTACGTTTTGGCATACCTTTGGTTTTTGAAACCGGTTCACGGTCCCCTGCGCCGGTGGCTCACGAGCAGAATGATCAGGTTCTACAATTCCTGCCGGTACGTAATTACCCCCAGTCAGACGGTGATGTGCCAATTGGAACTGGCGGGATTGAAAACACGGACGAAGGTCATTTCAAACGGCGTGGATCTCAACCGCTTCTTTGCGTACGAACCGCCGTCCAGTATTCGTGCGGCGCTGCAGCTGCCCAACCAGCCGATAGTGCTCTACGTGGGGCGGATAGACCCGGAGAAAAGCCTGGACACGCTGATCAGGGCGATACCCATCGTGTTGGCCCGGCACAAAGTCCATTTTGTGCTCTGTGGGGGCGGTAATCTGTTGGAAGCGCTCAAGAAGCAGCTAAGAAAGAATGGGCTTACGAACAGTGTTACCCTGATGGGGCCCTTGGAGTACCACAGTGAACTCTTGCCCAGGATATACCAGTTGGCGACCTGTTTTGTAATCCCATCAGGGATGGAAACCCAGAGCATCGTCACCCTGGAGGCGATGGCTTCCGGACTACCGGTTGTCGCCGCACGGGCCGCGGCCCTGCCGGAACTGGTAGTCGATGGTGACAACGGGCTTCTATTCCGCTTCGGAGACGATCAGGATCTGGCGGCCAAAATCAATCTGCTCCTTGAAGACGAGGAGATGCGGCGGCAGATGGGCCGGCGCAGCTTGGAAAACGTGGTGCGGCACGAACTGGAGCGAAGTCTGAACCAGATCGAGGCGATCTATAATGAAGTGGTGGAAGAGGTACCAGGGTAAACCGGCGCTTTTAGTGCTGGGGGCGATTTTTTATTCGGGCTACCGCATATTTTCCCGTTCCGTCAACACGCTTTCGGTCCGGGCAATACGCCTGTTGGAAGACGTTCCCGCTCCTCAGTCAACTGACCGGATACTCGTTTTTGCACCGCACCCGGACGATGAGACCATCGCGGCGGGCGGCTATATCTACGGGGCGCGCCGGGCAGGCGCGGCGGTGCGGATGGTGCTGGTGACCGATGGCAATAGGCACGGGCTGAAAGAACACCGCTACCGGGAGTTTCGCAACGCCGCAAAGATTCTGGGCGTGTCCCCGGCGGAACTTCGTTTCTGGGGATACCCGGACGGCGCTCTTTACGCTCACCGCGGGTCTTTGCCGGAGCGGGTGCGCGCCGAACTGGAGAACTTTGAGCCCACGGTGGTTGTCGCCGCGCATCCCGCCGACCGCCATCCGGACCATGCCGTCCTGGGACGAGTCGTGGGAGAGGAGTTGCTCGGAGTTTCGGGTGCGGGGCATAACGTCACCGGACTGTTTTACCTGGTGCATCACCCTTACTATCCGCAGCCCAAAAGAATCCGGCCTTCAAGCCTCCTGCCTCCGTCCGCGGTGCTAAAAAGCGAAGAAAGGTGGCAGCGCTTTTGGTTAACGGCCGAGGGAAAAGAAGCGAAGAGGGCGGCCGTCAAGGAATACCGCAGCCAAACCCGGAATCCCTTCTTGAGACCGGTTTTGTTGGGTTCTATCCGGGACAATGAGCTTTTCAGCACCACCATCAATAATAATGTAATAAATGCAAATGTCTTCGAAACCGAATGGCCCGATAAGGCCGGGGAAGGCGCCTGAATGGAACATCGGTCTGCGGGGCGAGGAGTACTTCCGGCGCTGCTGGGGACGCCTCCTCCAGCGGCTTCGGCTTCGGCATGCCGCGCCTTCATTTTTGAGCATCTTGGCTGTTATAATATTCAGTGGCCGGTTGTCCGGCAGGCCCGTGCCCTTTTTGCCGCTTGCGTGCCGCGGCCGGTGCGCGCGCGCCCGGCGGCCGGAGACTTGAGTGACTGGAGTACCAACACATGCCAGTGGAGCGCGACCGGATCCGCAATTTTTGTATCATTGCCCATATCGACCACGGCAAGTCGACTCTGGCCGACCGGCTGCTGGAGTATACCGGGGCGCTTGTGGGGCGCCGGATGCAGGAACAGGTGCTCGACCAGATGGACCTGGAGCGGGAGCGGGGCATCACCATCAAACTGCAGGCGGTGCGCCTGGCCTACCGGGCCCGTGACGGCCGGGATTACCAGTTGAACCTGATCGACACCCCCGGGCACGTTGACTTTTCCTACGAGGTCTCCCGGAGCCTGGCGGCCTGCGAGGGGGCGCTTCTGGTGGTCGACGCCAGCCAGGGTATCGAGGCCCAGACGCTGGCCAACGTGAACCTGGCCCTGGATCACAACCTGACCATCATCCCGATCATCAACAAGATCGACCTGGCGAGTGCCGAACCCGACCGGGTGCGGCGGGAACTGGAGGACGTCATTGGCCTGGACGGCGCGGACGCCGTACTGGCTTCCGCGAAGCGCGGGGATGGGGTGGAGGAAATCCTGGAGCGGATCGTCCGGGATGTCCCCCCGCCCGGCGGCGATCCCGGGGCGCCTTTGCGGGCCCTGATTTTCGACTCCCATTACGATCCGTACAGAGGGGTCGTCACTTACCTCCGGCTGATGGACGGACGGCTTTTCCCGGGCGGGCCGGTCCGGATGATGGCCACCGGCCGGGAGTTTGAGGTCAGCGAGCTGGGCGTGTTTACGCCCGCGCCGGTGACGGTGAATGAACTGCGTGCCGGGGAAGTCGGCTTCATGGCCGCCGGGATCAAGAACGTCAAGGACTGCCGAGTGGGCGACACGGTCACCGACGCCCGCCGCCCGGCTTCAAGCCCGCTGCCCGGGTACCGGAAGGCGAAGCCGATGGTGTACTGCGGTCTGTTCCCCGTGGACGGGGCCGAGTTTGAAAAGGTGCGCGACGCTCTGGACCGGCTTTCCCTGAACGACGCCTCTCTGGTCTACGAGCCGGAAACCTCGACGGCGCTCGGTTTCGGCTTCCGGTGCGGTTTTCTGGGGCTTTTGCACATGGAAATCATCCAGGAGCGGCTGGAGCGGGAGTACGGGTTGGACCTAATCACCACCGCACCCAGCGTGGTGTACCGGGTGACCCGGACGAACGGCGCCGTCTTGGACATCCGGAACCCGTCCGAAATGCCCCCGGCTGGGGAAATCGAGAAGATGGAGGAGCCCTTTGTGCTCACCTCGCTCCTTTTGCCCCAGGACTACATCGGGCCGGTGATGGAGCTGTGCCAGGACCGCCGGGGTGTGTTCCGGAACATGGAGTACATCAGCACCCACCGGGTGCTGATCACCTACGAGATGCCCCTGGCCGAAATCATCTACGACTTTTTTGACCGCTTGAAATCCGCGACCCGCGGCTACGCCTCCATGGACTACGACCTCCTGGGCTACCGGGAGTCCAAGCTGGTGCGCGTCGATATCCTGGTGGCCGGGGAACGGCTGGACGCCCTCTCCATTATCGTCCACCGTGACCGGGCCTACCACCGGTCTAAGATCATCGTGGAACGGCTGCGGGACCTCATCCCGCGCCAGCTGTTCGAGATCGTGATCCAGGCGGCCATCGGGCAGCGGGTGATCGCACGGGAGAGCATCCGCGCGCTGCGCAAAGCGGTGCTGGAAAAGTGCTACGGCGGCGACGTCACCCGCAAGCGCAAGCTCCTGGAGAAACAGAAAGAAGGCAAGAAGCGGATGAAACAGGTGGGTCACGTTCAGATTCCCCAGGAGGCCTTTATGTCGGTCTTGAGCATCGGACAGAAATGACCCGGCCCGGGCTGTACGTCCACGTGCCCTTCTGCCGGCGAAAATGCGCCTACTGTGACTTTGTGTCCTACCATTATGTGCTTGACATATACAGGGAATGGTGCTATCTTATTGCCTGGGGGTTAGCACTCAGTGCAGGAGAGTGCTAACAAGAGGGGGGCGGAATCGTGGGCATCGACGAACGGAAAAAACAGATCCTCCGGGCCATAGTCCTCGATTACATCGCCACCGCGGAGCCGGTCGGTTCCCGGACCATCGCCCGCAAGTACGGGCTGGGAATCAGCCCGGCCACCATCCGCAACGAAATGGCCGACCTGGAGGAGATGGGCTATCTCGAACAGCCGCACACCTCCGCCGGCCGCATTCCCTCACAGCGGGGCTACCGGTACTACGTCGACGAACTCATGGAACCCGAGACGCCGGCCGAAGAAGAAAAGCTGATCATCAAAACCAACTACCAGGCCAAAGTGAAGAGTATCTCCGAAGTCATTGAACGGACCGGACAACTGATGAGCCAGCTGACCAGCTACGCCGCCCTGGTGTCGACGCCCCGGGTGACCGGGAGTACCGTCCAGCACGTGCAGTTGATCGCCATGGGTGGGGGCAAGGCCATGGTGCTGGTGGTCACCGAACCCGAGAAAGTGCACACCCGAGTCATCGACTTGCCGGAAAACATCACGGCGGAGGACCTGGAGACCGTTTCCCGGGTCATGAACGCGAAGATCAGGGGCCACAGCTTGAACGACATCAGGATCACCATCCTCCGCGAGATATACCTTGAGTTGTTGCGCCACAAGGCCGTGGTCGAATACATCATGGACCTCATTGAGGACAGCGGCGAGAGCACGGAAGACCGGGTTTACCTGGGCGGGATCCTGAACATCCTGAACCAGCCCGAGTTCCGGAACGTGGAGAAAATGAAGACGCTGTTGAGCCTTCTTGACCAGGAGGCGCTGCTGTCGTCCCTGCTGGCCGAGCAGGCCGGACAAGAGGAGGGGATCACCGTCCTCATCGGCGATGAGTTCAAGTGCGACCTTATCCAGGGCTGCAGCCTGGTGAGCGCGCGCTACGGGGTGGAGGGGCGCGCCGTGGGCGCCTTGGCGGTGCTCGGTCCAAGCCGCATGGACTACGCCCGGGTGACCGGGCTGGTGGAATACCTGACTCGAAACCTTTCCCGGGTTTTGGAGAAACTGTATAGGTAGGATTATAGAATATAGAATTCAGAATAGGGTGACCAACAGAAACGACCAGGAGGGTTGAGTCAAGAATCCAAGTTGAGTGCTAGAATCGACCGGGAACTCAGCATTGGGAAATCTGGGTGGCAGCTGACTCGAAGGCGCTAAAGCGCCAAGTGATTGTGTTCTTTGGTTCTCATATTCTGGCTTCTGAATTCTATCCCATTCCCGATTCTGAATCCTGTTCCCCCGGGGAGGTAGTCTCTTGAGTCTCAAAAAGCAGGCCGTGCAAGGTTCGGAAGTAAACGAACGCTTGGCAGCCTTGGTGACCAACGCGAACGCCATCCGAGCCGTCACCTCGGCCGTGGAGGGCACATTGGGCCCCAAGGGCCTGGACACGATGCTGGTGGACAAATTCGGCGAGGTGGTGATCACCAACGACGGGGTGACCATCTTGAGCCGCATGGAGGCCAACCACCCGGCGGCCCGGATGCTGATCAACGTGGCGCGGGCCCAGGAGGAAGAGGTGGGTGACGGGACCACCACGGCCACCGTGATGGCCGGCCAGATGGTGGCCACCGGGGTCGAGCTGGTGGCGCGGGGCGTCCCGGTGGCCCGAGTGATCGAGGGGTTGCGCCTGGGGCTCCGGCGGGCGCTCGAGGTGGTGCGGGCCGAGGCCCGACCGGTGGCGGACCTGGATGACCCGCGTATCCGCCAGGTGGCGCTGGTGGCCGGCCGGGAGCATGCGGACATCGCCGACCTGATCGTCCGGGCGGCCGGGCTGGTCGGGACCGACAAGCTCAAAGAGCCCAACTTCAAGCTGGCCGACACGGTGACGGCGGTGGAGGGCGCGGACAACGAGGTTTTCATGGGGGTGCTCATCAGCAAAGAACCGTTGAACCGTCAGATGCCGGCCGCTTTGTCCGGAGGGGTCCGGATCCTGATCCTGGACGACGCCCTGGAAGCGGAGGAAATAGAGGATGAGGCTCTGGCCACCGAGGCCGGATTCGCACGCTACCTGCAACTGCAAGATGAATTCCGGGCCAACGTGAAAAAGCTGGTTGACCTGGGAATAGGTTTGGCCCTGGTGGACCGGGGGGTGGCGTCCGCGGCCGAGGAGATACTGACCGACGCCGGAGTAATGGTGGTGCAGCGGGTGCTGAACAAGGAACTCCGCCGGGCGGCCGAGCACACCGGCGCCCGGATGATCAAGCGGACCGGCCTGAAAAAGAGTGTTTCCGACCTGGAGGCGGTACTTGGCCGGGCTCAGGCGGTAATCCACGACGAGAAACTGGAACGGGTGCGGATCCAGGGCGGTTCGGGCAAACCGATGGCCACCGTCCTGGTGGGCGCGGCGACCGAAGAGGTGGTTGGCGAACGGGAACGAATCGCCAAGGACGCCGCTGGCGCGGTGCAGTCGGCGATCCGCGGCGGGGTTGTGCCCGGGGGAGGTTCCCTGGAGCTGTGGGCGGCCCGGGAGGTCGACGGGGTGCGCGCCGGAGTGAAGGGGATGGCAATGTACGGGGTGGAATGCGTGGTGGAAGCACTCCGGCGGCCGCTGGCCCAGATTGTGGCCAACGCCGGTTTCAATCCCCTGGAAAAAGTCGGCGACGTGAACGCGGCGCAAGTTGCGTCGGGTAGCAACAGTCTGGGCATCGACTGCGACACCGGCGAGGTTGCGGACATGGAAGCGGCGGGCGTGCTGGACCCGGCGCCCGTGAAGATATACGCCTTGAGGGCGGCCGGTGAGGTCGCGGAGGCGATCCTGCGGATTGACACCATCATCATGAAGCGGGAGGAACACCAGGACGGTACGGGAGGTAGGAAGGATGAGTGACCGCAACGAAAACGGCCATGCCGACCAGGTGGAAACCGGCACTGCCGCCATAACCGAAGTAAAGGAACCGGAGTCCCCGGAAGACGGTAACGGGGACTTGGAAGCACGACTGGCTGAAGAAGCGGAGAAGGCCGCGGACTGCCGTGAGCGGCTGCTCCGGCTCCAGGCCGACTTCGAGAACTACCGGCGGCGGACCCGGCAGGAGCGTGAAGGGTGGTACCGCCAGGCGGCGGAAGAAGTTGTTTCCGCGATCCTGCCGGTCCTGGACAACTTCGAACGTGCTCTGGAACACCCGGGTGATCGCCTGGACGATTTCCTGGCCGGGGTGCGGATGATTTACCGTCAATTGGATGAGATCTTGGCCGAGCAGGGCCTGGAAAGGGTACCGGGGGTCGGGGAGGAATTCGACCCCCGAATGCACGAAGCCGTGGACCGCGTTGAAACCACGGAAGTTCCGGAGAACACAGTACTGGAGGAATTGCGCCCGGGGTACTACTTTAAAGGTAAACTTATGCGCCCGGCGATGGTCAAAGTGGCCAAACGGGCAGTTAACGGGGAGGTAGCACAAGATGAGTAAGATCATTGGAATCGACTTAGGAACTACCAACTCTTGCATGGCGGTGATGGAGGGCGGAGAGGCCGTTGTGATGCCCAACGCGGAGGGCGGGCGGACCACCCCGTCGGTGGTCGGGTTCTCCAAGACCGGGGAACGGCTGGTCGGTCAGGTTGCCAAGCGCCAGGCAATCAGCAACCCCGAACGAACCGTGACCTCCATCAAACGGTACATGGGCACGGACCACAAGGTCCGGATCGAGGGCAACGAGTACACGCCGCAGGAGATTTCGGCGATGATCCTGCAAAAGATGAAGACGGACGCCGAGGCTTACCTGGGGAGCAAAGTCGAGCGGGCGGTGATCACTGTCCCGGCTTATTTCAGCGACGCCCAGCGGCAGGCTACCAAGGACGCCGGCCGCATCGCCGGGCTCAAGGTGGAGCGCATCATCAACGAACCCACGGCGGCGGCGCTCGCGTACGGCCTCGACAAAGAGGAGGACCAGACCATCCTGGTGTTCGACCTGGGGGGCGGGACGTTCGACGTGTCCATCCTGGAACTGGGGGACGGCGTGTTCGAGGTTAAAGCCACGAGCGGCAACAACCGCCTCGGCGGTGACGATTTCGACCAGCGGATCATCGACTGGATCGTGGCCGAATTCAAAAAGGAGAGCGGCATCGACCTGAGCCGGGACAGGATGGCCATGCAGCGCCTGCGGGAAGCCGCTGAAAAGGCTAAGGTGGAGCTGTCGTCCGTGGTGAACACCAACATCAACCTGCCGTTCATCACCGCGGACGCCGAGGGGCCCAAGCACCTGGACCTGAATCTTTCCCGGGCCAAATTCGAAGAACTCACGGCCGACCTGATCGAAATGACCATGGGACCCACCCGGCAGGCCATGCAGGATGCCGGCCTCGAGCCCAAGCAAATCGACAAAATCCTGCTGGTGGGCGGCGCGACGCGCATGCCGTCCGTGCAGGAGGCGGTGAGGAGGTTCTTCGGTAAGGAGCCGCACAAGGGCATCAACCCGGACGAGTGTGTGGCCATCGGTGCAGCTATCCAGGCGGGGGTGCTTACCGGGGAGGTCAAGGACGTGGTGCTCCTGGACGTGACCCCGCTGTCGCTGGGCATTGAGACCCTGGGCGGCGTGTTCACTAAAATCATCGAGCGCAACACAACCATTCCGACCGCGAGGAGCCAGATCTTTACCACGGCGGCCGACAACCAGCCGTCGGTTGAGATTCACGTCCTCCAGGGCGAACGCCAGATGGCCGCCGGGAACAAGACCCTGGGCCGGTTCAATCTGGTGGGGATCCCCCCGGCGCCCCGGGGCATTCCCCAGATCGAGGTCACCTTTGACATCGACGTAAACGGGATCGTCAACGTTTCGGCGAAGGATCTCGGCACCGGCAAGTCCCAGAGCATCACCATCACCGGGTCCACGGGGCTTTCAGATGCCGAGATCGAACGCATGGTCAAAGAAGCGGAACAGTACGCCGAGGAGGACCGGAAGCGCAGGGAAGAGGTCGAGATCCGCAACAACGCCGACGCCCTGGTCTACCAGTCCGAGAAAACCCTCAAAGAACACCGCGACCAGGCCGATCCCAACCAGGTTTCCGAATTGGAGCAGGCCGTCGACCGGCTGAAGAAGGCCCTCGAGGGTGGGGACATCGAGCGCATCAAGCGGGAGACCGAGAACCTCACGGGTCCGCTGCACGCCTTCACCGCGGCCATGTACCAGAAGCAGGCGCAGCAGCAGCAGCCCGGCCCGGGTCCGGATGCCGGAAAGGACAAGGATGACAAAGACAAAACGGTGGACGCCGACTATGAAGTAAAGTAGAATGAAGCAGGGGAAAATCCCCTGCCGGGATTCTTGCGTGGTGAGGTCGGGAATGAACAAGCGCGACTACTACGAGGTGCTGGGAGTGGCGCGGGACGCCTCCCAGGATGACATAAAAAAAGCCTACCGCAAACTGGCGCGCAAGTACCATCCGGACGCGAACAAAGACGACCCGAAGGCGGCCGACAAGTTCAAGGAAATCGCCGAGGCGGCGGCGGTACTGGGCGACCCCGAGCGGCGCGCCCAGTACGACCGCTTCGGTCACGCCGGGCCCGAGGGGCAGGGCTTTAACTTTGAGGATATTTTCCGCGGCGGCTTCGGTGGTTTCGGCGGGTTCGGGGACATTTTCGAGATGTTCTTCGGCGGGGGGCAGTCGCGATACGGTCCCCAAAGGGGACAGGATTTACGCTACGACCTGCGTTTGACTTTCCGGGAGGCGGTTTTCGGTATCGAGCGCGAGATCAAGATCCCCCGCACCGAAACCTGCGAGCGTTGCGACGGTACCGGGGCCGCTCCGGGCACCCACCCCGAAACCTGCCCGCTGTGCCGGGGGCGCGGCCAAGTCAGTATTACCCAGCAGACGCCGTTCGGGCGTTTCGTGCAGACCCGGCCCTGTGAACGCTGCCGGGGGGCGGGGCGGATCGTCGCCACCCCTTGTCCGGAATGCCGGGGTGCCGGCCAGGTGCGGAAAATGCGCTCGCTGAAAGTGAAAGTGCCGGCCGGGGTGGACGATGATTTCCGCCTGCGCCTGGTCGGGGAGGGCGAGGCCGGGGTGCGCGGCGGCCCGCCGGGGGATCTCTATGTGTACATCAGCGTTGAACCCGACGGGTTTTTCGAGCGTGAGGGTCACCAGATACACTGCGAACTGCCGATATCCTTTGTGCAGGCCGCCCTGGGCGACGAGGTGGAAGTGCCCACCCTGGACGGGCCGACCACGATCCGCATTCCGGAAGGCACGCAAACCGGTACCACCTTCCGGCTTCGGAACCGTGGCGTTCCCCACCTGAACGGGGGCGGCCGGGGGGACCAGATGGTCCGGGTCCGGGTGATCACGCCGACCAAGCTGAACGAAAAGCAAAAGGACATCCTGCGCGAGTTCGGCCGGGAGGCGGGCAACAGACTGCATGCCGAAGAGAAAGGTTTCTTCAAGAAACTGAAAGACGCCTTCATGGGCTAAAAAAGTGTCAGACACCTTTTGAAGGTCAAGGAAGGCAAAAGGGGGACAATCCCCCTTTTGTAATAAAACGGTTAAGTTAGGGATCAAACCGCGTCCCTTTCTTAAAACCGGTCCGTATCTGACTCCTGACTTCTGAATTCTGTATTCTCTGTTCCCGGGGAGGCAAACAGTTTGTTCTGGCTTGAAATCGACGTAGTGGTGGCAGACGAGCACCGGGATGTGGTCAGCAACGTTTTTTTTGAACTGGGGAGCGGGGTCCAGGAAGAACCTGCTTCCATTCATTCTGGGGCGACTTTGATCCGGGGCTGGTTCCCGGTGGACGACCAACAGCCGGAACAGAAAGTGCTGGTGATCCGCCGATGGGTCGAAAACATCACCGGGCAGCCGGTGCGGATGGAGGTCCGCCGGGCCAGCGACCGGGACTGGACGATAGCTTGGCGGGAAGGCCTCAAACCCTTCCGGGTCGGGGAACGCCTGGTGATCAAGCCCACCTGGGAAGATTTCCAACCGGGTGCGGAAGACCTGGTGATCGAGATCGACCCCGGCCTGGCCTTCGGTTGCGGTACTCACCCGACCACGGCTATGTGCCTGAAGCTGCTGGAGCGCTACGTGCGACCGGGGATGGTTGTCCTGGACGTGGGCACCGGTTCGGGAATCCTGGCCATTGCCGCGGCGCTTCTGGGTGCCGCGACGGTTTGGGCGGTGGATGAGGACCCGCTGGCCGTGCGCACGGCCGGCGAAAACGTGGCCCGGCACAACCTGACGGGCCGGGTGCGCGTCCGGAGCGGCAACCTATTGGACGAGTTGTCCGAACCGGCCGATCTGGTGGTGGCGAACATCGTGGCCGAGGTGTTGACCGAGTTATGTCCGGCCGCGGCCACCGCGCTAGAGCCGGGAGGATTTTTCATTGTCAGCGGTATTCTGGACAAACGGGAAGACATAGTCCGCCGGGCGCTGGCGGCCAATGATTTTCGGATCGAGTCCCGCCTGGCTGAAGGGGAATGGGTGGCCCTGGCGGGGGTGAAAGAGTGAGAATCCCGCGGGTTTTCGTACCTCCCGGCCGCTGGCGGGGCCGGGAGGAAGCCTGGATCACGGGGGACGACGCCCGGCACCTGACCCGGGTGCTGCGGCTGGCCGCCGGGTCCGAGTTGCTCCTGCTGGATGGGTCGGGCCGGGCGTATGCAGCCGAGATCCGGGAGGTGGACCGGGACGGGGTGCGGGCCGTGATCACCGGCCCCGCGGAACTGCCGGCCGACCCCGGGCTACGGGTGACCCTGGTGCCGTCCCTGGCCAAGGGCGACCGAATGGAAGATTTGGTGCAGAAGGCCACCGAGGTTGGGGTGGCGGCGATTGTCCCCGTCATTTCCGAACGGACGGTGGTGCGCCTGACGCCGGAGAAAGCCGGTCGGCGCGTGGAACGCTGGCGCCGCATCGCCACCGAGGCTGCCGAGCAGTGCCGGCGGCCCCTGGTGCCCGACGTGCACGGGGTGTGCCGTTTTGAGGATGCCCTGAAGCGGTTGCCCGCCGGGGGCGCGGCCTTTTTCCTCTGGGAGGAGGAGCGCGGTACCGGATTGAAACAGGCCCTGCGGTCCAGGGCGCCGGTCCGGGAGGTCTTCTTGTTCACCGGCCCGGAGGGCGGCTTCACCCCCGAAGAGGCGGCCGCGGCCACCGCCCGCGGCGCGGTTTCCGTCTCTCTGGGCCCGCGCCTCTTGCGGACGGACACGGCCGGCGTGGTGGCGGTGGCGCTGGTGCTCTACGAGTGGGGAGACATCGGTTAACACCGGAGCCGATCCGGGCATAATCACCATAGCAAAAACAGTTGAGGAATTGAGCCAAAGCGGTGAAGAAGGTCGCTTTTTACACGTTGGGCTGCAAAGTTAACCAGGCCGAGACGCAGGGGCTGGCCGCCCTTTTCCGGGACCGCGGTTATAAGGTCATCCCTTTCGAGGAAACGGCGGACGTGTACGTGGTGAACACCTGTACGGTGACCCGCGAGGGGGACCGCAAATCACGGCAGGTCGTGCGCCGGGCGGTACGGGCTAATCCCGAGGCGCTGGTCGTGGTCACGGGCTGCTACGCCCAGGTTGCTCCGGAAGAGGCGGGCGCCATCCCCGGGGTGAGTCTGGTCATCGGCACGTCCGGCCGGGAGCGGATCGTGGACCTGGTGGAGCAGGCCGCCGCCCGGTGCCCCGTACCCGCCGAAAAAAAGGGGCCTGGCCCCTTTTTGGCAGTGGGGGATATTGAGCAGGCCCGGGAATTCGAAGATTTGCCGGGAACAGCCGATCCGGGCCGGACCCGGGCCTTCATCAAGGTGCAGGAGGGCTGCCGTGATTTCTGCACCTACTGCATCGTGCCTTACGCCCGCGGGCCCCTGCGTTCCCGGCCTCCGGAGCGGGTGCTTGAGCTGGCCCGCGGGTTGGTGGACCGGGGGTACTCCGAACTGGTGCTCACCGGGGTCAACCTCGGGGCCTACGGCCGCGACCTCGGCACGGAGAACCTGCCGGGTCTGGTGCGCCGCCTGGTCCGGATTCCGGGACTCGCCCGGTTGCGGCTGAGTTCGGTGGAGCCGAACGAGATCACCCGGGAACTGGTCGAGGCGGTGGCGGAAAACCCAGTGTGCGCCCCGCATTTCCACATTCCGCTGCAGAGCGGGAGTGACTCGGTCCTCTCCAGGATGGGGCGGCGTTATTCAACCGGGGAGTTTACCGGCCTGGTCGACATGGTTCGTGCCAGGGTGCCGGAGGTGGCCGTAACCGCCGACGTCATGGTCGGTTTCCCGGGGGAAACCGCCGCCGAACACCGGGAGAGCTTAGAATATGTGCGCCGGATCGGTTTTGCCGGACTGCACGTTTTTGTCTATTCCCCGCGCCGGGGGACTCCCGCGGCCTCCTTCCCGGACCCGGTGCCCTACCGCGTCAAGAAGGAGCGCAGCCGGGAGATGCTGGCGCTGGGCCGTGAGTTGCGGGACCGGTTTGCTTCCCGCTACCGGGGGCGGACGGTGGAGGTGCTGGTGGAGTCTGTTTCCGGCGGCGTCGCTAGCGGCTATACCCCAAATTATTTGCGGGTATTCTTCAAAAACGGACCCGAGCTTGCGGGGCGGATCGTAAAAGTGTATGCTGACGGTGCAGAACAGGGGAATTTAAGGGGAATAATTCATACCGAGGAAGGATTCTCAGAGGCGAGTGTCAAATAAAATACCTGAGGAGGTGGTGAGCTTGCAGGACTGTATCTTCTGCCGGATCGTGAACCGGGAAATTCCGGCGGATGTGGTTTACGAGGATGAACACCTCCTGGCTTTTAAGGACATAAACCCGGTGGCTCCTGTACACCTGCTTTTTATTCCGAAGCGGCACATCCCGACCCTGTTTGATCTTCAGGACGGAGACGAACGGTTGCTGGGGCTGCTCCAGAAGGCGGCCGTACAGGTGGCCCGTGACTTGGGCCTCGAAGAGCGGGGCTTTAGACTTGTCACCAACTGCCAGGAAGACGGGGGACAATACGTCTTCCATGTTCACTACCATCTTCTTGCAGGACGGGAATTGAACTGGCCTCCCGGCTAAAAATATTAACAGAGGGGTGTTAAGCTCACAGTATGCTTAGCTTCAGACGCGGACTGGCGGGAGGGAGGGATACCGGTGGCGGAAGTCAGAGTCGGAAAGAACGAGACTCTGGACAGCGCTCTACGGCGTTTCAAACGCACGTGCCAGCGGGCCGGGGTTTTTGCCGAAGCCAGAAAGCACGAACACTACGAGAAGCCCAGTGTAAAACGGAAGAAAAAGTCCGAAGCGGCGCGCAGGCGCAAGCGCTCATTTTAATACAGTATGAGTGTGGACGGCCATAGAGCCATGAAGGAATAGCAGGGCCCGGTTCAAGCGACCGGGCTTCTCCGTTATTATGGCACCGGCTCAGTCAGAAATAAGGTTTTCAGACTTCCTCCCCCGCATAGATTTCAAGGGGGGGGTTTTTTATGGGTTGGCGCGAGGTGCGAAAAAAGATGCGGCGGACCGTGGCCGACATTCTGGAAATACCCGGCGAAATCGCCCTGGACCTGCCCAAGATCATCCTGGTGGGCAATGTCCAGGTGATCATCGAGAATCACCGCGGCATTGTGGAGTATACCACGGAGTCGGTGCGGGTGATAGTGCCGGCTGGTGAAGTCAGCTTGCGGGGAAGGAATCTGGTTTTGCGCAACATCCTGCCGGACGAACTGTGCGTCGAGGGAGAAATCGAGAGCTTAAGCTTCACCTAACCCCCAAAAAGGGGCCAGGCCCCTTTTTGGGGGTGGGTATGCCTTGCCGGTCACGGGTGGAACTTAACAGAGTAAACGCCGAGGTGACAGCGTGTTTGTATTGAAGATTCTGGCTTACCTGTTCGGCTACGTAACCATGGTGGTCAACGGGCGGACCTTGGAGCGGTTTATCAACCTGGCGACCAGAAGGGGCATCTATTTCTGGGATATCCGGCGGCTGGACGAGGACCGGATCCTGATTAAGGCCCGGTTGAGCGGCGTCAAACCTCTGCGTCACATCGCCCGGGACACGGGCAGCCGGTTCAGAATCGAGAGGCGGTTCGGTCTGCCCTTCTTCCTGGGCCGGGCCCGGCGCCGGAAGACGCTGGCCCTGGGCGTGGTCTTTTTCCTGACCGCGCTGTATGTTCTGTCTTCTTTTGTGTGGTTCGTCGAGGTTGAGGGGAATGTTAAGGTCGGGGAGCACGAAATTCTCCAAGCCGCCCGGGAAGCCGGTTTTTACCGCGGCGCACCCAAGTGGCGTTTCGAGGTGTTCGCGGTGGAAGAGAAGATCAAGGAGCGGCTCCCCGCGGTGGCCTGGGTCGGCCTGGAAATCAGGGGTACGCGGGCGCTGATCACGGTGGCCGAAAAGAAATTCCTGCCGCCCGACCACGACGGGCCCTCCGATATCCTGGCGGCCAAGGCCGGCCTGGTGCGGGATGTACTGGTCTTAAGCGGCCAGGCGGTCGTCCGGGAGGGGGATACGGTTTTCCCCGGACAGCTCCTGATCTCGGGGGAAATCTGGCCCCCGGAGGCGCTTGATCCCCAGGGGGCGATTCTTAACGTTGAGCCTCGCCTCGTAAGGGCTCGGGGGATCGTCAACGCCCGGGTCTGGTACGAGGCCTACGGGGAATCGGCCCTTGTGGAGCATGCGCAAAGACCCACCGGCCGGGAAGAACGGCGCGTGGCCGTACGGCTCATGGGACGGCAGGTGGTGGTCTCCGGACCCCGCAAAGACCCTTTTCCGAGCTTTGAAGCGTCGGAAACGGTATGGACGGGGCCGGGCTGGAGGAATTACACCCTGCCTGTCGAAGTAATCACCACGGTTTTCCGGGAAACGAGGCTCCACCTGGTGCGCCACAGGCGGGAGGAAGCGCTGCGGCTGGCCACCGAACAGGCCCGCGAGATACTGAAGGAACGGGTGCCGCCGGAGGCGGAGGTGCTGCAACAGCGGGTCGACCTGGTGGACACCGGGACCGCCGAGGAGTTGATTAGGGTCCGGATCATCGTGGAAACCCTGGAGGACATCGGCGTGGAAAAACCGCGCTCGTAGGTTGAACTTAAAATTCCCGAGGAGGAACTTTTTATTGGCGGAACAGGTTGAAAAGAGAATTGCGGTTCCGGATCCCCGGGTGGCGGCCGCCATTATCGGGAACTACGATGAACACCTGGCGATTCTGGAGGACGATCTGGGGGTGCGCGTAGTCCTGCGCAACGGGGAAATGATTCTTTTCGGCACCCCGGAGCAGGTGGCTGAAGGACAGGAGGTCATCCGCCAATTGGAGGCCTTCTTCCTGGAGCGCCGCGACTTGACGCCTTCCGACGTCAAGTATATCATCAATAGCGTACGTGTCGGGGAGCAGGCCGGCCTGGCGGGCCTGGCGCGCGACGTGATCCTGACCACTCCCCGGGGCAAGCCGGTGCGACCCAAGACGCTGGGACAGCAGAGATACGTCCGGGCCATGTCCGAAAAGGACGTGGTTTTTTCCATCGGCCCGGCCGGGACCGGGAAGACCTACCTGGCCGTGGTGATGGCGGTGCGGGCGCTGCGCAACAAGGAAGTGGGCCGTCTGATCCTGACCCGGCCGGCCGTGGAGGCCGGCGAGAAACTGGGGTTCTTGCCCGGAGACCTTCAGGAGAAGGTCGACCCGTATCTGCGTCCCCTGTACGACAGCCTGTTTGATGTGCTGGGTGTGGAAAACACCCGGCGTTACCTGGACCGGCACATTATCGAAATCGCCCCCCTGGCCTACATGCGGGGACGGACGCTCGAGGACGCCTTCATTATCCTGGATGAGGCGCAAAACACCACCCCGGAGCAGATGAAGATGTTCCTGACCCGGATGGGTTTCGGGTCCCGGGCGGTGATCACCGGTGACATCACCCAGATCGATTTGCCCAGGGGACAAGCCTCCGGGCTGATCGAGGCCGAAGAGGTGCTCTCGGGGACCGCCGGGATCGAGTTTGTATACCTGACCGGGGCCGACACAGTCCGTCACGCGCTGGTGATCAAGATCGTGGAAGCCTATGAGCGGGCCGGGAGGCTGAAAGAGGAGTGACCTCTTAAGTGGGTCTGCGTGACCTGGTGGCACATGCCGGGCGCGGCTTGCCGTCCGTTTTCCGCAGTCAGAAGGTCCGCCGGGCGGGTGCGGCCCTGTTTTTCCTGTTGTTTTTGACTCTGATCGTCTGTGTCGATTTCTTCCCGCAGCGGGTGCGCCTGCAGGTGGGACAGGCTTCCCCGAGCACCATCAAGGCTCCGGAAACCATTACCTTCGAAGACCGGGTCAAAACCGAGGAGGCCCGGCAGCGGGCGGCCCAGATGGTGGCCCGGCAGTATGATTTTGACCCGCAGGTCACCGTGGCCGTGCGGGAGGAAATAACGGAAGTCATGTCCGGAGTCAGGCACGCGCAGCAGGACGAGAACAAGAACACCCAGGAGAAGGTCGAGGCGCTGAAACAGGTTATCCCGTTCGCCCTGCCCGCCGATATACTCAACACCCTGGCCGAGGGGGACCCGGCGACCACCGCCGCGGTGGAAAAGGAACTGACCCTTATGGTCACCCGAGCAATGGAAAGCGGCCAGGGAGTGGCCGAGGAGAACCTGGCGGACACCAAGCGGTTGCTGAACGAGGGTATTCGCGACGCCGGCTGGAGCCGGTCGTACGAGTTGCTGGCCCAAAACCTGGTCAATACCCTGCTGCGGCCGAACGCCTTCTACAACGCGTTGCGTACCGAACAACTGCGGCAGGCGGCCATGGACCAGGTGGTGCCCATCCAGTTTACCCTGCTGCAGGGCCAGAAAATTATCGGCGAAGGGGAGATCGTCACCTCCGAGCACCTGGTGAAACTCCAGGCCGCCGGGGTGCTGCAGCCCCCCGTGCCCTTCAAAACTATTCTGGGCACGATGCTCCTGGTGGTGCTCCTGATGGGGGCCGTGCTGTTCTATATCCGGCGCGAGCACCCGGAAATATACGGGAATGTCGGTTACCTTTACATGTTGGGGATCATCGTCCTGACTGTAATGGGGATCGGCAAGGTGCTGGTAGCCACCCAGGTCACGCAGTGGCCCGAGTTCGGCAGTCTGATGGGCTACGGGGTGCCGGTGGCGGCCGTGGGTATGCTGGTGGCGATCCTGCTGGACTTCCGCCTGGCGCTGATCATGGTGGCCGTCCTGGCGGCCCTGGTGGGGGTCATGACGGGGAACGATCTACGCTTCGCCCTAGTCGGGCTCCTGGGCGGGATGGCCGGGGTGTTCAGCGTGTCCAAACTCAGCCAGCGCACCGATCTGGCCCGGGCCGGGGTGTACGTTGCGGTGGCGAACATCGTGGCTATTTTGATGGTCGGCCTGGTGACCGATACGTCCTGGGGCCTTTTGTTGATGTCCGGCCTGATCCTGGGCACGGCCAACGGCCTGATGTCCTCGGTGTTGGCGAACGGGGCGCTGCCCTTCCTGGAGAGTTCCTTCCGGATCACCAGCGCGGTTAAACTCCTGGAGTTGGCCAACCCCAGCCAGCCCCTGTTGAAGCGGCTCCTGCTGGACGCTCCCGGGACCTATCACCACAGCATCCTGGTGGGAAACCTGGCGGAGGCCGGGGCGGAAGCGGTGGGTGCGGACACGATCCTGGTCAGGGTGGGCGCCTACTACCACGATATTGGCAAAATCAGGCGCCCCTATTTCTTTATCGAGAACCAACTGACGACGGAAAACCCGCACGATAAGATTACACCGGGGTTGTCCACTCTGGTCCTGAACGCGCACGTCAAGGACGGTGTGGAGTTCGCCCGGGAATACAAGCTGCCCCAGGAGATCGTGGACATCATTGAACAGCATCACGGGACGAGCCTCATCACTTTCTTCTACCACAAGGCGCTGCAACAGGATGAAAAAAACCTGGTGCGGGAAGAGGACTTCCGCTACGAGGGTCCCAAACCCCAGACCAGGGAAGCGGCGATTATCATGCTGGCCGACACGGTGGAGGCTGCGGTACGGTCGGTTCCCAACCCGACGCCGGGCCAGATCGAGGGTCTGATCCGCAAGGTGATCAAGGACAAGCTGGCCGACGGTCAGTTGGACCAGTGCAACCTGAACTTCCGGGACCTGGAACTGATCGCGACCGCCTTCGGCCGGGTGTTCACCGGTATTTATCATCACCGGATTGAGTATCCTGACAGTAAGGAGATCGAGAGGAGACGGGCGGGAAATGACCGTCGTAATAAACAACTTACAGGACACAGTTCCGGTTGACGAGCACCTGATGGCCCTGATCACCAGAGCCGTGGAGTCGGCACTGGCCGGGGGGGACAGGCGGCGGGTCGAAGTGAGTGTCGCCCTGGTGGATGATGAATACATTCACGACCTGAACCGGCGGTTCCGGGGGCAGGATCGCCCCACCGACGTGTTATCCTTCCCAATGGGCGAAGAGGAACCCGGTGCCGGAGATGAGCCGGGTGTGCTGCTCCTGGGCGACGTGGTGATCTCCCTGCCGGCGGCGGCGCGTCAGGCTGCCGAATACGGTCACGGGCTGGACCGGGAGGTCGCCCGGTTGGCCGTGCACGGTACCCTCCACCTCCTGGGCTATGACCATGAACAGGATGAGGACGCGAGCCGGATGCAGGAACGCGAAGACGCCGTTCTCGCCGTGCTGGGAAAAAGGGGAACAGTCCCCTGGGAAAAGGGGGACAGTCCTCCTTTTTCCGCCGATACCGAACTTGTCGAACGGGCCCTGGCGGCCCGTCAAAACGCCTATGCGCCCTACTCCGGATTCCGGGTGGGGGCGGCGCTCCAGGTCCGGGGTGACCGGGTGTTCACCGGGTGCAACGTGGAAAACGCTTCGTACGGCCTCACGGTCTGTGCCGAGCGGGTGGCCGTGGTTTCGGCCGTGGCCGCCGGGGCCCGGGAATTCACGGCCCTGGCGGTGGCCGGGGACGGAGAAGACCCCGCTCTTCCCTGCGGCGCCTGCCTCCAGGTGTTGAGTGAGTTCGCGCCGCACCTCCGCCTGCTTCTGGCCAACGCCCGCGGCGAGTTCGCAGTGCGGACCCTCCCCGAACTCCTGCCGAAAGCGTTCCAACTCCACCGCCGGGGTGACACCCCGCAGCCGACATCATGAAAGGCCGGAACAACGCAGTGGATCAACCGCCGGAATACCGGTCCGGATTCGTGACCATCATCGGCCGTCCCAACGTGGGTAAGTCCACGCTCTTAAACAGCCTGGTCGGCCGCAAGGTGGCGATCATTTCCGACAAGCCCCAAACCACCCGTCACCGCATCCGGGCCGTGCTGACGAGGGACGACGCCCAAGTGGTGTTCGTGGACACCCCCGGAATCCACAAGCCGAAGCACCGGCTGGGGCGGATGATGGTCGACACGGCCCTGAAAACCCTGCAGGACGTTGACCTGATCCTGTTCCTGATCGAGGCGCACCGGGAGAGCGGACCAGGGGATGACTTCATTCTGGAACGCCTGGCCGGGATACGTACGCCCGTCTTCCTGGTGATCAACAAAATCGACCTGGTCGCGAAGCCTAGGCTTCTGCCGCTCATCGACGAGATGCGCAAGAAGATGGCGTTTCGGGAAATCATCCCGCTTTCTGCCCGGACGGGAGAGAACACTGGTCTTTTGGTCGATTTGGTGATCGGCTGCCTGCCACCGGGACCCCGGTACTATCCGGAAGACGCCGTGTCCGACCAGGCCGAAGAAGTGATCCTGGCCGAACTGGTGCGGGAGAAGGTGCTCCATTTGACCACCCAGGAGGTGCCGCACAGTGTGGCCGTGGTGGTCGAGGAGGTTTTCCCGGGCCAAAAAGGGGTGACGGTGATCCGGGCCGACGTAATTGTGGAGCGGGAATCACAAAAGGCCATCCTGATCGGGGAGGGCGGCCGGATGCTGAAAAGCATCGGGCGGTTGGCCCGGGAGGAGATCGAGAGCCTGCTCGGCATGCGGGTTTACCTGGAACTGTGGGTGAAAGTCAAGCCGAAATGGCGCCAGGACGAACGGCAACTGCACTACCTGGGCTTCAAAAATGCGGACTAGAAAAAAAGGGGCCTGGCCCCTTTTTCTTTCCGGAGGTAAGATTGCAGTCCCCCTCGGGTGTGGCTTCAGCTTAGATTTCGTATGTTTTTGCATATTTATTTACTGTTAAAATTGTTCTGTATTGGAAGGATTAAGCATCCAGGGGGCGAATAATTCCCACATGGCTTGTATGCGCAGCGTACCGATGTGCTGGGCCTGTGACCGGTTCTGTGAGCCGGCGGTCTGGGAGAAGCCCCGCCCGGTGGCTTACCGGGTAAATCGTGTGCAGTCCGGCCCCGGCAGCGGCCGGGGATGCGGTTTCACATTACAGC
The DNA here is from genome assembly GCF_000018425.1 of Candidatus Desulforudis audaxviator MP104C. Classification (GTDB taxonomy): domain Bacteria; phylum Bacillota; class Desulfotomaculia; order Desulfotomaculales; family Desulforudaceae; genus Desulforudis; species Desulforudis audaxviator. The sequence continues at coordinate 2,155,354 of NC_010424.1, read as the reverse complement.
GAGAACTGTTGCTCCTCCCAAAAGACACGCCAGCGGTTTCAGAAGCGGTTGGTTGCCGGGTGCGCTGCGTTTTTTTGGTTCAAGCAGGAAAAAGGGCGCACCCGGCGAATTACCATTTTGTATACCCCGTGTCAGCATAGCACTTCCACACCGGCAAAGGGGGTGGGCCTTAGATGGGGAGCAGGGTGGACGGGGGCCACATGTGGGCGCTGAAGGAGTGCCTGCGGCGGGCGCTCAACGATATGCAGGGAAATGAGATCAAGGAACATGTGCGGAAGCACTACCGGACCTTGTGCGAGAATTTCAGTGTGTCCTGTGATCTGGACCCGGAGATTATCGACGCCTGGGTGGAGGAACAGTGGAAGCTCTGGGCGAACTCCCTGGAGAAAGAACAGATCCGGTAGAGATCGGTTCACTGACTGGCTTCCTCGAAACCCCACTCGCCGGTGGCGGCGGGTGGGGTTTTTCAATAGGCCCGGCGGTAAAGTGCAATCAGTTCGGAGATCAGGGGCTGGCGGGGGTTGGTCACCGTCGTCTGATCTTCATAAGCCTTTTCGGCCAGCAGGGCCAGCCGGGCCTCGAACCGGTCCCGCGGCACGCCGCAGGCGGCGATGGTCGGGGGCAGGTCAAGTTCCGCGATCAGGCGCCGCACGGTTTCCGCCAGGCCGGCCGACCCCTCTGCGGCGGTTGACGCTGGGAGCCCCAGGTGCCGGGCGATTTCCTGGTAACGCTCCGCGGCCCGGTAGTACCCGTAGTTCGGATAGGAGGCGTACTTGGCCGGTACCTCCGCGTTATACTCAATCACGTGGGGCATGAGCACGGCGACGGCGCGCCCGTGCGGAAGGTTGAATTCGTTTCCGAGCTTGTGCGCCAGGCTGTGATTGACGCCCAGAAAGGCGTTGGTGAAAGCCATTCCGGCCAGGGTGGCGGCGGTGTGCATTTTCTCCCGGGCCTCGCGGTCGCCGGGGTTGCGATAGGCCCGGGGCAGGTACCGGAAGACCGCTTCAATGGCCTTTATGGCCGGGGGGTCGGTGAAATCGGACGCCCGCACCGAAACGTAGGCTTCTAGGGCGTGGCCCAGAACGTCCATGCCGGCGTCGGCGGTAAGCGCCGGGGGCTGACCCATCGCCAAATCGACATCGACGATGGCCACGTCGGGGGTCAGGGCGTAGTCGGCCAACGGGTACTTGATGTCCCGGTCCCGGTCGGTGATCACCGCAAAGGCGGTGACCTCGGAGCCGCTCCCGGAGGTGGTCGGCACGGCCACCAGCCGGGTTTTCCGCGGCCGCGCGGGCAGGCGGTAAGTGCGCTTCCGGATATCCGTGAATTTTAACTTCAGGTGCTCAAAGCGGACCTCGGGATACTCGTGGAAAAGCCACATTGCCTTGGCGGCGTCGATGACCGAACCGCCGCCCAGGGCGATGATGGTGTCGGGGTTGAATTCCCCCAGACGCCTGGTGCCCCGCCTCACCGTTTCTAAGGAGGGGTTCGGTTCCACGCCGGAGAACACCTTGAGCCGGACCGGTTCGGTCCGGCTCTCCAGGTGCCGGCGCACGCGGTCCACGTAACCCAGTTCGGCGAGCACTTCGTCCGTGACCAGGAACACCCGCCCTAAGCCTGGCATCTGGCTTAAGAGGCTCAAGGAGCCGGGCTCAAAGTAGATTTCCGGCGGCACCCGGAACCACTGGGTTTCGGCGCGGCGCGGCGCGACCCGCTTGATGTCCACCAGGTGGACGGCGCTGACGTTGTCGGTGGTGGAGTTGTGACCGATGTAGCCGCAGCCCAGGGTAAGCGACGGGGTGAGCACGTTGTACAGGTCGCCCAGGGCACCCTGGCTGGCCGGGGAGTTCAAAATGATCCGCCCGGCCGGCACCCGCTGCGAAAAACTTTCAATCACCTCCCGGTCGGCGGCGTGGATCACCGCTGTATGGCCCAGACCTTCGTACCTCACCACTTCCGCGGCCCGCTCGATGGCGGCGCCGGTATCGCCAACCACGTAGAAGGCCAGCACCGGGCTGAGTTTTTCCCGGGAGAGCGGGTGGTCGGGGCCGACGCCTTCCTGCACGGCCACCAGGATTTTCGTGTCCTCGGGTACCTCGAAACCGGCCATGCGGGCAATGTCCACCGGGCTTTTGCCCACGATTTGCGGGTTCAGGGAGCATGTCCGGCCGGCGGTGGCCAGCTGCTCCAGGAGCCGGGTTTCCCCGGCGTTCAGGAACCGGCAGCCCGCGGCCTCCATCAACTCCCTTACCCGGTTGGAAACAGCCCGGTCCACAATCAGCGCCTGTTCCGAGGCACAGATCATCCCGTGATCGAAGGTCTTGCTCAGGATCAGGTCGGTCACCGCCCGCTCCAGGTGGGCGGTCCGGTGAATGTAGCAGGGCACGTTTCCGGGGCCGACGCCCAGTGCCGGGATGCCGGCGCTGTACGCGGCGCGCACCATGGCGGTCCCCCCGGTGGCCAGAATCAGGTTCACCCCGGGGTGGCGCATCAGCGTCCGGGCCGCCTCTACCGTCGGGTCCTCGATCCAGAGCAGGCATTCCGGCGGGGCGCCGGCGGCCACGGCACCTTCCAGCAGGGCCTCGGCGGCGGCGGTACTGGAGCGCCTGGCTCCGGGGTGGAAACTGAACACCACCGGGTTTCTGGTTTTCAGGGCGATCAGGCCCTTGAACAGGGTGGTCGAGGTAGGGTTGGTCAGCGGAATCAGGGCCGCGATCACCCCGGCCGGCTCGGCGATTTCCCGGTAACCGGTTTCCGGGTCCTCGTAGACCACCCCGGCCGTTTTCCGGTCCCGGATACTGTTGTAGACGTACTCCACGGCGTAGAGATTCTTGAGAATCTTATCCTCGTACACCCCACGGCCGGTTTCCTCAACGGCCATCCGGGCGAGTTCCATGTGCCGCTCCAGCCCGGCCAGGGCGGCGGACCGGACGATCTCGTCCACCCGCTCCTGGCCCAGCCCGCGGAACTGCTCCAGCGCGTTCCGAGCCCGAGACACCAGATCGTCGATGTCTTTCTTCACTGCCGCCTGATCTTCGGTCATTTTTCGGCCTCCAGGAGTCAAGTTTTAAGGGAACGCAGTCGGTCTCCAATCTTTGAATAGTCTTCCCTCCCCGACAAAAAACCTACCACTTTTGAATCCGCCTGCGGTTGTTTTTTCGGACCGACTTGGCCATCCGGCTTCCCCCAGTCCCTACGGTAATTTATGGTAAAACTGGTTCTAACCACAGTCTGCCCGCATATTCATATATTTTAGGCGGTTTAAAAGATACCGTATCCATCCGGACATCAGCAAAGCGGGGGTGGTCTAAGAAAAATGAGGTGGTTTCCATTAATGTTTCTGTTGCTCATTACCCTGTTCCTGGCGGGAGTCGGCCCGGCCGGGGCGGCGGTCATGGTGCCGCTCCGTCCCGTCCTCGAAAACCGGGGGATCACGATAAGCTGGGACGGTGAGGCGGCGACCGGCTACTGCTGCGGCCGGCTGCTGCGGGTGGTCCCCGGGCGTGACACGGCTGAGATGGGCGGTAACGAGGTATTGCTGGATGTGCCGGCGGTGATGCTCGGTGGGATGACCTTCGTGCCCGATACCCTGCTTGCCGGTTTCTTGGACTCCCCGCCTCCGGTTGTTGGCTTTCACGCGTTTACCAGGGTGCGGATCGGGGAACAGCTCTGGCTTGTCGGGATGTTGGGTGAATCGCTGGAAGCCGAACCGGAGGACTTCCGAATACCGTCGGACCTCGTTCCAGAGGAACCCGACACGATCATTCCCGAAGCGCCGGGTCCCGCCCGGATCTGGGTGTTGCCCGGCACGGGGGAAGATATGGTCCTGGAAGGATTGGTTTCGCTGATGGGGGCTGAACTCAGTTCAGGTGCACTCGGGTTCACTCTGGCGCCCGGCGCAAGCGGCATACTGCGCGACGCCCTAACGCAGAAGTTGGATTCGGTCACCCTGCCACTCGAACGCCGGATCGGATCTTGCCTGGTGAATTTCAATCCGGGCGGTGGCGACTACAACAACATGTTGAACGCGGTGCAGGCCGCCGCCTACCTGAACGGAATCACCGTACAGCCCGGGCAGGTGTTTTCTTACAACCAAACGGTCGGGCCGCGGACGGCGGAGCGCGGTTTCGTGATCGGTTACGCCATCAGCGGGGATCGGCACGTGCCGGCGCGGGGCGGGGGAGTATGCCGCACCTCCACGGTGCTGTACGGCGCCGTGCTCAATGCCGGCCTGCCTGTCATCGAACGCCACGCGCACACGAGGCCGGTGGGGTACGTGCCCATGGGCCGGGACGCCACCGTTTCCTACGGCACCGCCGACCTCAAATTCCGCAATGATCTTCCCCGCCCGGTCCGGATCAAGGCCGGCGGCACCGTGCGGCAACTGCAGGTGACTCTCTGGGAACTTTGGGGGTAGGAGTCATGCCGGCGCCTGATCAGGTCTTCTTTCTTTCCATTCCCTGGCCGGAAGGGCGATAGTACTTTCGGCCTTTCAATTTATCGGGCAGGTACTGTTGGTCGACGTAGTGGCCCGGGTGGTCATGCGGGTAAAGGTAACCGGTGTGGCCGAGCTTGGCGGCTCCGGGGTAGTGGGTGTCCCGGAGATGGGGAGGGACCGGCCCCGGGGATTTTTCCCGCACGTCGTCCAGAGCGGCCTCGATCGCCCGGTAGGCACTGTTTGACTTGGGGGCCAAGGCCAGGTAGATGATGCACTGTGCGACGGGAATCCGTGCCTCGGGCATTCCGACCGTTTCCAGCGCGTTCCAGGCCGCATGGGCGATGAGCATGGCCCGGGGGTCGGCCAGTCCGATATCCTCGGAAGCGAGGATAATCAGGCGGCGCATGATAAACCGCTGGTCCTCCCCCGCGTAGGTCATCCGGGCGTACCAGTGCAGGGCGGCGTCCGGGTCGGAGCCGCGGATGCTCTTGATGAAGGCCGAGATCACGTCGTAGTGCTGATCGCCCGCCTGGTCGTAACGCACCGCCCGTTTCTGAATCGAGTCCTGGGCCGTCGCCAGATTGATCCGCCGGATCCCGTCCGGGCCGGGCGGTGTTGACATCACCGCCAGCTCCAGCGCGTTCAGGGCGCTGCGGGCGTCCCCGCCGGCTACGCCCACCAAGTGGGCCAGCGCCTCCGGCTCCACCTCCGCCGGGTATTCACCGAGTCCCCGTTCCCGGTCCGCAAGGGCCCGCCGCAGAATTGACTCCAGGTCTTCCGTCGATAATTCCTCCAGCCGGAAGATCCGGGAGCGGCTTAACAGGGCGCCCCGCATCTCAAAATAGGGGTTTTCCGTGGTTCCTCCGATAAAGGTGACGATGCCCTTCTCGATCCCGGGCAGCAGTACGTCCTGCTGCGATTTGTTGAAGGCGTGGCACTCGTCCACAAACAGGATCGTTTTCCGGCCGTGGAACTTCAGGCTGTCCGCCGCGGCTTCGATGACCTGGCGCAGTTCCTTGACGCCGGACGACACGGCGCTGACCGTGCGGAAATTGGACTTGGTGGTCCGGGAAATGATGTGGGCCAGGGTGGTCTTGCCGCTGCCCGGGGGACCGTACAGGATGATCGACCCGAGCAGGTCGGACTCGATCGCTCGTCGCAGGAGCTTGCCGGGACCGACGATATGTTCCTGGCCGGTAAACTCGTCCAGTTCCCGGGGACGCATCCGGTCGGCCAGTGGCCGGTGCGGGCCGTTTTCCAGCACTGGGGAGAAGAGGTCGTCCAAGGGGGTTGCCCACTCTCTCATCAGAATGATGTGTACTTGACCGGGGCGCTGTCTCCCGCCACTGTGTCCGTGCCGGTGGAGCCGAAGGCCGTAGGCCGCACTTCGCACGTCGCCTTCGCACACCCGGTATCCGCCGGCCGAATTTTGCCACCGGCGTCAATAGCACAACGCGGTGACTGCATCGTCAAGTCCGTCAGCTTAAGTGTACCACCCGTGAACGGACCGGTCAAAAAGGGCAAAAATGGCGGGCAGTTTAACGTCTTGCCCAGGACGTACGTAGGCAACCGCCGCCGCAGTGGGCGCAACGGCGTAGGAGCCAACGTTTGCGCAGCACTCCATCGACCCCCATCAGGCTTTTTATATAGCTTATTAGGTTTGAAACTCAGATATGTTCGGTTAACTTTCCGGGGCGTATTTCTGGAAAACATCCGTGGACGCTGGGCTCGTTCGAGGCACGTTTGACAATCAACCCGCCATCAACATAGAATCGGCCAATAAGGAGTTCTCGCCTACCCGGAGAAAAAGCGGGGAGGAATCAGTGTGCGGTTGTATCCGGTGGTCGACGAGGGGACCTGTACAGCGTGTGGGACCTGTGCCGAGGTTTGCCCGGCGGAGCCTAATGTCTTCGAGGTAACAAACGTGTCGCGGGTGATTCACCCGGAGGTCTGCCAGGTGTCCCAAAAACCCCGGGGGAACGGGGATATTCTTGTGCCGTAGAAATTCCAGCGCTTCTTCCAGGTAGTGCGTTTGACCGTGGTCCCGAAGGTGTTCGAGGTGGGCCCGCAGTACGTTTTCGCCGTGGCGGACGATATTTTCCATTACCTTCTTTTCATCATATGGCACTGCATCTTTTTCCTCGACGGTGATGGCGCCCTCGGGGCAGGCGCCCAGACAGGCACCCAGGCCGTCACAAAGGGGTTCGCTCACTAGGCGAGCCTTTCCGTCGATAATCTGCAGGGCCCCTTCGGGACAGTCGGGGACACACAGGCCGCAACCGGTGCACTTTTCTTCGTCGATGGTGATGAGCTTGCGTCTGATTCTCTGCTCCACGGGTGGCCCTCCTTTCCAGGGTGCTTTCTTTATGAGAATAATACCCCGGAAAGGAATGGCCCGCTGTGACGCCGATCACAGACCCGGTGTGGCGTTCGTCACATCCCGTTTAAAGGGTGTCCAGCAGGCGGCGGCGATCGCGGATGATGATTTGCGGGCCCGAGACGTCAATGATCTTCCGGCGGCGCAGGTCATTGAGAGTACGATTAACCGTCTCCCGGGAGGTGGCGGCCAGTTCGGCCAACTCCTGGTTGGTCAGGGCCAGGTTGATCCGTTGACCCTCCGGTCCGGCCGTTCCGTGTTCCTCGGCCAGACGGAGCAGGGTGCTTACCACCCGGCGGGCGGCGTCGTGCAGGGCCAGGCTCATCACCTTTTCCTGGGCGGCCCGCAGCCGTCCGGCCATAATCTTCAACATCGCCAGGGCCAGTCCCGGGCTGCCGGCGATGACCTGTTCCAGGTCCTGATTCCTGATGATCCCGACCCGACAGTCCTCCATCGTTTCGGCCGTGGCCGGGTAGCCGCCCCCGTCGAAAAGCACTACTTCGGCGAACACCTCGCCCGCGTTCACCAGGTGCAGGATGTGTTCCCGGCCGTCCTCAGTCTGCCGGGTGAGCTTGATTCTACCTTCTTTGAGCAGGAAAAGAGCTTCACCCGGTTCCCCTTCCATGAAGATGATCTGCCCCTTGCCGTAACGCCGTTCGTACATCAGGGTCCCGATCTTCTCCAGGTCCCCGGGCTCCAGCCGGGCAAACAGGGGCACCAGGCGCAGTTGCTCCACTGTCTGGTTCACGTCAATCACTCTCCGTTTCTATTCTAACCTCCCAGTCATCCAAAAACTTGATAGTCGTGGAAAATGCACCGATAATATCTTCAGAGAACATTATTGTTTTGCATTGCGGTTTTCTTTCGGGGAGGGGGGCTGGTGGATGCCTGGCGGGGTGGAAGCTGAAAAGGATATCCTGGTCCTGCTGGAAAAAGCGCAGAAAGGTGACCGGATTGCACGTGAGGACTTGATTGCCGCCCACCAGTCCTTCATTGCCGGTTGTGTGGCCAAAGTCGTCCCGCGCCGGGGCGGGATCAGGGATATGGACGAGTACAGCATAGCGCTCCTGGCGTTCAACGAAGCGGTTGACGGGTATGACGCCGGCAGGGGCGCCTCTTTTCACGGTTTTGCCCGGCAGGTGATCAACCGGCGCCTGGTCGATCACTACCGGGCTTCCCGCCGTTTCTCCCCCGAGTTACCCCAGGCGGAGCCACCCGAAGAGACGGTGGAATCTGATTTCACCCTTCCGGAGGACGACGTCCGCGAGGAGATTGAGCGATTCGCCACGCGACTGGGTGAGTTCGGGATCACGCTGGAGGACCTGGTCCGGGAGACGCCCAGGCACCGGGATTCACGGCGGATGGCGATCGGCATCGCCCGCCGCGTCCTGGAAGATCCAGAGCTGCGGGCCGGCCTCGAGCGGAAGAAAAAACTGCCCTTCACTCTTCTGCTCCGGCAGCTGGTCCTTAACCCCAAAACGATCCAGCGGCACCGAAGATACATTATAGGAGTGTACGTGGTCTTGGGTGGGGACTTTCCCCTCCTGCGGGAGTATGTCCGAGGCGCGGAAGGTGGTGCTGAAAGTGGCCGGTAGGGGAGTGGTCTGCCGGGTGAAATCCCGCTCGGCAGTAATTTTGACCGCAGACTTTGAGTTTGTGGAAATCAGGAAACGGCCCGGGATTCAAACCGGGCAGGAGGTCCGGTTCACCGTGGAAGACCTGGTGGAATACCGCCGGCCGACCCGGCTGCTGCTCTTCGCCGCGTCCTTGGTGGCCTTGCTTCTGGCGGCGTTTATGGCCCTGCCCCGTTTCACCTCCGGACCGGTGGTTTACGCGTACGTCGGCATGGAGGTCAATCCGGGAATCGAACTGGCTCTCGACCATTCCCTGACGGTGGTCGGCACAGAGGCATTGAACGCTGACGGTGCCGGACTGTTGCAGGGGCTTGACCTTGTCGGGCTGCCAGCGGTCGAGGCGGTGGCGGTCGTAGTCCGGGCCTGCCGGGAACAGGGTTACCTGGGGCGGGGAGCGGAGGTCAGGCATTTAATGGTGACTACCACCTTCACTGCTGAGGAAGGCGGGGCGGCTTTACAGTCCGAACTGCTGGCGGTCATTCAGGACGAATTGGAGGAAACCGGCGGTCCAACCAGAGTGTACATACTCGACTGTTCCCTTGCGTCCCGGGAACGGGCCCGGCAAGCAGGCCTCTCTCCGGCGCACTATGTTGTCTGGCAAAAAGTCCTGGAAGAAGGGATTGTGCTGGACACGGAGGCCGTCCGGCACGGCAGGCTGCGCGAGGCCCTGGCCCTGAAAGGCCGGGACTACGGGATGGCCGTGGCCGCCGTGGCCACTATGCAGGCCCGGGTAGGCCGGGGCGGGGAAGAGACACAAGTTGACTCCGGTTTGCAGGAGCCGAAAAGTCCTCCTCCGGGTTACGTCCGCCGCGTCGAGGATATGAACGGGTTTCCCGGCAAGCCGCCTGTAGAACCGGGCGGGAAACATGGTGTACCGGTGGCACCGGCGGGTCCCGGTGGATTTCAGGATGATGAGCCTGAGCCTGCGGCGGTTGAAAAAAAGGCCGACACTACAAAGCCTTCGACCGGGCCGGAGGGGAAACGGCCGTCCGGCAGAGATGATGCACACGACAAGCGCGGAGACAACGGTAGCCAGGATCTGCCGATGTCCCCCATACAGCTGCAGTAACTTGGGCGGCGGCCAAGTGAGTCCACGGGATTTATCACTTCGGCGGCTACGCTGACTGTCACAAGCTTCGCTTTACAGTGACGACTCGGAGTCGGCGTTAGCCACCTGCCCAAATTGGCGATTGGGGAAAAGACTCGCCCGGCGAAACGGGACTGAACCTTAGTTTGGCAACAAACGGCCAGGGGCGTGTTAGGACTCTCTGGCTTTTTTGTTGTCATTTCATTTTAACTGGTTCCGGGGCATTTAGGGGCGTGCAAAGGGTTTTTTTAACAGATCGCCAATAATAATAAAACTAATAAGACCGGGTTCTAAAGAGACCGGTTTTTCTTGACCGGGAGTGCGGTTGCCTATGAACTATTGTTTTAAAGTGTTGCTCATCGTCCTCAGCTTGACGGCCTTTCTGCTGTCCGGCGCTTTGCGCGGCGGCTTGCCAGCGGCCGCGGTTCCGGGCCTGGAGCGGCTCAGCCCGACCGAACTCCAGGCACTTGAACGTGAACTCGCCGCCGAGTTGCTCGCTCTCAATTTGCAGATGATGGGGCTGCAGGAGGATCGGGCCCGAGCCGAAGACCGGCTGGCGGAGCTGGCCGAATCCCGGGCGGTGGAAGAGCATAACCTGGCCGCGGCCAGAGCCCGCCTGACGGAGGCACAGGGGCGTCTGGGACAGTGGTTGCGTCACCTGTACGAGGAAGGCCGCCTGCCGATGTTCGCCTTGCTGCTGCAGGCCGAAAGCACGGCGGATTTTCTGTGGCGCCTGGAGTTTATCAGTCTGCTGATTGAACGGGAGGGCGTGCTGGTGAACGAAGTACGCACCCAGAGCGCCGCCATCGAGGAACGTCTGCACCAACTGGCGTTTCTGGAGACCGAAACAAAAACCGCCCGGAGCAGAATCTCGGACCGCCTGATCGAATTGCAGCGGGTGCAGAACCGCAGATCGACGCTGCTGGCCGGTATCCGCGGCCGTTCAAACGAACTGGCGGACCGGCTGTCGGGTCTGGAACGGCAGTGGCAGGAGTCGCTCGCCCCGTTGAGCAGTCTGCTGGGACAGTTGAACATCATCCTGGCCCGAGACGTGCAGCCGGACCGGATCTACTTTCAAGGGCGGAACATGTTGATCGAGGTCAGTTCCCGGACCGTCAACCGGGCCCTGGCCAATGCGGCCGAGGGTACGGGGGCCGGCCTCCGGATCGACATCGACCGCGACGGCATCACGGCCACTAGCCTGGATCCCCAGGGGCGGCCCGGTTTCCGGGTCTTCGGGCGCCTGGTTCCCATTTCCGGTGGGGAGGCGGTGGTGTTCCGCGCGGAAACCGTGCGAATCGACGACCTGGAGATTGACGCCTCAGCGCTGGCTTTCATGGCTGGAGATCAGGGGGCGTTTACGATGGGTGACCGGTTCCGGTTCATGACTCTGACGGACATCACGTACGAAAAGGATAGGATGCGGTTCACCTTACGGCGCAACTGATGATGCCTCCGCCGACCACCCGCTCTCCCTGGTAGAAAACGGCGGCTTGTCCCGGGGTGATTGCCCGCTGGGGCTTCTCGAAAACGACTCGGGCCGCGTCGGGAGGCTGAGGATACAGGCGGGCGGGGGCGGCCTTGGCCCGGTAGCGGATCTGGGCTTCGATGAGGGTGCCTCCGGCGGGCTGCGGCAGGATGTAGTGCACATCTACCGCCAGGAATGCGGTATGCCACAGTTCTTCTTCCGGACCGACAATCACCGCGTTCCGCTCCCGGTTGAAACCGAGCACGAACACCGGCCGGCCCAGAGCCAGCCCCAGCCCCCGGCGCTGGCCGATCGTGTAGAATGGTATGCCCCGGTGCCGTCCGAGGACGTTTCCCTGCCGGTCCACGAAAGGCCCCTCCGCGACCGCCTGTCCGCACCGCCGGCGGATGAACGTCCGGTAGTCGTCCCCCGCTACGAAACAGATTTCCTGGCTTTCGGCCGCCGTGAAGGGGATGCCGGCCGCCCGCGCCTTTTCGCGCACCGTTTCCTTCGTCAAGTCCCCCAGGGGCAGGAGCAGGCGGGCCAACCGTTCCTGGTCCAGGTAAAACAGGACGTAGCTCTGGTCCTTACGGGGGTCGCGCGCGCGCAGCAGGACATACCGGCCCGGTTCGGGTTCAAAACGCACCCGGGCGTAGTGGCCGGTCGCAAAATAATCGGCGCCCCATTCGACCGCTTGACGGAAAAGCGTCCCGTATTTCAAGTCCCGGTTGCAGGCGATGCACGGGTTGGGGGTGCGCCCCTCTAGGTAGGCGGCGCAGAACGGTCCGATCACCCGTTGTTCAAAAAGCCCGCTTATGTCCAGCACGTGGTGGGGTAGGCCCAGGAAAGCGGATACCCGCGCCGCCTCCGCCGCCACCCGGTCGTTCGTGGCCATGGTCAGGGTGAAGACCCGGTGGCCGGCCTCTTTCATCAAAAGGGCGGTGGTTGAACTGTCAACGCCCCCGCTCAGCGCAACCGCCACGGTGGCCAAGTGCACACACTCCTCATTTCAGAGTATTCCACGTTCAAGGCCGGGTGAGAACCGGGCCGCTCCAGGAATTTGCCGGCAATTGTAGAATAGCAGACCAGAAGATCTTCTGGTAGTCATACAACGCAAAAGAAAAAGGTGTCTGACGCCTTTTTGGGACAGTCCCCGCCGATTCAGGCCGGGGTCCGAATTTAAATCCACGGAAGGATCATAATGATAAGAAAAGCGGGGGCGCGTCCATCTTGCGGTCGACTTGGCTGGACCAGGGCCTGATTCTGTTATTCACCGGGTCCTTCATGGTTTTTGTGAACCTGCACCTGGCGTTCATCATAATGCCCCTGTATGTGCTCGAACTGGGGGGCGGCGACTGGACGGCGGCCTGGTACAATACCCTTCTGGCCGGAGCGGCGGTGCTGTTCCGGTTTCTTTTCGCTTCCTGGGTGGACCGGTTCGGGCGCAAGTTTTCCCTGCTGGTGAGCGGATCGGCCCTGGTGACCGCGCCGCTGTTTATTCTGCTGGCCGGTTCGCCGGCCTATTTGTCGTTCATTCGTGTGTTCCAGGCCCTGGGCCTGGCGCTCTACCCGCTGGCCGCGAACACCCTGATCGCCGACCTAAGTCCGGTGGCGCGGCGTGGGACCGTCCTGGGCCTGCAGCGGTTGATCATTATCACCGCCCTCATCACTGGGCCGCCCGTGGCGGTCCTGATTGTCGAGCAGTACGGATTCCAGACCCTGTTTTGGTTGCTTACCATTCTGGGGCTCGCCGGGATGGCGCCGCTCCTGGCCATTCGCGAACCGGTGCGCGCCGGAACCGGGACTCCGGTTCTGAACGGGTTTCAGTTCGTTCTTGCCTCCCGTCCGCTGCGCGTGTTGATCTCGTCGACGGCCGCCTGCGGCCTGGCCTACGGTGTACTGCTCACCTTTCTCCCTTTGTACGCGGTGCGCGTGGGAATCGACAATTTCGGCCTCTATTTCACTGTGTTTGCTTTCAGCGGCCTTGTTTCGGGGGTGGTTGCCGGGCGCCTGTCCGACGCCTTCGGCCGCCGCAAAGTGCTGGTGCCGTCGCTGGCCCTTTTCGGCATGGGCATTCTGTATCTCGGCCTCCCGGCGCCGGGAGCGGTAATGATGGTCAGCGCCGTGGTGGCCGGTATCGGCTACTCGGCCTCACTCACCCTGCTGGTCGCCTGGGTGGTGGATGCGGCCGGCCGTAAGCTGCGCGCGGCTTCCCTGGGTCTTTTTGAAAACGGGATCGACGTGGGGATTACCGCGGGCTCTTTTGCGTTTGGGAGTGTGGTCGCCCTGCTGGGTTTCGGGTTCGCTTTTTCCACCGCCGGCGCGCTGCTGCTGATATTCGCGGTCCTGATCGCCACCCTGGACCGGGGCCCCGTTTCCCAAATCCGTTAGGACAAGCGCCGACCGTAGAGGATTTTGACTAAATCCCTCTAAATACTTGTTTAATTCTGAGTTCTAAAAAAGTAGTTCGACCCCCGTTACTCACCACGGTTTTGATGCGGTGGTCAAGATGACTTGTTTGATAGCAATAGAGAGTCTTCCGTAAACTTTCTGTTTTTTTCAAGGGGGCCCTTTGTTAAGATGCTTGTCGACAAGCGGCCCTGGCCGAGCGGCCCGGAGGCGCTTTACACCCGCCTGGAAAACCGGCCGGGACTGGTTATCCTGGACAGCGGGATGGAACCGCGGGCGGACGCCCTGCACGCCTCGGGCCGGTGGTGTTTCGCCGCTTTTGATCCTTTCGCCGTTTTGGAGTGCCGGTTGGATGGTTGCCGCCTCACTGTTGGTGGCCGCGCCCGGGAGTTCAAGGGGGACCCCCTGGACATCCTCCAGAGCATCCTGGAGGAATACGCCCTGCCGCCCGGTTCGGGACCCACGCCCCTGCCTGCGGGCGGCATCGGGTTCTTGGCGTACGGGCTGCGGGTTTTCCTGGAGCCGCGGCCAACTCGGCCCGACGACCTGGATCTGCCCGTGCTCCACCTTGGGTTCTACGATGCCGTACTGGCTTTCGACCGCCGGGATGGGTCTCTCTACCTCACATCCACCGGGCTGCCGGCCGGCGGGCGCGCCCGGGCCGAACGGGCGGCGTCCAGGATGCGTTTGCTGCGGGAAGTGGTTGATTCGGCGGTTGAAAAACCGGCCTCCGCCCCGCCGGAGCCCGGGGTACCCGGGAGTACCCGCGGGTACCCGGGGGTACCCGGGGGCACCCGCGTTAGCGGGTCAGCGGGTCAGCGGGTCAGCGGGTCAGCGGGTCAGCCGGTGCCGCCCGCGGCGGTGAGTTCGAGCTTTGACCGGGCTGCTTACCTGGAGGCGGTGCGCCGTGTAAAGAACCACATTCTGGCCGGGGACGTTTACCAGGTAAACTTGGCCCAACGGTTTTCGGTTCCCTGGACGGGGTCGGCCCACGCCCTGTTCGGCAGGCTCTGCCGTGACAACCCGGCCCCTTTTTCGGCGCTGATTAAGGGAGCCGGCTTCGCTGTGGTCAGCGCCTCTCCGGAGCGTTTTCTGCACTTGAACCCCCGGACCGGTGTGGTGCACACCCGACCCATCAAGGGCACCCGCCCGCGCGGCTCTTCACCGGAGACCGACGCGCGCCTGGCCTGCGAACTGCTGGCCAGCGAGAAGGACCGGGCCGAGCACATAATGATCGTTGACCTGGAGCGCAACGACCTGAGCCGCGTCGCGCAGCCGTCATCGGTCCGGGTTCCGGAAATGCTGGTTCTGGAGCCTTTCCCGACGGTCTGGCACCTGGTGTCGACGGTGGAGGCCGAACTGCGGCCGGGGACCGGCGTCGCCGACCTCTTACGCGCCGCCTTTCCGGGCGGTTCGATCACGGGCGCGCCCAAGATCCGGGCCATGGAGATCATCGAGGAACTGGAACCGGTACCCCGGGGCGTGTATACCGGTGCCGCCGGTTATTTCAGCTTCGACGGCCATCTGGACCTGAACATCACCATCCGGACCATCGTGCTCCGCGGCGGACGGGCGTGGTTCCACGTCGGCGGCGGGATCGTGGCCGATTCGGAGCCGGAGGCCGAATACCGGGAGACACTAGATAAAGCGCGAGCGCTGTTTGCGGCGCTGGGGAGCCCGGGGCGCCGTGAAGGAGGATGAGGCCGGTGCGGGTTTGGGTTAACGGCCGTTTGGTCCCGGCGGGCGAAGCTACGGTTTCCGCGTTTGATACCGGTTTCTTGCTGGGTTACGGGGTGTTTGAAACCATGCGGTCCTTCCGGGGGAGAGTGTTCCGGCTGGAGGCCCACCTGGACCGCCTGTCCGAGGGCTGCCGGCGGCTGGGCATCAACGGCGTCCCGGAACGCGCGGAACTGAGCCGGGCGGTTGCACTCACCCTGCAAGCGAACGGCCTTACCGCGGCGCGGGTGCGTCTGACGGTGACCGCCGGGAAGGAAACCGCCCCGGGTACCGGATCGGCCCCCGGTGAACCGACCGTGGTGGTAGCGGCCTTTCCTCTGTCCCCGGAGACGGAACACCCGGTGTCCTGGACCGCCAGTACCTGTCCCCGGCCTGTTTTCTCGGGGGACCGGCTCCTGTCGGTCAAGACTATCTCTCGGGCCGGCCACACCCTGGCCCGGCGGGAGGCAAGGGCCGCGGGGTACGACGAGGCACTCCTGATCAACGAACGAGGTGTTTACACTGAGGGTACGGTGACCAACCTTTTCGTGGTTCGGGGGCGTGTATTGCAGACGCCTCCGGTATCAGACGGACTGCTGCCGGGCCTGACCCGGGAAGTGATTGGGGAATTGGCCGGGGGATTGGGTCTGGAGTTCCGTGAAGCGTCGGTGCGGGCGCAAGAATTGCTGTCCGGCGAAGAGGTCTTCCTGACCAATACTGTGGTGGGGCTGGTACCCTTGGCGGCCCTCGACGGGGTTCCGATCGGTGGGAGTGTTCCCGGCCCCCGCACCGTTTTACTCCAGCAGGCTTACCGGGCGCTGTTGATTCGGGAATGCTGACTATGTCACCCCGGGCCGGAGCGTGTTACAATACTGGCAGTGCCGGAGAAGGGGAGGGTCAATGCCGCAACTGCGCGTCCTGATCGCGGTCAAGGACGAGGCCGAGGCCAAGAAGCTTTCGGCCAAACTCCTGCAGGCCGGGCACCTGGTGATCGGCCGGGTGTGGGAGGCTAAGGACGTGTTACGCCTGGCCTTTGAGACCCAGCCCGACTTGGTTTTGCTGGATCCAGCCATCCCCGACTATGGAGGACTGGGAGTGGCCCAGGTTATCGACGATCACCGGTTGGCCCCGATTGTATTCGTTACCGCGGACTGCACCAGGCTGTCGCAACTGGCGGGTACGGGGTGGCTCTTCAGCTATCTGCTGGTTCCATACAGCGATGATGATCTGTACCTGGCGGTGGAGGCGGCCTGGTCCAATTTCAAGCGTCTTCTGGCCCTGGAGCAGGAAAACCTGCGGCTGAAAAAGACCCTGGAGTCCAGAAAACTCGTTGAGCGGGCCAAGGGTCTGCTCATGGAAAAAAAAGGATTCACCGAGCCGGAGGCTTACCGGTATCTGCAGAAACTCAGCATGGACACCTGCCGGCCGCTGGCCGCAATGGCTCGGGCGGTAATTGAAGAGTTCTCCGTTGAGCCGGAGAAGAAGGCCCCAAAATAAAGACTTGCTTTTTGTCGGCTTCTCGCAATATAATAAGAATCGGTTAGGCCTCATAACGTAATTCGGGGCAACGGCGTCCCAGGTAGATTCCCGTGCGGAGTCTGCTTGGGGCGTTCTTTTTGAGTTGAAAAGGAGGAAGCTTACGTGGAAATCAACCGCCAGGCGGCCGGTGAAGTCCTGGCCTTGGCCGCGGAAACCGGCGTGAAATTCGTCCGGCTGCAGGTCACCGACTTCACCGGTTCCCTTAAGAACCTGGCCATTACCATAGAGGAACTGAACCGGGCCTTGGAAGGCCGGCTCACTTTTGACAGCGCCATCATCGAGGGTTTTAGCGGCAGTCGGGAAAGAGAGATTCTGCTTATCCCCGACCCGGAAACCTTTGTGATCTTTCCCTGGCGGCCCCGGGACGGGGCTGTGGCTCGCCTGATCTGCCAGGCGGCCGATCTGGACGGGAATCCTTATCCCACTTGTTCCCGGACCATACTTCGCAAGAACTTGGATGCCTTGCGGGAGCGCGGCTGGTGGTTCCGGATCGGCGCCGAAATCGAGTTTTTTCTCTTCCACGTCGGGGAACAGGGCCTGCCCACCACGGTGACCCATGACCAGGCCGGATACTGCGATCTTACTCCGGTGGACCTGGGAGAAAACGCCCGGCGGGACATGGTCCTCACCCTGCAGGAAATGGGGATCAAGGTCCGGTCGTCGCACCATGAGGTTTCGCCGGGCCAGCACGAGATCGGCCTCGGTGAAGGTGAGGCGCTGGAAATGGCAGACCGGATCACCACCTTCAAGTTTGTGGTCCGGACCGTGGCCCAGCGGCACGGCCTGCACGCTTCGTTTATGCCGCGGCCGCTGGCCGGACGCCGCGGTTCGGGAGTGAAACTGCACTTGACCCTCTGGCGGGAAGAGGAAAACCTGTTCGCGGACGGGGAGGATCCCGGCCGGTTCAGCACCACCGCGCGCCGGTTCGCCGCCGGGCTGCTCGCCCACGCGCCCGCCCTGGCGGCCGTGACCAATCCCTTGGTTAATTCCTATAAGCGCCTGGTTCCGGACGGTTTCCACCCGGTGCTGGCTGCCTGGTCAACCGACAGCCGCGCCACCATGCTCCGGATGCCGGCACCGGCGGGAGACGAGCCGCACCTGTTGTTGCGCAGCCCGGACCCGACGGCCAACTCCTATCTGGCGCTGGCGGGGATCCTCGCCGCCGGCCTGGACGGGGTGGACAGCGGGCTCGAACTACCGGAGCCCGTACCCGGCACGGTGGACGGGGACCTGGACACGCTTCGGGACGCGGTGCGCACCAACGGCCTGCCCCGGCACCTGGAAGCGGCGCTTTCGGCCTTTGGCACCAACACCGTGCTCCGCGGGGCGCTTGGGGATGAGTTTTGCCGCCGGTATGCCGAGTTCAAGGAACAAGAGTGGCTGGGTTTCCTGACTGCGGTGCACCCCTGGGAAATCGACACTTATCTGGCCCGGTATTAAGTCTTTCGGTAGGACTCGGTTCGGGATGAACCGTTGGTTCTAAAGAAAAAAAGGGAGAGGAGAGTCCACCAAGATGCATCTGAGTAGTGGCACCAACGCCACCGCAGCCACCACCACCAGGCTGCGCACCGGGGATAGCAAGTGCCCCCAGAGCGGGATGTGCGTGACCTGCCTGGACGGCTGCCCCGGATTCTGTGAAATCGCGCGCTCGGCCGTGCGGGGGAAGGAATTGCTTTACCCCAAACCGTTCGGCAAGACTACCTCGGCCGGCCAGAAAAAGTACCCGGTTGACTACTCACACTTGAATATCATGGGTACGGCCGTAGGCGCGGTTGGTATTGAACCGGACCCGGACAAAGCCATCTTTCCGGCCGTGGACCTTAAAACCAGCCTGGGTGCCAACGGCGACCTGCATTTGGATTTCCCGGTTGTCGTTCCGGCCATGGGCTCCACCGATGTTGCCGCGAACAACTGGGACCACCTGGCCGCCGGCGTGGCCCTGGCCGGGGCCGGGATCCTGATCGGGGAAAACGTTTGCGCCATGGACCCGAATTCGGAGATCAGGAACGGGCGCGTGGTATACTCGCCGAACATGGAAGGACGGGTGCGCGCCTTCCAGGACTGGTACAACGGTGCCGGCTTCATCGGGGTGCAGGCCAACGTCGAGGACACCCGGCTGGGCGTGCAGGAATACTGTATCGAGAAGCTTGGCGTTGAAGTGGTGGAAATCAAGTGGGGTCAGGGGGCCAAAGACATCGGCGGCGAGGTGAAGGTCAACAGCATCGAGCGGGCCCTGGAACTGAAAAAGCGCGGTTACATCGTCTTACCCGACCCGGAGGACGAAGTGGTCAAGGAGGCCTACCGGGAGGGTGCCCTGCGGGAATTCGAGCGCCACTCCCGGATCGGGATGGTGGATTGGGAGTCCTTCGCCGAGCGGGTTGAGGCACTCCGCCGGGCGGGAGCCAAGTACGTCTTCCTGAAGACGGGCGCCTATCGGCCGGCCGACCTGGCCCGGGCCGTGAAGTTCGCGTCCGACGCCCGGCTGGACCTTTTAACAGTGGACGGTGCCGGCGGCGGCACCGGAATGAGCCCGTGGCGGATGATGAACGAGTGGGGGATGCCCACCCTGTATCTCCAGGCGCTGCTGACCCGGTATTGCGACCGGCTGGCGGCGAAGGGGGCCTACATTCCACCCATCTGCATCGCCGGCGGGTTGACGTTGGAGGACCACATGTTCAAGGGCTTCGCCCTGAGCGCGCCCTACGTCAAGGCTATCGGGATGGCCCGCTCCCCGCTTGCCGCGGCCATGGTCGCGAAAACGGTGGGTGAGTCGATCAAGCAGGGACGAGTACTGCCCGAGTACCAGGCCTACGGGAACCGGATCGAACGGGTGTTCATCATGGCCACCACGTTGAAGGCTCAGCTCGGGGCCGATTACGAGCGGCTGCCCGTAGGGGCGATCGGCGTCTATACCTATTTCGCCCGGCTGGCCCAGGGTCTACGCCAGTTTATGTGCGGCGCCCGCAAGTTCGCGCTGGAGTACATCACCCGCGACGACCTGGTGGCGCTCACCCCAGAGGCAGCCGAGATCACCGGCATTTCCTACCTGATGGACGCTGACGCCGCGGAAGTCGACCGGATACTGGGATAATGTATACTTGCCGGGAACGGGCTAGAAAGACTTGATCACACCGGAAAACGGGTTTATAATACCGCTAGACAATCAAACAGTTCGGGTACGATGAAGTATCCGGTAAAGGCGATGATGCCCTTGCCAGACCGTGGTCCGGTCTGGCGGGGCATTTGTATTTGAGCTTTGTTAAGGGAAACGCGTTCCTAATTCTTAGGGGGTAAAGGGTTTGGCACTGCAGGAGCGGGTGATCCTGGTGGACCCGGACGCGCGCGGCAGAACCAACATCAAGGGAATGCTCAGCCAGGCGGAGTATCTGGTGATCGGTGAAGCCGAGGACGGCATCACGGCCCTGAAGATGATCCGTGACCGGCAGCCCGACCTGGTGTTGGCGGAAGCTTCCCTGCCCGGGGTCAACGGCCTGGATTTGGCCCGGATCGTACACGACGACCGCCTGGCCCCGGTCATCCTGATGTCCGGCGTCTTTGGCCGGGAGATGATGGCCCGCGTCCGGGAGGTGCGGGCGGCCGGTTTCCTGCCCAAACCGGTTGATGAAGTCAGCCTGCTCACCGTGGTGGAGGTGGCTCTGGCCCACTATGCGGAGGTGATGGACCTGGAGCGGAAAGTGATGAAGCTTAAGGAGGAACTGGACACCAGGAAGGTGGTGGAACGGGCCAAAGGCATCCTGATGTCCCAGTTGGGGCTCACGGAGGCCGAGGCCTTCCGTCGTATTCAAAAGCAGAGCATGAACCGGCGGCTCTCCATGCGGGCGGTGGCCGAAGCCATCATCCTGGCGCACAACGTCTGATTCCGGTTCGGGCTCGGCGGCGCCAAAGATTTGAAGAGGCCCGCCCCGGCTGTGGGGCCGGGATTTGCAGAGTGGATCGGGGTTTATCGCCGTCCGGTTTGAAAACCGCATAAGGGTACACGGAGGTACCCGCTTTATAAGAGGCAATGGCGCCCTTTCATAAGGAGGTGTGAAACCACCCCTTTGATTGGGCGTTTTTTGTTTGTGTCCAAACATATTAAAGAAAGGGTTGGTTCGAAGTGGAAACCGCGGTCAAACAGGAAATCCTGGAGAAGGCCAGGAGACTGGGGGTCAAGTTCGTCCGGCTGCAGTTCACCGATATTTTGGGTGTCTTGAAGAATGTCGCCATCCCGGTGGAACAACTGGACAAGGCCCTCGACGGCGAACTGATGTTCGACGGGTCTTCGATCCATGGTTTCGCCCGGATTGAGGAATCGGACATGTACCTGCGCCCGGACCCGAACACCTTTGTGATCTTCCCGTGGCGTCCCCGGGACGGGGCGGTGGCGCGCCTGATCTGCGACGTCTACAATCCCGACGGCACACCGTTCGCCGGTTGCCCGCGGAACTGCCTGCGCCGGATGTTGGACCGGGCCAAGAGTATGGGTTACACCATGCACGCCGGACCGGAGATGGAGTTCTTCCTGTTTCATGTCGACGCCGACGGGAAGCCACTGCTGGAAACCCACGACAAGGCCGGTTACTTTGACCTGTCCCCGATCGACAAGGGCGAGAATGCCCGGCGGGAGATGGTGATGGCGTTGGAGGAGATGGGTTTCGAGATCGAGACCTCGCACCACGAAGTGGCGCCCGGCCAGCACGAGATCGACTTCAAGCACTCGGACGCGCTGGACATCGCCGATAAGATCGTCACCTTCAAGTTCGTGGTGCGGACGCTGGCGCAGCGTCACGGGCTGCACGCGACCTTTATGCCCAAACCGGTGTTCGGGATCAACGGTTCGGGAATGCACATGAACCAGTCCCTGTTCCGGGGCGAGGAGAACGCTTTCCACGACGCCTCGAGGCCGGACGGCCTGAGTGCGGAGGCCTACTATTACATCGGCGGGCTTCTGAAACACGCCCGGTCGATGGCGGCGATCACCAACTCGACGGTCAACTCCTACAAGCGGCTGGTGCCGGGCTACGAGGCGCCGGTGTACGTGGCCTGGGCCGAAGGGAACCGTAGCGCGCTCATCCGGATTCCACAGAAGCGGGGCCTGTCGACCCGCGTAGAACTGCGCAACCCCGACCCGGCCTGCAACCCGTACCTGGCCCTGACGGTGAACCTGGCGGCCGGCCTGGAGGGTATCAGAGAAAAGATCGACCCGCCGCCGCGGTTCCCGATCAACATCTACCACATCACCGACGCGGACCGGATGGAGCGGGGCATCACCAGCCTGCCGGCGAGCCTGGAGGAAGCGATCAAGGAAATGAGCGCCGACCCGGTGATGCGTGAGGCCCTGGGCGAGCACATTTACACCAAGTTCATCGAAGCCAAGACGGCCGAGTGGAACGAGTACCGTATCCGGATCACTCCGTGGGAGATCGACCGTTACCTGGTCAACTACTAGGCCACGATGAGGCCGGTGGCCGCAAGGTTTCGCATCCCTTTCGGCCGCCGGTATCACCAAGCTCCGGGCAACGGTGGCCGGAGCGTCTGCCGGCCGCATGGCGGCCGGAACACGCCGGCTCAACGTGGCTATAAAGCCTGGCACAAAAGAAAGTGGGTGAAGATGTGCGGGAAGGAATGGTGAGGATCCCTTCGGGATGCGCGATCTCCGGAATCATGAGCACGAAGGGGATCCGTTTCAACGGCGAGGCCATTACCAGATCTATCGCCTGCATGCATGAGCGTTCAAACGGTTTGGGGGGCGGGTTTGCCGCCTACGGGATTTATCCGGAGTACCGGGACCTTTACGCCCTGCACCTGATGTACGAAACCCCGCAGGCGCGCGTGGATACCGAGGATAACCTGCGCAGCCACTTCAACGTGGCCCAGTCCGAACCGATCCCGACGCGGCCGCTGCCGCAGATCGGGGAGGCGCCCGTGTTGTGGCGTTATTTCGTCCGGCCCGTGCGGGAAGACGGGGCGAACGGGCTCCGGGAAGACGACGACTACGTCACCGCCTTCGTGATGACGGTGAACCGGGAGATCCCCGGCGCCTTCGTATTCTCCTCCGGTAAGAACATGGGCGTCTTCAAGGGCGTGGGATACCCCGAGGACATCGCCCGCTACTACCGTCTGGAGGAGTACGAGGGTTACATATGGGTGGCGCACGGCCGTTTCCCGACTAACACTCCGGGCTGGTGGGGCGGCGCCCACCCGCTGGGGGTACTCGACTGGTCAGTGGTCCACAACGGGGAAATCTCCTCTTACGGCATCAACAAGCGGTATCTAGAGATGTTCGGTTACTGCCTGGAACTGCAGACCGACACCGAGGTGATCGCCTACCTTTTCGACCTTTTGCACCGGCGCCACGGCATCCCCTTGGACCTGGTGTGCCGGGCCCTGGCGCCGCCTTTCTGGAAAGTCATCGACCGGATGGATGATCGCGAGCGGGAACTGTACACCGCCCTGCGCCGGGTCTACGGCCCGGCGATGCTGAACGGCCCGTTCAGCGTGATTGTGGCTTTTCAAGGCGCCATGATCGGTCTTAATGACCGGATCAAACTACGGCCCATGGTTATCGGCAAAAAAGGCGACCTCATCCTGATGGGGAGCGAGGAAAGCGCCCTCCGGGTGATCGCCGAGGACCTGGACGAGGTAGGGAGCATCCGGGCCGGAGAAATGGCTATCGCCCGGCTGGAAGAAGGTGTGACCGTATGAGCAACTACCTACCTCCCGAATACCTGGTGCACATCGACGAGAGCCGTTGCCGGCGCTGCGGGGGATGCGTCCGCGGCTGCGGCTTCGGGACTCTCAAGTTCGCGCACGGCGCCTGGAAGGAAGCCATGGGTGTTTTCAAGCACGGTCAGGGGGACCTGCAGCAGGTGTTCGCCAGGATCAAGGAAAACGTTCCCGACCGGGTGGTCGCCGACCACCACAAGTGTGTCCAGTGTCACTACTGCGTGAGCCACTGCCCGGAGGGCGCGATCAGCGTCCAGGCGAATCCGCTGGCCTACCGGGGGAACCACCACTGGCGGCCGGAGTACCTGAAGAACATCTGGCTGCAGTCGAACACCGGCGGTATGGTGTTGACCGGCGCGGGCAACGATAAGGCCTATTTCAGCTATTTTGACCACATAGTGCTCGATGCCTGCCAGGTGACCAACCCGTCCATCGACCCCTTGCGGGAGCCGATGGAACTCAGGACCTACCTGGGTTCGCGGCCGGACGGACTTGAATTCGAGCCCGGGCCGGAGGGGCCGGTGCTGAAAACGAAGCTGGCGCCTGCAGTCTGCCTGGAAACTCCCCTGGTTTTCCCGGCCATGTCCTACGGGGCGATCAGTTTGAACGCTCAGAAGGCGCTGGCCCGGGCCGCGAAGGCCTGCGGTATCGTGATGAACACCGGCGAGGGTGGCATGCACGAGGACCTTTACCCCTTCGCCGACTGGATGATCGTGCAGGTGGCCTCGGGCCGCTTCGGGGTCAATCCGGGTTACCTGCGGCGGAGCGCGGCGGTGGAGATCAAGATCGGGCAGGGGGCCAAGCCGGGCATCGGCGGGCACCTTCCCGGGGAGAAAGTGGATGAGGGCGTGTCCAAGACCCGAATGATTCCGGTGGGCAGCGACGCCTTATCCCCGGCGCCGCACCATGACATCTACTCCATTGAGGATCTGTCCCAGTTGATCTACGCTCTCAAGGAAGCCACCGAGTACGCGAAGCCGGTTTCGGTGAAGATCGCGGCGGTGCACAACGTGGCGGCCATCGCCTCCGGCATCGCCCGAGCGGGGGCCGATATCATCACCATCGACGGGTTCCGGGGCGGCACTGGGGCCACGCCACTGGCCATCCGGGACCACGTCGGGATTCCGATCGAAATGGCGCTGGCCGCGGTCGACGACCGGCTGCGCCAGGAGGGCATCCGGAACCAGGTTTCGCTGGTGGTGTCCGGCGGCATCCGCCACAGCGGGGACGTGGCCAAGGCGATCGCCCTGGGGGCCGACGCGGTGGCGATCGGCACGGCCGCCCTCATCGCAATGGGCTGCCGCCTCTGCCAGAAGTGCTATACCGGCAACTGCAGCTGGGGCATCACCACCCAAAAAGCCCATTTGACCCAGAGGCTCGACCCGGACCGGGCGGCCGAGAACCTGACCAACCTGATCCGGGGCTGGTCGCTGGAACTGAAGGAGATCCTAGGCGCGCTCGGTCTGAACGCCGTGGAAAGCCTGCGGGGCAGCCGCCTCCGGCTGCGCGGCGTCGGCCTTTCGAACGCCGATCTGCGGGTCCTCGGGATCAAAAACGCAGGCAATTAATGGTCGTCGGTGGTCGGTCGTCGGTCGACGGGAGGAGTGGGTTGAATGCGGCCGGCGGCGCTTGTTGGTCGTCGGCAGTCCGCCGGGTAGGTGAAGCAAAAACGCCGAAGAGAGGGGGAGGTGGCCGATGCTGCAGATTGACGCCCGCGGTGTGCATTACCGGCAGCTCAACCAGTGGATCCGGGAGGCGATCAGGGCCGGGGAAACTGACTTCCGGCTGGAAAACGTAAACGGCCAGCGGTACATCGGTACCGGGTTGGAAGTCCCCGACGTGCGCATCGTAATCAACGGCGTGCCGGGAAACGACCTGGCCGCTTTTATGAACGGTCCGGCGATCACGGTCCGGGGCAACGCGCAGGACGGGGTGTGCAACACCATGAATTCGGGGACGGTGGTGGTCCACGGCAGCGCGGGGGACGTTCTTGGGTACGGGATGCGCGGGGGCAGACTGTTCATCCGCGGGAACGTGGGCTACCGGGTGGGCATCCACATGAAGGAATACAAGGACTTGGTGCCCGTGATCGTGGTTGGGGGCACGGCGGGCGCCTTTTTCGGGGAATACATGGCCGGCGGCCGCCTGGTGCTCCTGGGATTGGACCGGGCTGAGGGCGAACCCCTAGCCGGGGATTACCTGGGGACCGGCATGCACGGCGGGGTGATCTATCTCCGGGGCCGGCCGGAAGAGCACACCCTGGGCAAAGAAGTAAAACTCTTTGAACTGGACGAGGCGGATCGGCGGTTTCTGGATCCGCTCCTGGACGAGTTCTGCCGGCACTTCGGGCGGGACCCCGCCGGAGTCCGGGCCGCCGAATTCCACAAGCTGATTCCGGTGTCACACCGCCCGTACGGGCGGCTGTACACCCATTAGAGTAAGAATCAAGTTGCCCCCAAACCACTTGACCGCGGTTGCAACGCGGTCATTTTTTTCGGTGACGACGGAATAAGAGATCTCAACGGGCCTTCCTTATCCGTGCGTGTGTTCAGGTCCCTTCCGGGGATTGTGGCCCCTTGAAATATGTAAAAATCATGCCGGGTGTGGTATATTTATCGGGGAAGCCGCCGAACCGGTCGGTTTCCCCAGATGAATTACACGGAGGAGAGGGTTGCCGCTTGAATCATTATTCAACCGAGGATGTACGCCTGTTAGCCAAGGAACACAAGGTCGAGTTCGTCCGTCTGCAATTCACTGACATCTTCGGCGTCCTGAAAAACGTGGCCATCACCGTTGACCAACTGGACAAGGCACTCAACAACGAGTTGATGTTTGACGGCTCCTCCATCGAAGGTTTTGTGCGCATTGAGGAATCCGACATGTACCTCCGTCCGGACCCGAACACCTTCGTCGTTTTCCCCTGGCAGGCCCAGGACGGGGCGGTGGCCCGGCTGATTTGCGACATCTACAACCCGGACGGCACCCCTTTCGAGGGCGACCCGCGTTACGTGCTGCGCCGCGCCGTCGCCGAGGCGGCCGCGCTGGGCTATACCATGTACGTCGGGCCGGAGGCGGAGTTTTTCCTGTTCCACGTCGACAAAGAAGGCGCACCGACCACCCAGACTCACGACCGGGCGGGTTACTTCGACCTGGCGCCGGTGGACCACGGTGAGCAGGCACGCCGGGACATGGTTTTGACCCTGCAAAAACTCGGCTTCGAAATCGAGGCCTCCCACCACGAAGTTGCTCCCGGGCAGCACGAGATTGACTTCAAGTATGACGATGCCCTGGATGTTGCCGACAAGATCCTGACCTTCAAGTTTGTGGTCCGCGTGGTGGCCCAGCGCCACGGGCTGCACGCCACTTTCATGCCCAAACCCCTGTTCGGCGTGGCCGGTTCGGGGATGCACCTGAACCAGTCGCTGGTCCGGAACGGGGTGAACGCCTTTTACGATCCGGCGACCGAAACCCAGCTCAGTACGGAATGCCTGTACTACATCGGGGGCCTCCTGGAACACGCCCGGGCGATGGCTGCCGTATTGAACCCGACGGTTAACTCCTACAAGCGGCTGATTACCGGATATGAAGCGCCGGTGTACATCGCCTGGTCCAACCGCAACCGCAGCCCTCTGATTCGTATCCCGGCCAAACGGGGCATGTCCACCCGGATTGAGCTGCGCAGCCCCGATCCGGCCTGCAACCCTTACCTGGCGCTGGCCGTCTGCCTCCAGGCCGGGCTGGACGGCATCAAGAAAAGGACGGCCCCGCCCCCGCCCTGTGACCAGAACATCTACGTCATGACCGAGGAGGAGCGGCGGGAACTGAACATCGGGGTTTTGCCCGAGGACTTACGGGAGGCGCTGGGGGAACTCCAGGGAAGTGCGCTGATGCGCCGGGCCTTGGGGGAACACGTGTTCAACCGGTACCTGGAGGCCAAGCGGATCGAGTGGGACCGGTACCGGTGCCAGATCCACCCGTGGGAGCTGGAGGAGTACCTGACCAAGTTTTAAGCAAGTTAAGGGTCAGGACCATAACTTACCATAGCTTAAAACAGCTGTTTTCTATTCTGAATTCCGGATTCACTGATATTCAAGAATGGGTCAAAAATGGGGACAGTCCCGGGGAAAAGGGGGACAGTCCCCATTTTTCAGTCCTCTTTCTTTGAAGGGGTTCTAGACGAACGGCCCTTGGGGGCCGACCATACCCCCACCCGGCGCGGTGGTGGGGGAGTACATGTGCTGCATGTGCTGCATCGTGTTTTGGTCCATCACCGGTACCTGATAGAAACCCTTCCGGTTCATCCAGTGGAAGATTTCGTAGGCCATGTTGCTGTCGCTGACCGCTTGGGTGAGGAACTGCCGCAGGTCGGGATCGGCCGTCTCCAGAGCCCCCCGCATGGCGCTGACGGCGCCGCACTTGTGGGCAATGAGCGTGTCGGTGGCGATGGTCCGGTCGGAGAGCCTGCCGGTGTCCGGGTGCGGTTGAGTTTTTGATTATGTTGCCGGCGGTTCAGGCATAAATGAAAAAAGAAAGACCCCGGGGAGGTTTTAACCTTGACCGTGATTGGAATCACCTGTCTCCAGGAACACGAGCACGGACAGGTTTTTTTGCCCGAGTCTTACTTTCGGGCCGTGGAGCAGGCGGGGGGGGTTCCGGTTTTGCTGCCCCCGCTCAGTCCAGGGCTCGGCGTGGGGCGTATGGTCGAACTGGTGGACGGTATTCTTCTGGCCGGGGGCGGGGATGTGGACCCGGTGTTCTTCGGTGAGGAACCGCTCCCCGACACCGGCATAATCACCCCGGAGCGGGACCTCTTCGAAATCGCCCTGGTCCGGCGGGTTCTGCACGCGGGCCGGCCCGTTCTCGGCATCTGCCGGGGAATGCAGGTGCTAAACATCGCCGCCGGCGGCGACATTCACCAGGATGTGTCCCGGGCGGGGGCCCGGATCAAGCACTACCAGGAGGCGCCCCGGTGGCACCCGACCCACCGGCTGCACGTGCGGCCCGGCTCGTTATTGGCCCGGATTCTGGGGGAGGGCGCCTTGCGGGTGAACAGCCTGCACCACCAGGCCGTCCGGCGCCTGGCGCCCGGCTTCTCCGTTTCGGCCCAGGCGGGGGACGGGATTATTGAGGCTGTGGAGGGGACCGGTCCGGCCTTTGTGCTTGGAGTGCAGTTCCACCCCGAAAGCATGTACGAACGCCATCCGGTGTTCTTGAACCTTTTCGCCGCGCTGGTCGAGGCGGCCCACCACGCCTGGGGTGAAAAACCGCTGCAGGAAACGGCCGTCCGGAAGCAAACTATCCCGTAGGAGGCGATGCAAGATGTTGGCCATTACAAACGGGCGCATTCTCACCATGGCCGGAAGGGACATCCCGTCGGGGACGGTGCTGATCGAGGGCGGGCTGATCAAGGCGGTGGGCGCCGGAATAGGGGTGCCGGACGGGGCTGAGGTGCTGGAGGCCGCGGGCAAGCTGGTGCTCCCGGGGTTGATTGAACCGCACTGCCACGTCGGGATTATGGAAGAAATCTTCCGCGAGGAAGGGAACGACGGGAACGAGTACTCCGACCCGGTCACGCCCCAGCTGCGGGCCATCGACGGTGTTTACCCGGAGGATCTCGGGTTTACCGACGCTCTAGCCGGGGGAGTCACTACCCTTTGCACCACGCCGGGCAGCGCGAACGTCATCGGTGGCGAGATGGTCATCCTGAAGACGGCGGGAAAGACGGTGGAACAGATGCTGGTCCGCTTCCCGGCCGGCCTGAAAGCGGCCCTGGGTGAAAACCCCAAACGGGCCTACGGCAAGGAACGGAAGGCACCGGTGACCAGGATGGCCAGCGCGGCCCTTCTGCGCACCGCCCTGGTGCAGGGCGCCGAGTACATCCGCAAGTTGGAGCGGGCCGGAAGGGGCGACGGCGACCCGCCGGACAGGGACCTGAAGTTGGAAGCCTTGGCCCGCGTGCTGCGGCGGGAAATTCCCCTGCGGGTCCACGCCCACCGGGCCGACGACATCCTGACCGCCGTGCGGATCGCGCGTGAATTCAACCTCGACCTGGTGATTGAGCACGGCACCGAGGCCGACCGGGTGGCCGACATGCTGGTGCAGGAAGACATCCCCGTGGTCCTGGGGCCGCTCCTGGTGAACCGGCCGAAGGTGGAAATGCGGCACAAATCGCTAGAGACAGCCGCCCGGTTAGCCGAGGCCGGGGTGCGGTTCGCGGTGATGACCGACCACCCCGCAGTGCCGGTCCAGTACCTGGGGCTTTCGGCGGCCCTGACCGTCCGGGGCGGACTCAGCGAGGAGCGCGCCCTGCGGGCGGTGACCGCGGACGCCGCC
Organism: Candidatus Desulforudis audaxviator MP104C; assembly: GCF_000018425.1. Classification (GTDB taxonomy): domain Bacteria; phylum Bacillota; class Desulfotomaculia; order Desulfotomaculales; family Desulforudaceae; genus Desulforudis; species Desulforudis audaxviator. The sequence continues at coordinate 2,125,627 of NC_010424.1, read as the reverse complement.
GCCGTACTGGGTCTCGCAGACCGTTTAGGGACCCTGGAGCCCGGAAAAGAAGCGGACGTGGTCATAATGGACGGGGACTTCTTCGACGTCCGCAGCCGGGTGGAAAGGGTGTACATCAAGGGCCGGCTCGTCTATACGGCCGACCGCTAAAGACTCTTTGGACAGGCCTTCATCAGGTTTTTCCCCCAGCCGTTCCGCGCTTTCCTGGATAGCGCTCTGACGGGCGTCTCAGCTCTTAGTGGCGTGGATAACGCAATGCGCTATAATAGACATAAACAAGGGCGCGGAACTGTTGGCCAACGGGGAACGGCGGCGGTAAATCCCGGGATGCACTTTTAGGGTGCCGCTTCATCTTGCCGGTGCAGGATTTGACGCCTTAGACTGAGAATAAAGACCAAACCGGTTACCCATGGGGGTGCCCGGAAACGGGCTGAGAAAAGCGTGCGCGCGCTTTACCCTTGGAACCTGACCTGGGTCATGCCAGCGGAGGGAATGGGTGGTTAGCTTTTTTGATTTACCCCCCTCCCGGGGGTTTGAATGTTCTCAGGGAGTGATGTTCTTTGCGGGAAATCTGCCGGATCGCCGACGTGAACTTTAACCGGGCCAGGGAGGGCCTCCGGGTGGTGGAGGAAGCCTGCCGTTTCGTATTGGCGGACCCCGGGTTGACCGCGAGAATCAAGGAACTGCGGCATCGGCTCTCAGTCCTGGAAGAAGCCTTTCCCGGCGGCCGCCTGGCGCTGCTCGCGGCGCGGGACATTTCGGGGGATGTCGGGGCGCCGGCCCCGGAGAACCGTCCCCGTGATAATATCTTTGCCGCCGCCGGGGCCGGCTGGAAGCGGGCGCAGGAGGCCGCCCGGGTGCTGGAGGAACTGTCCCGGGAAGCGGACCCGGCACCGGCCCGACACTTCAAGGAGTTCCGGTTCGCCCTCTATGCGGCCGAGCGGGAGTGGACCCTCACTTCCGCCGCTTGGGGGCGTAAAGCCGCCTTTGACCGGGTCCGGCTCTACCTGGTGGCTGGGCGCGCGGACACCGGGGGGCGGCCTCTGGTGGAGGTGGTGCGGGCGGCCGTGGCCGGCGGAGCGGGAGCCTTCCAGCTGCGGGAAAAAAACATGGAAACCCGGGAGCTGACGGCGCTGGCCGCCGAACTGTGCGCGGTGGTCCGGTCAGCGGGGGCGCTCTTTCTGGTCAACGACCGGGTGGACGTAGCCGCGGCGGTCGACGCCGACGGGGTGCACCTGGGGCAGGACGACCTGCCGGTGGAGGCCGCGCGTCGCTTGCTCGGCCTTGGAAAGCTGATCGGGGTTTCCGTCCACAGCCCGGCGCAAGCCCGTGAGGCTTGGGAGCAGGGCGCGGACTACGTCGGCCTCGGAGCGGTGTTTCCCACGGCAACCAAGCCGGAGGCCCGCGCCGTGAGCCTGTCCCGGCTGTCGGAGTTGGCCGCTGGAGTGGACCTGCCCTCCGTGGCCATCGGGGGCATAGACCTGTCAAACATCAAAGAGGTGCTCCGGGCGGGGTTCCGGAGGGTGGCAGTGGTGCGCGCGGTGGCGGGGGCGCCCGATCCGAATCTGGCTGCCGCCGCTCTTTGCGAAGCGATTAATGAAGTATGGGGGGATCATTGAATGAACCAGATGCTGGCGGCCTGGCAGGGCACGGTCACGCCCGAGATGGAACAGGTGGCCCGGGATGAGGGCTACCCTGTGGAGCCGGTTCTTCAGGGGGTGGCGGCGGGCACCATCGTCATTCCGGCGAACATGCGGCGGAAGAACCTGAAGGCCGTCGGAATCGGGACCGGACTACGGACCAAGGTGAACGCCAATATTGGCACCTCCCCGAAGCAGTCCGCGCTGGACGATCACCGGGTGAAACTCCGGGTGGCCCTGGACGCCGGTGCCGACGCGGTGATGGACCTGAGTACGGGCGGCGACCTGGACCGGTGCCGGCGGGAGATTCTGGCGTCCTGCCCGGTGCCGGTGGGTACGGTGCCGATTTACCAGGCGGCGATCGAGGCCAAAGAGCGGTACGGGGCCATCGTCGCCATGCGCGAGGATGAATTGTTCGAAGTGGTTGAACGTCAGGCCAAGGACGGCGTGGACTTTTTCACCATTCATGCCGGGGTGACCCTGGAGAGTCTGGACCGGCTCCGAAAGCAGGGACGCCTGACGGACATCGTCAGCCGTGGAGGCTCCTTCCTCACCGGCTGGATGCTGCACAACGACCGGGAAAACCCGTTTTACAAGGAGTTTGACCGCCTGCTCGAAATCTGCCTGGCCTACGACGTGGCCTTAAGCCTGGGGGACGGGATGCGGCCGGGCTGTCAGGCCGACGCCACCGACCGGGCCCAGGTCCAGGAACTTTTGATTCTTGGTGAGCTTGTCGACCGTTGCCGGGAGGCGGGAGTACAGGTTTTCGTCGAGGGGCCGGGGCACGTGCCCCTGGACCAGATCATTATGAACGTGCAACTGCAGAAGCGGCTTTGCAAGGGGGCGCCCTTTTACGTCCTGGGTCCCCTGGTGACCGACGTGGCTCCCGGGTACGACCACATCACGGCCGCCATCGGGGGGGCGGTGGCCGCGATGGCCGGGGCCGATTTCCTCTGCTACGTCACCCCTGCTGAACACCTGGGCCTGCCCACCGTGGAGGATGTCCGGGAGGGAGTGATCGCCACGCGGATCGCCGGTCACGCTGCCGACCTGGTGAAGAGGGTTCCGGGCGCGCGGGAATGGGACGAGAGGATGTCCCGGGCCCGCAAGGCCCTGGACTGGGAAAAGCAGATCGAGTTGGCGATCGATCCCGAAAAGGCGCGTCGCTACCATACCGAACGGAACCCGGAAAAATTCGCGGGTTGCACCATGTGCGGGGAATTCTGCGCGATGAAGCTGGTGGGAGAGTACCTGGGTAAGGACTACGAGAACTGCTAGGCCCGGTGCAGGCCCGAAAAACGACGTCTTCCGCACTCTGTGTTCGTGGTAGAACGAACTGGCCCGGAGCATAATGTATTTTGAGCGGCGTTCAAATGCCCGAAGGAATCCGCCTTCTTTCCCAGAATGTTCTTCTAGGTATAATGGCGGGATTTCCCGCCGCGGTGGTGTTTGTGTAATGCGCTTGGCGGATGTCGGCGAGTCGGGGCTGGTGGAGCGGCTCCTCGGGCGGCTTGCCCGGGGCCCCGGTGTAGTCCGGGGCGCCGGAGACGACGCCGCCGTGCTCGATCTGGGCGGTAAAGAACTATTGCTGTTCACCGTGGACACCCTGGTGGAGGAAGTTCATTTTTCCAGGGCCTACGGCTCGATGCGGGATCTGGGCGCCAAGGCCATGGCTGTAAACCTGAGTGACGTCGCTGCCATGGGCGGCCGGCCGGTGTATGCGGTCGTGAGCCTGGCGGCCCCGGCGGAAACCGCGGTGGCGGACATCGACGATTTGTATGCGGGACTCGCCGGTACAGCGGCCCGGTACGGCGTTACCCTGGTCGGAGGCGACACCGTACGTCACCCGCACGGGCTCGTGATTACAGTGGCCCTTTTGGGTCTCGCCGGGCGGGAGCGGGTGCTGTACCGCAAGGGCGCCGTGTCGGGAGACCTGTTCTACGTCACCGGCAGCCTGGGGGCGAGCGCTGCCGGGCTGTTCTTGTTTCAAAACCCGCATCCGGCCTGCCCGCCGGAGGTGGAAGACCGGTTGAAAAAAGCGCACTTGAGCCCGGAACCCCGGGTGGTGGCCGGCGGCTTGCTCGCCGCCAGCGGGGTGGTCAGCGCCGCCGAGGACATCAGCGACGGCTTAGCCTTGACCGTGGCCCACATCTGTACGGCCGGCGGCGTGGGTGCGCGACTCCTGGCCGACCGGGTGCCGCTCTCCCCGGAGGTGCGGCGGTTGGGAATCCTTACCGGCAAAGACCCCCTGGAGTGGGCGCTCTTCGGGGGCGAGGACTACGAACTCCTGTTCACGGTGCGCCCCGGAGCGGCCGCCGGCCTGGAAAGAGAAATGGCGGCGGCGGGCTGGCCGGTGACCTGGATCGGGGAAGTGCTCGGTCCCGGAGAGGGGCTGTGGCTCGAAGACGCGGCGGGCGCTGGGCGCCCCCTGGTTCCCGGGGGTTACGACGCCTTCGGGACCGAACCGTGAAGCACATGCGTAGAGAAACGACGCTGGCGCTGACGACGGACGCGGTGGAAAAGACCCGGCAGGTGGGCGAGGAACTCGGCCGGCTCTTGGAGCCGGGTGATTTGATTTGCATCTACGGTCCGCTGGGGGCCGGCAAGACGGCACTGGCCCAAGGCGTGGCCCGGGGGCTTGGGGTGACCGAAGCGGTGGTCAGCCCGACCTTCATTCTGATCCGGGAGTACCGGGGGCGGGTGCCGTTTTACCACTTTGACGCCTACCGCCTGCACGGACCCGCAGACCTGAACCTGTTGGGCGCGGAGGAGTACCTCGCCGGCGACGGGGTGGTCCTGGTGGAATGGGCCGACCGGGTGGACCCGGCCCTGCCCGCCGAGCGTCTCGACATCGTGCTCGACTACGGCGGCGAGAACAAACGCCGGTTAAGTTTTGTGCCGCGGGGCGCCCGTTACCGCGCCTTGGTGGAGGAGTTGAAACGGAAGCTATGAACGTCCTGGGTATCGATACCTCGGGACCGTTTTGCACCGTCGGTCTCGCCGGCTCGGACGGGGTTTTGGCCGAGCGGTCGGTCCGCGGACAAAAAATCCATTCCGTGCGGTTGCTGCCGCTGATTGAGGAGCTGTTGGACGATGCCGGTCTGTTGAAGGGGAACCTGGACGGCGTGGCTGTTTCCGCCGGTCCCGGTTCCTTTACCGGCCTACGGGTCGGCCTGACCACGGCCCGAACCCTGGCCCAGGTCCTTGATATTCCGGTGGTGGGTGTGTCCTCGCTGGATGTGCTGGTGTACCCGCTTTGTGGGGCCCGGCGGGTCTGGGCGCTGGTGCCGGCGCGCCGCGGCGAGGTCTACGCCGCCCTCTACGATTGCGGGGGCGGGGCCCCGGACAACGTGTTCCCGCCGGCCGCGCTGGAAATCGGCCGGTTGCTTGGGATTATTAAAGACGCCGCCGAGCCCCAGGTGTTTGTCGGCGAGGGTGCGGAGTTGTACGACGACCTGATCCGGGGCGAACTGGGCGAAAGGGCCCGCTTCTGCACCCCGGCGGGTAATTACCCGCGGGGTGCGGTGGTCGCCTGGGTAGGGCGTGAAGCGCTGCGGGAGGGCCGGGGCCGGGAGGCCTTCTCCCTCGTCCCGGAGTACATCAGCCCGCCGGCGGCCGAACTGGTCTGGCAGCAGAAAGCGGGGGGTGAGGAGAGTTGGCGATGACGTCCCGGCCCCTGCCCGGAGTGCGGTTTGACAACCTGACCTTGCAGCATCTGGACCAGGTTTTGGTCATCGAGGAGTACTCCTTTCCTACTCCCTGGCCCCGGCAGACCTTTGAGTTTGAGATCCTTTACAATGAACTGGCCGAATATGTGGTGGCCGTTGTGAATCACAAAGTGGTGGGTTACGGGGGCATGTGGATGGTGCTGGACGACGCCCACATCACCAACGTCGCCGTACACCCGATTTACCGGGACCGGGGTATCGGCCGGGGCCTGATGCTGGAGTTGATGCGCCGGGCCGTGCTCCGGGGGGCGAAACGGATGACCCTGGAGGTGCGCCCCTCGAACCAGCCCGCCCGGCACCTGTACAAGGATCTCGGATTCGAGGAGCGCGGCATCCGCCCCAAGTACTACCAGGACAACAACGAGGACGCCATCATCATGTGGAAAGACGACCTGAAGCGGACCTTCCTGAAATAGAACGGGCCGGTTGGTTGGCAGGGTGCCTCCTGGACCCAGGGGGTAATTTTTTTAGCGGTGGCACGCGTTCTTACTGCTATTTACGTTTAGATCTTGCCGTTTCGACAATGGATGTAACAACTCGTTTCAGGCCGCAAAGTGGTTTAAAGCGACTTTAAAGTCGGAAAGCGGCTGGATTTTGTTCACCGCTTCCGAGCCGGTGGAGGTGACGGGACGGGTGCACCGCCGGGACGGCGCGGTATTGGTTCTGGCCCGGCGGATAAATTTCTGGGAGGGGGCATACTAATGATAGTTCGCCGCCTCTTCCATGCCGGAGCCCCCGCCTACGCGCGGGGGCTTAAAAATTTAAAAAATAAAGACCGGTACCATTGGCGCCGGTCAGTCGAGTCAAAATGTCATTTTTTTCTGTCGGATAATGCTTACCGGCTGCCGTACTGACGGTTGGCCTGGAAGCAATCCCTGCAATAAACGGGCTTCACACCGGTCGGCTCGAAAGGAACCTCGGTTTCCACCCCGCAGCTTGCACAGACCGCCGGGTACATTTGCCGAGGCTGCCCGCCGAAACCTCTGCGGTTCTGCCTTCTGGCCGCACGGCACTCCGGGCACCGGGCCGGCAGATTCTCGAAACCCTTGTCGGCGTAGAACTCTTGCTCACCGACGGTGAACACGAAGTCAGCCCCACAGTCTCTGCACTGCAGTGTCTTGTCCTGGAACACGAAAAGTATCTCCCCTCAGATTATTGAGTCTCTCCAAAGTCCACCTGGGTCCACCTGACGAGCTCCCCCCGGGAAGAGATAGCTTTTCGGTGATCCACCACAAGGTTGAAACCTTTAGAGGCAGTATCAGTATACCCCAGTTAACAGTAAAAAGCAACTTACTAGTAAAAAATTTTGTTCAACGCGTAAAAGGGCAAAAAACGGTTCCATATCGCATAAAGGATCCCCGGCGACGCAAAACTAGGAAGAGACTTTAAACCGGAGGAGAAGTCGGTAAAAATCGAATCGGGATGGCCCGCCTGGAAAGACATAATCCGAAAATGAAAGGCAGACTCTGGCCTCCCTGTTCGCTCGCATGGCCAGGCACGATGTTGAGAGAAGGGAAATGAAGGCCAAGGGCGACAAGTAGCGCTCGAAGCTGGGGACGCCCGGGGACGGGCAGATAAGTACCGAAAACCGTTTCGGGGAGCGGCCGCGACAGACAAACGGTCTTTTTATCTTAATTGTTTAATTGTAAAGGGGTTCCCGGTTTGGTAAACTAAACCCATGAGCGTGATCTTGCTGGGCGTGGAAACCTCCTGCGACGAGACTGCGGCGGCGGTGGTGGAGAACGGTCATCTGGTCCGTTCCAACACCATCGCTTCGCAGTTTGACCTGCACGGCAAGTTCGGCGGTGTCGTCCCCGAGGTGGCCTCCCGCCGCCACCTGGAGAGCATAAACCCCGTCATCCGGCAGGCGCTGGAGGAAGCCGATGTCTCTTTCCGGGATCTCGACGGGGTCGCGGTCACCTACGGCCCGGGTCTGGCCGGGTCGCTTTTGGTGGGGTTGATGGCGGCCAAGACCATCGCCTATGCACTGGACATCCCCCTGTTCGGCATCAACCACCTGGAGGCCCACATTTACGCGAACTTTCTGGTAGCACCCGACCTGCCCTTTCCCCTGCTCTGCCTGATCGTATCCGGCGGGCACACCGATCTTGTGCTCATCACGCGGCTCGGCGAGTACCGTCTTCTGGGTCGTACCCGTGATGACGCCGCGGGCGAGGCCTTCGACAAGGTGGCCCGGGTCCTGGAACTGGGTTATCCGGGCGGCCCGCTCATCGAAAAGCTGGCCCGGGAGGGGGACCCGGAGGCGGTGCCTTTTCCCCGCGCCTACCTGGAGGAGGGCACCCTGGACTTCAGCTTCAGCGGCCTGAAAACGGCGGTGATCAACTACCTGGACCGGGCGCGGCGCGAGGGCCGGAAAGTGGCCGAGGCCGACGTGGCGGCCGGTTTTCAGGAGGCGGTGGTGGGCGTGCTGGTGGACAAGGTACTGGCCGCGGCGCGAGTCCACCGCCCGGCCCGCATCCTGCTGGCCGGCGGGGTGGCCGCCAACCGCGTGCTGGCCCGGGAGTTGGAGCGGCGGGCGGCGGCAGAGGGTTTCGGCGTCACCGTGCCGCCGCCCGTATTCTGCACCGACAACGCGGCCATGGTCGCCTGCGCCGGTTACTACCGCTACCTGCACGGGGATTCGTCCCCCCTGACTTTAAACGCCCTGGCCGGGCTTGGTCTGGGCTGTGAATGACGTGTGCGGCAAACAAGAACTGCGGGCCGCGATGCTCAAGGCCCGCAGCCTCCTGGATCCAGCGGCGGCGGCTGACGCCGGGGCGGTGATCGCCCGCAGGGTGCGGGAGCTGCCCGCCTTCCGGCAAGCGCGTTGCCTGCTGGCCTACGTAGACGTGCGCAACGAGGTGGGGACCGGGACGTTGATCCGCGCCGCGCTTGACGCCGGGAAAACGGTGGCCGTGCCGGTCACCGACCGGGCGCGGCGGCGCCTGATCCCGGCCCGGATCACTACCTACCCGGAAGGCCTCGAACCGGGGGCGTTCGGCGTTCCCGAACCGCGGTACTTCGAGGAAATAGTCGACGCGGTTCTGGACTGCATCCTGGTGCCGGGAGTGGCCTTCGACCATCAGGGCTACCGCCTAGGGTTCGGCGGCGGTTTTTACGACCGGTTCCTGCGCCGGGTGGGGCACCGGGCGGTCCGGATCGGCCTGGCCTATGACTTTCAGATCTGTCCGACGGTTTACCCCGACCCGCACGACGAGGCGGTGGACTACGTGGTCACCGAGGGCCGGGTTCTGGATCTGCGAGCGGGCCGATGATCCGCCCCGGATGGGTGAACACGCTGAACCGGTCGGGCCGGGCGTAAGCGGCCAGGGTAATGCCCGCCCGCTCCGCCAGGTCGATCGCCATGGTGGTCGGCGCCCCGCGAGCGATGATCATCGGGATGCCCATCCGCTCCAGCTTCATCAGGACTTCCGCCGTGCTGCGCCCGCTGAACAGGAGGGCCTTATCGCCGAGCGGAATACCCTCCAGAAACGACCGGCCGTAGATTTTGTCCATCACGTTGTGCCGGCCGGTGTCCTCCATTGTGAACAGCAGGTTTCCTTCCCCGACCAGCCCGCCGGAGTGGACCCCGCCGGTGCGCTGAAAAAGGGCCGACATGGCCGGCAGGTGCTTGGTGAATTCCCGGACCTGCTCCGGCGTCATTTCGAGGCGCCCTGTTTGCGCTGCGGGTGCCGGCTTGTCGCCGGCCCGTGTGTAGACCCGGACAACCCGTTCCGAAAAATCCACTTCGATCCGGTCGACTGCGCCGGGATCGGTCAGGCGTCCGGCCAGCGCCAGGTGGCCTGCGGCCAAATACTCCAGGTCGGCCGGCAGGCAGAGGAGCCGGGTGAATTCATGACCGTCGATGTGGATTGCGAATTCCTCTTCGGTCACGATCTCGTCCCAGCCGTGGACATTTTCCAGGCTGCTGAAACGGTGCATGGGGCGCAGGTTGGTCAACGTCATCGGGACGCGGCTCAAAATTACTCCCCCCTTGAACTCGCCCAGGTGTTTTCCTTATTATAAACGTAATTGCTTTAGTGACAACAAAAACGGCGGAAGGGATGGCGCACAATGAGAAAAGAGTACCGTTTCGAGGAACCCGGACCCGAGGTGTTGGAGACGGTGCGATCAGCCGCGCCTGAGGGGTCGATCAGCTGCACGCTGGCCCGGAAGTTGGCCCGCGATCTGGGCGTGCCGCCGCAGGTGATCGGTCGGGCGGCGGACCTGCTTAAGATCAAGGTTATAAACTGCGAACTGGGCTGCTTCTAGCCTCCCGGCAAAGGCCACCTCCCCTACACAAAACGGACCGCAACACGGTCCGTTTTTGTATAAAATTTCTTCAAGCGGAAAAAATACTTAATCGAGAAGGGCCCTACAATTTGGATTTCAAGCAAATCGTAGATCGGCAAAGTTAATGGCCGTACATCGGCCTCATTGGCCAGGCCAGGTCATATTTCCTTAATTTTGCGGGTTTGCGTTTATTTGTTGGGTTTCTTTATCATAATACCGGTAAGGGTGTTAGCACTCATTTCAGATGAGTGCTAACAGAAGGAAACACAAATTACAGTCACAGTTAAAGGAGGGGTATCCAGTGATCAGGCCGTTGGGTGAAAGGGTAGTGATTAAGCCTCTGCCGCTGGAAGAGGTGACCAAGGGGGGTATTGTGCTGCCGGACACGGCCAAGGAAAAGCCGCAAAAGGGCGAGGTGGTGGCTGTGGGGCCCGGACGGCTGCTCGATAACGGGCAGCGCGTGGCCATCGACCTCAAGGTCGGCGACCAGGTGCTTTACTCCAAGTATGCCGGCAACGAAGTCAAGATCGACGGTGAGGAGTACCTGATTCTCAGGGAGAACGACGTGCTCGGGGTGTTGGAATAAGACCTTTCGGGTTCGACCAGATTATTAAGGTTTGTAAGGGGGTATAGCCGAAAATGGCTGCTAAGGACATAGTCTACCGTGAAGACGCGCGGACCGCGATGGAACGGGGCGTTAACGCCCTGGCCGACGCGGTGCGGGTGACGCTCGGGCCGAAAGGCCGCAACGTGGTCCTGGAAAAGAAATTCGGTTCGCCGATGATCGTCAACGACGGCGTGACCATCGCCCGGGAGATCGAACTGGAGAATCCGTTCGAAAACATGGGGGCCCAGTTGGTCAAAGAAGTGGCCACCAAGACCAACGACATCGCCGGTGACGGGACCACCACCGCCGCGGTGCTCGCCCAGGCCATCGTGCGGGCCGGGCTGAAGAACGTGACGGCCGGTGCGAACCCGATGATCCTGAAGCGGGGCATTGAGAAGGCCGTGGAACGGACCGTGGAGGAGATCAAGAGCCGGGCCAAGCCGGTGGAGAGCAAGGAGGCCATCACCCAGGTGGCGTCCATTTCGGCGAACGACACCACCATCGGCAACCTGATCGCCGACGCGATGGAGAAGGTCGGCAAGGACGGCGTGATCACCGTCGAGGAGTCCAAGGGTATGGGCACCTCACTGGAAGTCGTGGACGGCATGAACTTCGACCGGGGTTACATTTCCCCGTACATGATCACCGACCCCGACAAGATGGAAGCCACCCTTGCCGATCCGTACATTCTGATCACCGACAAGAAAATCTCAGCCGTGGCCGATATTTTGCCCATCCTGGAGAAGGTGCTCCAGGCCGGGAAGGCGCTCTTGATTATCGCCGAGGACGTGGAAGGCGAAGCGCTGGCCACCCTGGTGGTCAACAAGCTGCGGGGCACCTTAAACGTCGTGGCCGTCAAGGCGCCGGGGTTCGGCGACCGCCGCAAGGCGATGCTCGAGGACATCGCCATCCTCACCGGCGGCCGGGTGGTCAGCGAAGAGGTGGGCTTGAAGCTCGACAAGGCCGGCCTGGACCTCCTGGGCAAGGCCCGCCAGGTCCGGGTGAAGAAGGACGAGACCATCGTCGTGGACGGCCAGGGCGACGCGGACGCGATCACCAAGCGGCTGGCCCAGATCAAAAAGCAGATCGAGGACACCACCTCAGACTTCGACCGGGAGAAGCTCCAGGAGCGGCTGGCGAAACTGGCCGGCGGCGTGGCGGTCATCAACGTGGGCGCGGCGACCGAGACCGAGATGAAGGAGAAAAAGCTCCGCATCGAGGACGCCCTGAACGCGACCCGCGCGGCCGTGGAGGAGGGCATCGTCCCCGGGGGCGGCACCGTGTACGTGAACGTGATTCCCGTCCTGAACGGGCTGGAGCCCGAGCTTCCCGACGAGCGGACCGGTGTCGACATCATCAAGCGCGCCCTTGAGGCCCCGCTGCGGCAGATCGCCAACAACGCCGGGGTAGAGGGTTCCATCGTGGTCGAAAAAGTGAAGGAAAGCCCGGCGGGCGTTGGTTTCGACGCCCTCAGCGAGCAATACACCGATATGATCGGGGCCGGTATCGTGGACCCGGCGAAGGTGACCCGCATCGCCCTGCAGAACGCCGCCAGCATCGCGGCGATGATCCTGACCACCGAGACCCTGGTGGCCGAGAAGGTGGACAAGGACAAGAAGGGCGGCATGGGCGGCATGGGCGGTATGGGCGGTATGGGCGGCATGGACATGATGTAGGCTCATGACTTTGAGCCTCTTTGAAAAACCCCGTCTCTCCAAAGGCGGGGTTTTTCTTGTATGCCCGGCATGTCTGTTTTGCCGGTTTTCCGCCGGGCACCGGACATGCTAGAATAGTGGCAGCACCCGGAGAGGAGCCCCTGGATCGTGAAGGTAAGCGTTTCGCCGGAGACTTTAAAGCACTTGGCCGACCAGCTTTCGCTCATCGAGCAGGACCTGAAGGCGGTCAAGGTCCAGTTGCGCAACCTGTACGCCGCCGAAGGGGGCAAGGAGATCCTGGTTCAAACCATCCGCGCCGTGGCGCCCCTGGCCGAGGTGGTGCGGGCCGGCGGCACCGTGACCCCCCTGGAGCTGAGCTGGTTCTGCCGTAAATACGGCAAGCACCCCAAGGGCGCGGCCGGATATTTCACCGGCGCCAAGCCCAGCATGCGGTCCGGGGAAGGGGGCCAGCGCATGATCACCGAGCACGGCTTGAGCCGGGTGCGGCAATTGGAGTTGGAATACGGCGAGGACTGGCTGGACCGGATCCCGCTGGACCTTGTCTCTAACCCGGATGTCGACGCGGAAGCCGAAATCTACCTTTAGGAACGCGGGAGGAATCATAGTTACACGATGAAATTCATGCGGCGCGTAGGTTGGCCCGTGACCCTGTTCGTTCCCCTGATCCTGGCCCTGGCGATTGCCGTCGCCGGGATCTTGAGCCCCGATTTGCCCCGGATCTACTTCATCATCGGCTTTCTGTCCGCCCTCATCGTGCTGCCCGGGATTTTCGTCACTCTCAAGGTCTTAAGTCACCCGGTTACGGCGGCGGTGGTCACCCTGGTGACCACCCGCAAGGGCCAGAACGTGGTGGTGATGTTCGAGGACGGGACCAAGAACACTTACCAGAACGCCCAACTGTACGCCGGGCTCCTGACCGGGGAACTGAAGCCGGGGCAGCGGTTCCGGGTGCTCATCCGGGATGACCTCCTGTTCCGCGCCCAACCTCTGGATGATGAGGAGGCCCGCTCCTAGGGCCAGGCTTTTGTGCTTTCCCGGCGGTCGTTACGAGTTTGTCAACAAAAACGGTTCTTTCGGGTTATCAATCTTCTTTTTTGATCGAAACCATCAAGATGCGGTTCGCCTTCATTTTTGCGACCTCAAGTACGGTACCGTCTAAAGTCACACGGTCCCCGGCTTTTGGCACCTTGTTGAGCTGATCGAGGATGAAACCGGCGATCGTATGGTATTCCTCGCTCTCTGGGATCGCCAGTTTTAGTTGGCGGTTGACCTCATCCACTCCAGCCGAACCCTTGACGATCGCTTGCCCGTCTTCTGAAGATAAGATTTCTTGGTCCTCCCGGTCGTACTCGTCGCGGATTTCTCCTACAAGCTCTTCGAGCAGAGTCTCCACGGTGACAACACCGTCAGTCCCGCCGAATTCATCTACGATCACGGCCATTGACACCCCGCGCTTCTGTAGGTCACGGAGCAACTGCCTGATCGGAACAGTATTCGGGACAACGTAGGCCGGGCGAACCACCTTCTCTACCGGCGCCTGCTCCTCCCCGCGCAAGAGATAAGGGACCAGGTCCTTGATCCCGGCAATACCTTTGATGTCGTCAAGGTTCTGCCCATAGACCGGAATGCGGGAATGGCCTGTTTCCGACATCAGACGAAGGGTGTCCGCCACAGAAGTGCTGGTTTCGACCCCTACCACGTCGGTGCGCGGGACCATTACATCATAAGCCACCGCGTCTCCGAAGTCGAAGACGTCCCAAAGAAGCCGTTGCTCTTCCCGGTCCAGGGTGCTTTGGTTTACAATGATTTGTTTGAGTTCGTCTTCGGTCACCTGGTCTTCGTTAACACCGGGCTTTAATCCGAACAGGCGCAGCGAGTAGTTGGTGGCTGCGGTCAGCAGAAGGATTACCGGGCGTGTTGCGCGCGAGAACAAGTGAATGGGTCGGCCCAGAAGGAGGGCGACACGTTCAGTTGCCTGCAACGCCACCCGTTTAGGGACCAACTCGCCGTAGATGAGGGTGATTAACGCGATCAGCGTGGTGGTGATTACCACGGCGATTCCCTGCGCATTAGTGTTGACTGCGGCTACGGGTACGTTTTGAAAGATGTTCTGCAGCGGCACGGCCAGGGTGACGGCGGCGGTGGCGCTGGCCAGAAACCCGGCCAGGGTTACGCCGATCTGGATAGCCGCCAAGTAGCGGCCCGGATCCCCTTTGAGGAGTCGAGCCACGGCAGCGGCGCGGCGGTCCCCCTTTTTGGCGAGGACGTCAATGCGCGAACGGCGGACGGAGACCAGGGCGATTTCCGCGGAGGCAAACACCGCGTTGAGCAAAATAAGTAAGAGTATCAGCCCGATTTGAGGAAGCAGTTGTTCCACATTTGTCCCTCCCGCTGATAGGCTATGCTTTCCTCTTGGGGAGCGTCAAGGCCAGCGCGATGCTCTCCACCCGCTCGACAGACAGTGATTCCGGCACCGGTTCGCCGAACATGACAAGCAGTGAAGTGATGCAGCCCGGTGCGTTCAGGAAGGAAAGCAGAGTGCAGAACGACGAGTACCACCAGGATGAAAGCCGACAGCAGGGCAAGCGCGGGAGTATTTACGAACCCTAATGACAGGGGGTCGTCCATGGAGGTGTACCACGCTCCTTTTACTTCAATTGATCATTGTGGATTATAACATGTTTATGCCCCGCGCCACAAAGCCAAACTCCCTTGCCCAGGGTCAAATTGGACGGGCTTTCCATTTCATCCCTGCGTCGCGGCAGCAATGGCGCAATAGCGCGGTTTTTTGCCTTGGTCTCTCAGAAACCAGGTACGAACCCGGCGTCCTGCGTCTCCAGAAGGCGCAACAGACCGGCCACTTTTGTTATCCGCATCATCTCGAGGAGTTCCAGTTGCAGCGCCAGCAGGCGGGCGGTGAGCCAAGCGTCTCCGAGCGCGGTGTGCCGCCCGGCGGGCTCGATTCCGTGGAAGGACAGCATGGCGTCGAGGCTGAAGTACTTCAACGCGGGGTAGAGTGCCCGGGCGATAACCGCGGTATCGAGCGCCGGATTGCGGATTGCCGCTCCCGAGAATTCCCGGAGCCTGAGGTTTAAGAACTCGAGATCAAAACCGAGGTGGTGGCCGGCCAGGCAGTCGTTTCCCAAAAACTCCAGGAAGCACGGCAACACGGCCACCAGGTCGTCTTCCCCGGCCACCGCCTCGTCGGAAATGCCGGTGAGCGCGGTCACCAGGGGCGGGATGGACCGCCCCGGATTCACCAGGCGGTGAAAGACCTGTTCGGGACGGGGCCGCCCGTTTTTCACCACCACCGCCCCCAGGGCGATGACCTCGTCGCCGCCGGCCGGTTCAAAGCCGGTGGTCTCGGTGTCCAGCACCACGAAACGAAGCTTCGACAGGGGCATGTCGGGGTCGAGCGGCTTGGCCGCCCGCGCGAGCCGTTCCTTGATCCGGAGCACTTCCGGAGGCGGCGAAGGGCCGGGCCGGAGACCTTCCGTCAGGTTGCCCATGCCGTTTTTGAACTTGGAGAGCCAGTTCCCGCTCATCCGGTGCTATCCCTCCGGCCCCTCTATGTGGGGTAGAGGCGCAAGGATTCTCCAAACCGGCTGACGATCAGGTTCTGAAGCCTGGTGATCACCGACAGGGCGTCCCTCAAGATCTCCTGTTCCCTCTTGCTCAACGTGTGTGGGTTGACGTAATTGTCCGGTTCCTCACCCCGGTCCAGCTTCTTCAGGTTTTCCCGGATCCGGAACATCAGCAGGGCCTCGTAGGCGGCTTCGATGAACTCGGCGTCGTCCGGTGGGATCACTTCGCCCTCCACCAGCAGGCGCAACCGCTCCAGGGTGGGTGTGGCGCTGATCCGGTGTTTCAGGGCGAAAACGCGAACCGTATTTACGATGTGGGTGCAGGCGGCGGACTTCAGGTTGATCTGGTTTTTGTGGGGACCGGACTTTTCGGTGATGAAGGCGCCGAACAGGTTAAGCGGCACCCGCATCTGCGTTTTGCTGTCGGCCGCCAGGTCCAGCACCGCACTGGGAAGCTGTTCAAAAGTCGTGAAGGCGGTTTGCCAGAGACTCCGGGCCAGGTCAAAATCCCCGTAGACCGGGCGGAAATCCAGCAGGATCGTCAGTTTGCGAATATCCTCAGGTTCGGCACGCATTAGCAGCTGAACCAGATGTTCCCGCCACTCGCCCAGTGACCGGCACCATTCCCGGTTAGACGGCATTACGCCGAAACGGCACTCCCGGAAGCCACATTCGGTGAGCGCTTTGGAAATCATGGTCCCTAGGTGCAGGAAGTATTCCGCCGCCGCGGTCCCGGTGTCCTCTTCCGGGTCGGCGTAAATGATGGCGTTGTCCTGATCCGTCCTGATGGTCTGTTCCCGGCGACCGGCGCTGCCCATCGCGATCCAGCAGTAGTCGGACGGCTTCGGCCCGTGCGTTTGTTCAACTTCCGCCTCACAGAGCTGGATGACCCGGCGGGTGAAGGCGTCATGCAATTCCGAAACGATGGCCAGGATATCGCGGACCGGCGTTTTTTCCCGGATGAGCGCGTGGAGAAAACCGTCCACTTCGTGGCTGGTTTCGCGGAGCCCTTCCAGGGTCGGCTGAGTCTCGATGCGGTGCGCGAACCAGAGCGTCCCGGTGCTCCGCGCGCGGGCCAGGTCGGCCACGCTGATGATTCCAACCAGGAATTCGTTCTCGGTTACGGTCAGGTGTTTGCATCCGTGCTTGATGACCTGGACCAGAACCTCGTAGAGGTAGGCGCCGGCCGGCACCTGGACCAGCTTACGCTGCATTACCGCCTCCGCCGTGAGGTGCGCCGGCCATCCCTGCGCCGGATCGGCCAGCCGCGCCACCAGGTCCCGCTCGGTGACCAGGCCGACGGGATGACCGGTCTGGTCCACCACCACCACCGAACCGATGTTTTTTTCCACCATTATTTGTGCCACGTGATGCACCGGCTCGCTGCGGCGGCAGGTAACCACCGGCGTGGACATGATCTCGGCCGCCCGCCGGCGGAACAGTGCCGATTCGGCGCGCACGAAGTCCGGAGCCTGGTCCGCGACGATCTCCTGGTACAGCGACCGCATCCGGCTTAGGAGCACCCGGCTGAAGAAACGCGACACCTCCGGATGGTGGTACATCAGGCGTTCGAAGACTTCGCGGGGCATCACCAGGCAGGTCAAGTCTTTCCTGGCGCGTACCGATCCCGGGTATTCCTCGTCGGTAAGCACGACCGTTTCCCCAAAGAAATCATGTGGGTGACGAAAGCTGACCACGCTTTCCTTGCCCCGGCTGTTGGTTACCGTAACCTCGGCCAGACCCTCCACAACGATGAAGAGGGCGTGGAGGGTGGGCGTGCCTTGACGGAACACGTAGGTGCCCTTGGGAAAAGCCTTAAGGTACGTTTGGGGCGCCAACTCTTCCAGTACCGCTTCACTGAGGGACGAGAAAGGAGTAATCGAGCGCAGGACCCCGATTGCAACCTCCAAAACAAACCTCATCTCCTCTCGGATTTGGGGCCCGGGGACCCCTAAACGGGTCCCCGGGCGAACGCCAAACCGATACCATTAATTGATAGACCGCCTGTCCCCGAAGACCAATCAGGCCTTGGGGGACGTAGATGGCGCGTATTCGATACCCGGATAAATGGAGAGGGACTTCCGCTCTTCAGTAACCAGAACCTTTTCCAGGTTGCGGGGCATCGTGGACATTTCCATGTAGAAGCAGAGCCAGACCATCATCCCGACCCCGATCAGCCACCAGACGATTTGCCAGATCCAGAGCAGGGGAACACCGGCGATCCAGACGTCCAGGTTGCTGCCCAGCAGGGTGCCGGGGCCGATGGCCATGACGAACCAGAAAATGGTGAAAACCCACGTGATCCCGAGCCACTTCTTCTTGTGGGGAGTAAGGCCGCAGGTCTCCCGGAGGATCCGGTGAAAGTCGTCCCGTTTGGCCTTTTCCTCGGCCGTGGGCTGGGGACCGTACAGGCTGACCAGGACGGCAACCAGCAAGTTGAGGAATATTCCCCAGCCGGCGCTGTGGATGGTCAGCGGGTACCGGTATTCCGGAAACAGGTAGGTGACGCTGACCGCCAGCAGGCCCACGATCAGACCGGCCACCACTCCCTGCCGGGTGAGGCGGGGCCAGACGATCAGAGAAGAGGCGATTGCCTGCTGCCAGGGAAAGGGCCTGGGATCCCGGTTGGAGAAAGCCCACATCGAAAAAGCCGGGGAGGACTGGATGCCCATCAGGGCGAACAAGTAGGTCAGGATCATCAGGGCCGTCCAGGGCCCGCCCGGCACGATCTTCTGGAACAGGCCGGGAACCTCGAAGAACTGGGGTTTGCTCGCCGACAGGGCCCGCAAGCCGCTGGAGAAGGCCTCCCAGCCCCCTACCATCTTGAGCACGATGCCGCCCAGGACGGCGATCCCCGCCATCAGGAGGATGCACAAGGCGCTGACATCCAAATCACCATCTTTCATTCTTGGTGCTCACATTGTATATCCACGTGATGTACAAAAGAAGAGAACGGCGGCAAAAGGCGGTTTTTTGGTTTCCAGCGGGAAGTATCAGGGGGCGTTCGGCAAATCTGTGGTTGAATATCAGGGATGACTTTGGGTACATGACCGTTCAACCCCGAAAAACGACCATAGGGCGAAAAGTGCCGATGCCCCGGGAGGCGCCTGGATGGGTTGATTGAGTTCTACGGGAGGGTTTACGGAGACCTTGTTGTGCTGCCGTGGTTTTTTGAGCTCTATCTCAAGGTTACGCTATTCATTCGGACAGTCGGACTTGACCGGTTTGGGGCACCCTGCACACCGGTCGTCACAGGGTTCAATGTGGATCAGAACGTGCACCCGGTTCGGGAACAGCGCCTCGATCTCCTTTTCGATGCGGTCGCACAACGCGTGGGCTTCAGCCACCGAACCGTGGGCGGGGGTCACCAGGTGCAGGTCGATGTGCCGCTCCGGGCCCGCCTTCCGGGTGCGCAGTTGGTGAAACTCGACGTAGCCGGCCCGGTGTCTTTCCAGGACGGCCAGGATAGCCGCCTCGTCCTCTTCGGGCAGGCGGACGTCCAAAACGCTCCTCAAGGCGTCGCGGATCAACCGGTAGGCGGCCCGCAGGATCAAGAGGGACACCAGGATGCCGATCAGCGGGTCGATGATCAGTTGCCCGGTCACGTGAATCAGTCCCAGACCCACCAAGACGGCCACCGAGGTGTACACGTCCGACCGCAGGTGCCAGGCGTCGGCTTCCAGGGCCGGTGAATCGGTTTCCCGGGCCACTTGGAACAGGTACTGGGAAAGAATGGAATTAACCACGATGGCGGTCAGCACCACCCCGGCGCCCAGGCCGAGGGCGCCGACGGGAGTGGGGGAGAACAGCCGGGGTACAGCGTTGAAGATGATGGCGCCGGCGGCGAGGGCGATGAGCCCGGCTTCGGCGATGCTGGCCAGGTTTTCGAATTTTCCGTGCCCGAAGCGATGGCGTTCGTCGGCCGGTTTCGCGGATTGCCGCACGGCGGTCAACGCGATCAACGCCGCCAGGAGGTCAATGCCGGAGTGGACGCCGTCGGAGATGACGCTGACCGAGCCCATAAAAAAACCGGCGGCCAGCTTTCCCAACATCAGTACGGTGTTGGAGGCTACCGAAAGTCGCGCGGCGTTGATTTTTCGCCGGTTAACAGCCTCCTGGCGCTGGTGCAGCGTGACCCACTCCCAAAAAGCCTATCCTGGTTTAGTATATCACTATTTGAACGGCCCGGTTCCACGACCTTGGGTGTCCGCCGGAAAGAGAAAGGCCGGCATTTCACCGGCCTTCGGGGTTATTTTAGAGCCCCGCGTTTGTGTGGTTGGTATTACCACTATATGCACTTCATTCTTTTTCGCTGCCACATCCACCATAATAAGGCATCTTGAATTTGCGGATGGTGAAAGATGCAAAGAGGGCCAGGGCGATGGCGGACACGATCTGGACGGCCAGTGTCGGGTGACCGACGGTGTGCTGGATGTATAGCGCCAGGGTCAGGACCGCCAGCACCGGCATCAGCCACCAGCCTTCCTTGAAGCGGAAGCAGTAGGCCTCTTTGCCGACGAGCCCGCACGAACCAACGAAGACAAAGCCCAGGCCCAGTGGGACCAGGTGGGTGGCACCGGTCACGACCCCGGTGATCTGCAGCGCTATGCCGGCTACCGCTGCCACGAGCACAATGATCCGGACTTCCCGCATGTAAACTTGCAGAAGCCAACCGGAGATGAGCACGCCGGCGGCGATCAGGAAGTAGCCCGCGACGGACAGGATGGAATCCAGGCGGGCGGAATCGTAGGCCAAAAAAAGAGCCAAGACACCCAGGGTTTGGAGCACATATCCGCTCCGGTACACTATTTCCACCGGCCTCCGGTGGGGTTTCATTCCGGCCACGTCCCGGTCACCTCCCGGCAAACTGATACTGGTGGACTTCTAGATCAAGCCCCGGGTTTCCTTCCCGTACCACCCGTTTTTGTGTATATTCTGAAATGCCGTTTAAACCCACCGGAACCCGGTGGGTTTAAACGGCCCAAGACTAAGGCCCGGTGTTCCCGGGCCTTTGGTGCGCTTCCAGGTACCCGCGGGCCACCCGGACAGTCGCATCCTTTTCTACTATTATGTTACATCCTTGGAGATTGTGTGTCAACACGCTTAAAACCAGCGGCGCCAACCAATAATAACATCCCAGGTATTCCGTTTACGGAACGCACAGTATGTCGAACGGGAAGAGCACGTCCGGATCGGGAATATGCGGGTTTGCGGCGATAAGTTCCTCGACGCTCACGTTGAACATCTGCGCAATCGAGAACATGGTGTCCCCGGGTGCCACTTCAAGGCGGTTTTCGAAGCCCGGTGGGCAGGTGACGGGCCTGCGGAACCCCGGCACGCACAATACATCCCCCGGGAATAGCACGCTTGGGTCAGCAATGTGCGGGTTTACGGCAATAAGCTGTTGTGTACTGATTCCGAACCGCTTGGCGACAATCGACATTGTGTCCCCGGGAATCACGAAATACAGGCCTAGAAACCCTTCGGGACAGTCGGGCGGGAATCGGCCCACGTCGAACACCTCTCTCTATCCCGTTTAAGACACTATATGCTGGCGGCGCAGGGCTTGAAACAATAGAGGGCTTTTTGACCCTGCAGGAAAAAGGAGGCGGTTGTGGAAAGACTGGAAAAGCGAGTTTACAGCACCGGGAGCGTTTGAAGTTTGGTGCGGAATATGAATATAAAGACGCTGACCCGCGACAAAGTCGCCTGCGCTATCCGGACCAATCAGCAAGACAAAAAAGTTCTTTACAGATGACTAATCCTTTGCGCATTTCTCATCGTCTTATCAACAAAAAACACTAAGGTGGGTTGCCGCGTCAATTAGTAACGGGATCTAGGGGGTTATTCTCTTGCGGTTTGCGAATAAGATGCGAATAAGAGGGGAGAGAAACCACGTGGAAAACAGCACGAGCCGGTCGCCTCAGCTGGTTTTTTTGGCGGTGATTATGGGCCTCAGTCTGATCATCTGCACGGTGATTTTTTCCGGTGCCTTCGTGAAGGCGCGCTCAACCTCCGCCCTTACGGTCACCGGCGCGGCGGAAAGGGAATTGAGGTCCGACCTGGTGGTCTGGAGGGGCAACTTCACTAGGCGTTCGCCGCAGTTGCCGGAAGCCTATGCCTTGCTGAAGAGCGACCTGGAGGAGATTAAGAGCCACCTGAAGGCGCAAGGTGTCCTCGACGAGGAGATCACCTTCATGCCGGTCTCCATGAACACCTTTTACGAAGTCGATAAGCATGGGCGGGAGACCAGTGAGATCAGGGGATACGGTTTGTGGCAGTCCGTGGAGGTGCGGTCGACGGACGTGGACCGGATCACGGCCGTATCCAGGACGTCGGGCGAACTGATCAGCAAGGGGATCGAGTTCAACTCTGAGCCTCCACAGTATTTCTACACCAAGCTCAATGACATCAAGGTGGAAATGTTAGCCGAAGCCACGAAAAACGCCAGGCAGCGCGCCGAACAAATCGCGGTGCAGGGAGGCGGCAGACTGGGCCCACTCCGCTCGGCAAAGATGGGTGTTTTCCAAATCACACCCGTGCATTCCACCGAAGTGTCGGACTATGGGGTCAACGATACATGGTCGCTGGAAAAGAAGATAACGGCGGTCGTCAACGCGGAGTTTGCGATCAACTAGTGGTTCAAATGAGGAGACTAGCGTAAGAGTTTGTTGCTTAGGTGACAATAAGATTTCACAGGGGTATCGCCCGTCACTTATAAGAACGACCTTGCTAGAGTTCTCCAATATCCCTGCTTCAGGTTTATGGGTAGTAAGCGGGTTCCGGGTCAATTATGATCTTTTCAAGGCAAGAGTTCTGGGGAAAACAAGGAACATTGATTTTGGAACTTTTTAGTCCCTCCGTTCTGCGCGTACACCCGTTTCCATGGGAGTGTTGACGACCATCGGCGCCCATGCTAGAATGACTCTTAGCACATAAAGGATAAGCAGGTGCCCCTAACCAGGGGATAATAGGGAATCAGGTGCAATTCCTGAGCAGTCCCGCTACTGTAAGCGATGAGTCGCTCCCCAGGATGCCACCGATAACCCGGGAAGGCGGGTGTAGCGACGATGACCGTAAGCCAGGAGACCTGCCTGCTTGTCAAGTGCTCCTTTATTTGCCTCCGGTCGAGAGGCGAGGGAGCAGCGTGTTTGAAAAACCAAGGGCTCTCACCGGTGCGCCTGCCTTGAATGTGCATGCGCAAAACGGCGGGAGATGTCGGGATTTTGCATGCTGGGACCCTCCCCAAGTTAACCGGGGTAGGGTCTTTTTGATTTCGTGATAGGAGATGGTTGTAGATGCTGGTCAGTAACATCGGCTACCCTCGCATGGGGCGGGAACGCACCTTGAAAAAACTCCTGGAGGGTTATTGGGGGAGGGTGTTGGATGAGGAAGGCCTGCTCGCTGGTGCGGCCCGCCTGGAGGAGGCGCACTGGCGTCAACAGGTCCGCCTGGGCGTGGAACTCGTCCCCGTAGGTGACCTGTCGCTTTATGATCACGTTCTGGATACCGCCGTGATGTTCGGACTCGTGCCGGAGCGGTTTGAAAAAGCCGGCGACGGCCTATCCCTCTATTTCGCCATGGCGCGCGGTGGTCCCAATGCGCCGGCGTGCGCCATGCGCAAGTGGTTCAACACCAACTATCATTACATCGCGCCCGAGTGGGAAAGGAAGCCTGTCCTCGTCAAGAACCTGCCGCTCCAGGCTTACCTGCGGGCCAAGGACACCTTGAATGGCAACGCCAAACCGGTGTTATTGGGTCCGTTTACTCTTATCAAGTTGTCCAAAAACGCTCCGGAGTGGCGCCGAGCGCTTTATGAACTGAGCCCCCTCTACGCACAAGTCCTGCGTGAATTGGATGCGGCCGGCGCAACCTGGGTGCAGGTAGATGAGCCGTCCCTAATCCTCGACGTGACCGAAGAGGAGGCAAAGGCCCTGGCAGCGGCGTACCGGAAAATAACCGAGGGCCTGCGTGGGTTAAAGATAATGCTCCAGACTTACTTCGGCGGTCTGAGTCAGTATGCACGCCTGATGGCGTTGCCGGTCGACGGGTTGGGGCTTGATTTCGTCCACGGTTATCCGGAGAACATCGCCAACCTGGAGCGACACGGTTTCCCCCCGGACAAATGGCTTGGCCTGGGGATCGTTGACGGGCGCAATATCTGGCGCACAAATCTGAGGCAAAAATTGGATCTGCTACACAAAGTATTCCCTTACGTACCGGCGACAAGGATCTGGCTGCAACCTTCGTGCAGCCTGCTTCACCTCCCCGTAAGCGCTGCCGATGAATCTCATCTGCCTTCGGCCTTGCGCCAGGGTATTGCTTTTGCCGACGAGCGGCTGACCGAATTGCGCGCCCTTGCCCGAGCGGTTAAAGAAGGTGAAACTGTGGTGGCCGCGGAACTGGCGGCTGCCGACCAGGCGCAACGGGCCCTGGCGGAGCTGAGTGGCCGGGTGGTGCCCGCCGTTAGGATGCGTGTTTCGGCTCTCAAGGAGACTGATTTCCAGCGGACTGCTCCGTATGCAGAGCGTCGGAAACTGCAGTCACGCCGTCTTGCCCTTCCCTTGTTCCCCACGACCACGATCGGTAGTTTTCCCCAGACGCCGGAGGTGCGGGCTGCGCGGGCGCGTCGGCGGCGGGGTGAAGTGAGCAAGGAACAATATGATGCCTTTATCAGGGGTCAGATCGCCGAGTGGGTAAGAATTCAGGAGCAACTGGGCCTTGACGTGCTGGTACACGGTGAGTTTGAACGGAACGACATGGTCGAGTATTTTGCCACCAGGCTTCAGGGGTTTGCCGTAACCTCCAACGCCTGGGTACAGTCCTACGGTTCCCGCTGTGTTAAACCGCCGATCCTATTCGGCGATGTATATCGCGATACGCCGCTGACTCTGGCGGAGGCTCTCTATGCGCAATCGCTGACGCCGCAACCGGTAAAAGGCATCCTTACCGGACCGGTGACCATGCTCAACTGGTCGTTTGTACGTGAGGATCTTGAATCGGATCAGATTGCGTACCAGGTGGCTCTTGCCATTCGCGACGAGATTGTTGATCTGGAAAAGGCCGGTTTGGCGATTATACAGGTCGATGAGCCCGCCCTGCGTGAAGGACTTCCGCTTAGGACCGAAGAAAGAGCACCCTACCTGTCCTGGGCGGTAAGCGCCTTCAGGCTGGCCACCGGAGGTGCCTGTCCCGAAACCCAAATTCATACCCACATGTGTTATGTTGAGTTTGGCGATATCCTGGAGGCCATCGAGGCCATGGATGCCGATGTCATCTCCATCGAGACCGCCCGCAGGGGTGGTTTCCTCGAAGTCTTCAAACGCTCCGCCTATCATCGGGACATCGGTCTCGGCGTGTACGATGTTCACAGCCCCCGCGTACCGGAAGTGGAAGACATGGAACGCGTCATCAGGCAGGCGTTGGATGTGTTCCGCCCCGAGCAACTATGGGTTAACCCGGATTGCGGCCTGAAAACCCGACAGCAGAAAGAGGTGGCAGCGGCACTCAAAAGAATGGTTAAAGCGGCGCGGCGCTTGCGCACGGAGTATCGTCCCGATTGACCTGAGAGGCTCGCCACTGGAACAGCAATGTCCTGCTCTTTGCGCGGGAAGGAGACAGCTATGATTACCTCAATCAAAAAGCGTGACGGACGCATAGCAGCTTTCGAAAGCAGGCGCATCACCAATGCTATTGCACAGGCTTTCAAAGCTACGGGAGAAGCCGGATGGGCGGACGATGACGCCGCCCCGGCGGTAACGCAGCGCGTTATCGAGGCTCTGGAAAACCGGGGCATTGCCACTCCCACCGTTGAAGAAGTGCAGGACCTGGTGGAAAGAAGCCTGATGGAACTCGGCTATCATCGGACCGCCAAGGCCTACATACTCTATCGGGAACAGCACCGCCAGATGCGGGAAATGAAGTCGCTGGTAAACTGTGACCTGGTGGAGTCCTATCTCAACCAGGCGGATTGGCGCGTAGCCGAGAACGCCAACTCATCCTTTTCCCTGCAGGGACTGCACAGTTACATCTCCAACACCGCCGCGGCCAGTTTCTGGCTGGAACGTATTTACCCTCCGGAAGTGCGCCGGGCACACCTTGAAGGCGATTTCCATATCCATGACCTCGGTTACCTGAGTGTCTACTGCGTGGGGTGGGATCTTAAGCAACTCCTGGAAGAGGGTTTCGGCGGGGTACCCAACCAGGTGTCGTCCAAGCCGCCCAAACACTTCCGTTCGGCCCTGGGCCAGATGGTCAACTTCCTATACACGCTTCAAGGAGAGGCGGCGGGGGCCCAGGCTTTCTCCAACGTCGATACGCTTCTCGCCCCTTTCGTCCGCGCCGATAACCTGAGCTACCGGGAAGTGAAACAGGCCATCCAGGAATTCGTTTTCAATCTGAACGTACCCACCCGGACGGGCTACCAGACACCGTTCACCAACATTACCATGGACCTGGACATCCCCGCTTTTATGCAAGACGAACCCGCCGTGGTGGGCGGCCGGGAGCTTGATACCGGTTACGGTGACTATCAGGAAGAAGTGAATATGATCAATGAGGCGTTTGCCGACGTGCTGATGGAGGGCGACGCCTGCGGGCGAGGGTTCACCTTTCCCATTCCGACTTACAATGTTTCACCGGAATTCAACTGGGGAGGTCCCGTGGCACAGAAGCTCTTTGCCGTAACGGCAAAATACGGAACGCCTTACTTCGCCAACTTCATCAATTCCGATCTTCAGCCGGAAGACGTGCGGTCCATGTGCTGCCGCCTGCGCATCGACAACAAACAGCTTTTGAAGCGGGGTGGAGGACTGTTCGGCGCCAGCCCTCTGACCGGTTCCATCGGGGTGGTGACACTAAACCTTCCGCGGTCAGCCTACCTGGCAAAGGACGAACAGGACTTCTTCACCCGTTTGGCGCATCTGGCTTCTATCGCCGTCACCTCCCTGGAAATCAAGCGCCGGGTCCTGGAGAGGCTGACCGGCAACGGGCTCTACCCTTACTCGCGTCATTACCTGAGGGGAGTGAAAGAGAGAACGGGGAATTACTGGACCAACCACTTTGCCACCATCGGGTTGGTGGGAGCGGCCGAAGCGGCCCGGAACCTGCTCGGCAAGAGCATCAGCGAACCGGAAGGCCAGGAGTTCGCCAGGCGCATCCTTATTTTCCTGCGGGAATTCCTGGTGGGGGTCCAGGAACGCACGGGCAATCTCTATAACCTGGAAGCTACACCTGCCGAGGGCTGTTCCCACCGTCTTGCCCGTATTGACAAGAGAGAGTTTCCGGGCCTCCTTGCCGCGAATGAAGACGAATGGAGGCGGGGCGCGGCGCCGTACTACACAAACTCCACCCAGCTACCGGTTCACGAAACCGATGACGTCTTCGCCATGTTTGAACACCAGGAGCCGTTGCAAACGCTGTACACAGGCGGAACGGTCGCCCATATCTTCCTGGGCGAAGCCTTGCCCGATCCGGAAGGTTGCGCCGCGCTCGTCAAGAAAGTAACCAACAGTTACCGCCTGCCCTATGTCTCGGTGACGCCCACTTACTCGGTGTGCGCAAGCCACGGATACATCAGCGGTGAGGCCCGGCAATGCCCCAGGTGCGGCGGCGCCACCGAGATCTATTCCCGTATCGTAGGTTATTATCGCCCGGTCAGCCAGTGGAACGAAGGGAAGAAAGCCGAATACGGCCAGCGGAGAGTATTCAGGGTGCCTCAATCCTTACAAGGCATTCTGTTAGGAAGACTATGATCGAATGCAGTGGTTTTAATAAAGTATCGCTGGTTGATTGGCCCGGCAGGATAGCCGCCACGGTCTTTCTGCGGCGGTGCAACTTTCGCTGTCCCTGGTGTCAAAATCCCGAGCTGGTGGAGTCCTCATTATTTGATACGCCTGTCCCCGTCGACGACATTCTGCACTATCTGAGACGGCGGCGGGCAATGCTGGACGGGCTGGTCGTCACCGGAGGCGAACCTACCCTTTCTCGCTACTTGACCTTGTTTCTGACCCGAGTGAAAGAGATTGGTGTACCCGTTAAACTTGACACCAACGGTTCCCACCCGGAACTCGTGTGCGGTTTATTGGACGAACGCCTTGTGGATGTCATCGCCGTGGACTATAAGGTTCCCTTGCGGCTCTATGGCGACCTGGTAGGCTTTAAAAACCCCGAATGTGTTGCAGCAACCATTGCCGCCGTGTTGCGCCGCCGGTGCGGTTATGTCCGTACCACCATAGTACCCGGTCTGCACACCGAGGAGTTGCTGGCGGAAATGGTGAAAGCTTTTCCCGAACTGAATCAAACAAACTACCGCTTGCAGGGTTTCCGCCCCGGCAATTGCCTCGACCCGGCATACAATAGTCTCCCACCGATTGCACCGGAGGTAATTGACCACCTAGCTAGGCGCATTGTCAAGTCCGATTCTCATCCGGTGCATCAACTCGATAGCTGCCCGGACGGACCGGTCAGACGAAACGGTCACCAGCGACTGACTCATTATGTCCTGCACACGCATCAAAGCTCCACCGCCCGGGACACATGAATGACAATGTTGGCCTGGACTTTGACAATAGTGTTTTCGGTTGCCACCCTCTCCCCTTCTTCCAGGATGATCGGCAAGAGTCTCTCCCTGGGAAGGAGCCTGAGCAGAGATTTCTTTACGACCACAGCCTCGAACAGCGAATGCTCCAGGCGGACGATGTCATACTGCTCCGGCGACAGCGCATCCACCATTCTCCTTACGGCTTCCGGACCGATCGGCGCTCTTTTCCCCACCAGGAGTATGTCCTGCATGGGCGGGAACTCAAATTCCGACAGTCTCAGGGTGATTTCTCCCCTTCTTGTCGGTTCCGGAAAGCGTGCTTGCTCGGCTTCCTTTTCACCCATCATCTTAGCCCCCTAATTGTGGAAACCAGCCTTTGACCGAGACAGAAACCGGGGCTTTTCCTGGCGCCCTAAAACAAGAGTATGTGCCATTCCGCAAACACTATGTCCCATTTCAGACTGAATCTAAGGAAAACCGCTTCTCCGGAGGCCTCGAGACCTGTCTTCAATCGCCTCCTTAAACAGTGGAGTTATGGTCGGCGAGTTCTCTTTCCTCCCCTATGCTTTACTCCTCTGGTCGCAAATGTGCACCAGTTATAAGAATTCGCCGCGACCGATAAGCGTCCCTGCCGGTGCACAGTGTCTGGACCAAAAAGGCCCTGGCGATTACGGTTAGAAACAGCAAGCTGATTCAAAGGTACATCCCACAATTCGCCTGGGGCACTTTATCCGGATACCCAAAAAATGGCCGGAATATTGCCGTAAACATATGCCAGTGAAGCTTTCACTCTAAAGGTGTACGGGCACGTGCTGCCCGGCATAAAGAGGCCTTGATGAAGTATGACGCTACCCAGTGGTGGCGGGGAAAAGCGAGAGGACTTGCACCGCTCGGCTGCAAAATGGCGGTGCCACGTTTTCCAGAATATGTTTAGGCAGGTGACATGTGCTGTGCTACAATAATAATAGTATTATGTTTGCGCGATTAAAAACCCTCAAGAATAAGGACGGTTCAGTCCGCCAATACCTCCAGATCGTCGAGTACTGCCGGGAGGACGGCAAGACCAAGCAGAAGGTCCTTTGCACCCTCGGCCGGATGGAAGAACTAACAACTTTGGAAAACTTGGCATTGGAGTTGACCCAGTCTCAGGGCGCCCCGATACTACCTCACTGCGCACCGACAAGTCGACCCGGCGCGGACGATCACGGAGGGAGTATGTAGTAGGCGTCAAAGCTTAAGCGAATGGGGTACGTTCAAGTGCCCGAGGCGGTCGTAAAACCGGCCTACTGCAAAACGGCTCTCAACCGAACCGGCATTGGGGGTTACCGCTACTGCCTGAACCCCTATTTCGGCTGTGCGCACGGGTGCCTTTACTGCTACGCCGACACAATCCTCCGTTTCGCGAGCCGCGCCGGGAAGTGGGGCGGGTTCGTCGCTCCAAAAGTGAACTTTCCTGAAGTTTTCGGGCGCGAATTGCGGCGAAAGCGGGCATTTTCGGGCAGGATCATCCTGGGTACGGTTACAGACGTCTACCAGCCTGCGGAGGCGGAATTCGGTCTCACCAGGGACTCTTTAAAAGTCCTTGCAGAGGAATATCCGAATGCAGAGGTTGAGATCCTCACCAAGTCCGACCTGGTGGTGAGGGACGCGGATCTGCTTAGGAAGCTCCAGCATTGCTCTGTGGGCTTTACGGTGACCGTTCCTGACGACGGTGCGGCTTCCGCGCTGGAACCCGGAGCGGCACCCTCATCGGCACGCCTGCAAGCGGCCGGAAAACTTGCTGCCGCAGGCATAGATGTATGGGCGTTTATAGCGCCTGTCCTTCCCGGGATAACCGATGCTCCCGGAGTATTGGAGCGGCTGGTGGGTGCCATGAGAGATGCCGGGGTCAAGGAGGTTTGCCTCGATGCCCTGAACCCTTACCCGGCCTCGGTTGAGCGTCTGATGGTTGCCTACCGGGCGGGCTTTCCCAGGGCCGTCAAGTGTTTAGAGCGGTATCTCTCCGACCCTTCTGGGTACTTACAGGCGCTTTCGGGAGAGCTGGTAGCTCTTTCGCGCAGGCACGGGTTTTATGTCAGGCCTCCTCGTCCTTTGAGGAAGAAAGAGAGAAGGGAAAGAGAGAAGGGAAAGGTAAAGGGCTAAGGCAGAAATTGGTCAAGTCCGGCTGACAGACCTGTTGCTTAAGGAGCGCGCCGCGGACAGGAAGCGGGAGCGGCGTTGAGGCCCCGGAGGTTGGTGGTCGGTGGTCGGTTTGGGTCATGAATCCGCGTGGTGCGCAATAGCTGAAAACTGGCGAACAGCCACTGACGACCGACGACCGACGACCAACTACTAATTATGTAATTATGCGCCGTGCTCGCGCTGGTGGAGGGCGAACCGGGGGCGCAAGTGGTGGCCGAGATTATCGCCGATGAAGCGGCAGAGCTGTACCTGAGTGCGGTCAGCCTAGAAGAAGTTACTGCATTCTCTTCCGGGACATTGATGGGTTTAGAAAAACTGATCTGGCAAGGCAGGGTGACGTCCGTCCAGCCCAGAATCCAGCTTATGCGCTCATTTGATCAGCCTGAGCCCGGTGACGAATGGTGGGCGATCGAAAATTACGGCCGCAGTGTTGCAGACGTAACCGCCCCCAACCACTTGTCCGGGAGTCCCGTAACTGGTTTTTCGGTTGAGTCCATCCACCATACCCGGGGAGGCACCGCCGGCTGTTAACCAATTGACTAGATGATTTTCTTCAACGGGGGCGTCAGCAGTGCAAAACCAACAATCACACCCAAGCCAAAGATGGGCCACAGCGGCCACCATATTTGGACACCGTCGGCCTGCAGGATGACCAGGAAAAGCAGCACAACGGCGGAAAGGGCCGCGATGGGGTAACCAAAGAGTTCCGCTACGTTCATGACTTCCACACCTCCTTTTCCTCAGCGTGTCCGCAAGTAGCGTTAAGAGGAGGTCCTTTACGGGTCGCCTTGCCCCTGGACGCCGAGCGGCCCTCGTATGGTGCGGCATTGCTGTGCGGAGTGTGTCTGGGTAGCGCGACGGTGATAATGGCGGCTGTTTGCATGGGTACGCTCCTGCCGGCGGCGCCTCGCGCGCGGATCAAATGGCACCGGGGCTGGCCAAAACCTTATCTTAAAAGATATGAAACCCGGACACCACCTAACATGAGTGTACACCACAGAGGAGACTGAGCACAAGGGTGGGGGAAGTGGTGTTCCTCAGCACGGCCTTGTCTGGAAGATTATCCCTCTCCTCTGAGCATACCTTAAGTGGCAGCATAAACAGGCCGTTTTTCCACTTAGCGTGGCGGTAGAAGGTGGTGAACGCCGCCAACCAGGGTTGGTTCTTCGAGGCTCAAAGAATCCGTGTTCCAAGAAGCTCAGACCGAGTCGAGAAACCAGGCCGCACCGCAGCCTTTCATACTCCATAGCGGAGATTGACGGTGTTCCTGATGACGAAAAAGAGACCGATAAATCGGTCAACGTAATGACCGATCTGGAGTTGCATGGCCCGGCGGGGAACCCACAAGGACTACGATTTGGTGTTTGCCACCCTCGACGGCAAGCTCTGGCCAAGTACGACTCTGCGGACAAATAAAGGGAGCTAGCCCATGGTTGCCAAATGGTTGCCAACTCCCTCAGCAACGGGGTTCCGCAAAACCCCGCAAACCCTTGTCATTACTGGTGGACCCGAGGGGAATCGAACCCCTGACCTCTTGAATGCGAGTCAAGCGCTCTCCCATCTGAGCTACGGGCCCGGATCAGGCGGATCGGTCCGCCGCAATTCATTTTAGCATAACCGTCCGCCCGAAGCAAGGAATCGCGAAAACCAATAGAAGAGCGTGTTCATTCGGTTTTCCGGACAACTCCGCGGACAGGTCACGGAACCTTTTCGTAACCCGGTCCTTGAAGGCCGAGAAATCGGCGAGCAGGGCAAAAATAAAAATAAAAAAATAATAAAAATAATAGATAATAGGCCGTTTATCCAACGGCCTATTAAGGGGTGCTTATGTCCAGCCGCTAACCTGCTGCGTGTTAACCGGAATTCAGAACTGGCCGCTTATCGACGGATTCAGGTAGCCGGATTGCACGGCCGAGTAGTTGCCCAGGTTCGACGGATTCTGCAGGTAGTTGGTGCCGGTCCGGTAGCCGGTCTGCAGCGCGGTGTAGCCGCCTAGATTGCCGATGTTCCCGATATTGCCCATCATCGGGCTGAAGGCCTGGGCGCCGTACTGGTTCGCGCCTAAGTTGCCGATGTTCATGCCCGCGCTGTACTGTCCGATGTTCTGGGCGTACGCGCCGGTACCGTACTGCGGTACGTTGAACCCGCCGCCGAATTGGGCCGTACCGGTCTGCGCGGTGTAGGGTTGCTGCTGCGTGAACTGCGCGGTGTAGGGTTGCTGCTGCGTGAACTGGGCACCGGCTGCTTGCATACCCATTCCGTACTGCTGGCTGATTCCCGAGACCTGGTTCAAGCTGTTGCTTAGGCTGTTGCAAATCTGCTGGATCCGCTGCAGCTGCTGGGAGGCGTTGTTTTCCAGTTGCTGCAGGCGCCGCAATTCCATCGCGTTGCTTTGTTCCTGCTGGGAGAGTTGGCTGGCCATCTGCAGGATGTTGTTCAGGTCCTGCCTGAGGTGGTTCAACTGCCACTGTAAGTTCTGCGCGTACTGGGCCATGTGTTGAGTTTCCTCCTTAAAAAATAATAAGTGGTTTTTTCTTATTGTGTACTTTACTACCAGTTTCATTCCTGCATAGTGCTGGAAACCCGGGAAAATCAAGGCTCTCCGGGTACGGTCGAGTCGCCCGAGAGCTAAATGATCGTGATATGGTCACGAAGGGTCATGAAACTTTTTCGACAGCCATAACAGTAGGCCGCCGCTTGCCCGTTCCGGCTGCCTGCTTCTTCCTGGGGGCGGCCTTTCCCGTCCCATCAAGTGCTTGTCTCATGTTTGCGGGCAAAATTGGCGAAGGCCAGCGCCGCCGGGAAAAGGGGGCGGTCTTTGGCCGAAAGCAGGCAGCGGGAAAAGCTGAACGTCCACCCCGGTCCGTACTGCACCAGGCGGCCTGTTTCCAGTTCCGGTGCGGCCGGCGCGGCGGGAACGAACGCGAGGCCGGTCCCGGCCGCGGCCAGGTTCCGGATGGCGCTCCAGTCCGGCACCTCTATCGTCTCCGGCTGCAGGCCATGTGCGTGCAGAAAGGAAGCGGCTGCTTCACGCACGCCTGAACCGCGCGGCGGCCAGAGGAGGATCTGTCGGTTCAAGGCGGCGTAATCGGGCGGGGGTTGCGTAGTCCAGGGGTGATCCGACGCCGAAACCAGGATCAGAGTGTCGCTGAGTACAAACTCAATGTGCAGTCCGGGTAAGACGTCCGGACCGGCCAGCGCCAGGTCCAGTGCTCCTTCCGCGAGCAGTTGCTGGATGCGCCTGCTCGGGGCCACCTTCAACCGCACTTCGATTTCCGGATAAAACGCCCCAAACTGTTTCAACGTCGAACGAAGGGCATGTCCGGCCGCGGAGGCGGCCAAGCCCAGGCGCACCTGCCCTCGTTCGAGGTTGCGTAGCCCGTCCATCGCCCGCCGGGCCTCACCGGCCAGGTGCACGATCTGGTCGGCGTATTCATAGAGGCTCCGGCCAGCGTCGGTGAGCTGCACCCGGCGCCCCCGCCGGTCAAACAGGCGCAAGCCCAGGAGACCCTCCAGGTTGCTAATCTGCCGGGATACCGCGGGCTGGCTCAGGGCCAGTTCCTCTGCGGCCCGCGAGTAACTAAGGTGCCGGGCGACCGCGTGGAAAACGCGCAGTTGCGACAAGGGAATGTCGGTTATCATCCGCCCCTCCATATAACCGCCAAGCATAGAACATATGCAAACTATGCATTGGAATAATAATAACTCCCGTGGTACACTGATGGCAACAACCTTTGAACGGAGAACACGCCATGACCGGGAATTACCCAAACTTCCGGCTTACTTCCTACTCTCCGGGTTCGGGCTGAGCGTGCAAGATCGGGCATTCCGATCTGGCGCACTTGCTGCGCTGCCTGCCGCCCCTGGTTGATCCCCGCATCCTGGCCGGCCGGGAGGATGACGCCGCCGTGTACCGGGTCGGCCCCGACTTGGCCCTGATCCAGACCGTGGACTACATCACTCCGGTGGTCGATGATCCGTACACCTTCGGGCAGGTGGCGGCCGCCAACGCCTTAAGCGACATCTACGCGATGGGCGGCCGTCCGGTGTTCGCTCTCAATATCGTGGGGTTCCCCAACCAGAGCATTCCCCTTGGGATCCTGGAAGACATTTTGCGCGGTGGTGCGGACAAGGCGGCCGAGGCCGGTGTATCCATCGCCGGGGGCCATTCCATCACCGATCATGCCCCCAAGTACGGCTTATGTGTTACGGGGTTCGCTCACCCCGAACGCCTCGTGTTCCGAAGCGGTGCGCGGGCCGGTGATGTCCTGGTCCTCACCAAGCCGCTGGGCACCGGTGTTATCGCCACCGGCATCGACCGGCGGCTGGTGGATGCCGGCCTGGAGACCCTGGCGGTGCGGTACATGACCGCGCTTAACCGGGAGGCGGCCGAAGTCATGCTGCGGATCGGCGTGCACGCCTGTACGGACGTGACCGGATTCGGGCTTTTGGGGCACCTGTGGGAAATGGCGGCGGCGAGCGGGGTGGGGGTCGAGGTGGAGGCCTCCCGGGTCCCGGTGATTCCCGGTGCTTTGGAACTGGCACGGGCCGGGGCGGTGGCCGGCGGGGCCCACGGCAACTATCGTTACGCCCGCGAGCGCTACCGGTGGGAGCCTTCGCTTTCCGAGGAAATGCGGCTGGTCTTGTGCGATCCCCAGACTTCCGGCGGGCTGCTCATGGCGGTCGCGCCGGACAAACTGGATGCGCTCCTGGCCGCCTTGCGCGGTGCTGCAGGGGCCGAGGAGTCCGCCGTGATCGGCAGACTGGTACGAGATCCAAGCTCGTTCAATGTGTTTTCCTAGCCGACTTGTCCGGAGGGATCGAGATGGCCGGCGGCAGCCGCGAACGTGACAGCATCTTTTTGGAAGTAGGTCAGAGCCTTTGCCCGGAGTGCCGGGGCCTGGTACACGCCGACGTGCTGGTCCGGGGCCGGCGGGTTTACCTGCGCAAGTGGTGCCCCGAGCACGGCCATTCCGAGGCGCTGGTCTCGAGTGATATCGATCACTACCGGTACAGCCTGAAATACAATAAGCCCGGCACCCTCCCCCGCCGCTTTTCCACCCGGGTTGAGCGCGGCTGCCCGCACGACTGCGGCCTTTGCCCGGACCACCAGCAGCACACCTGCCTGGCGATCATCGACGTGACACAGGCGTGCGACCTGAAGTGCCCGGCCTGCCTGGCCGACGCCGGGGGTTCCGGCTTTCTGGCCCCGGAGCAGGTGGCGCGGCTGCTGGATGTGTACCGGGAGTGCGAGGGGAACCCGGACGTGCTCCAGTTCAGCGGGGGCGAGCCGACGCTGCACCCGGAACTCTTCGAGCTGTTGGCGCTGGCCCGGGCCAAGGGCATCCGGCTGGTGCAACTGAACACCAACGGCCTGCGCATCGCCCGGGACGATGCCTTCCTGGCGCGCCTGGCCGAGTTCCGGCCGTCGGTGTACCTGCAGTTCGACGGGCTGTCGGCGGTTGTCTACCGGCGGATCCGGGGGGCCGATCTTCTGGCCGACAAGCTCTTGGCCGTGGAGCGCCTCAGTGACTGCGGGATTCCCATTGTCCTTTCGGCCACCGTGGTCCCGGGGGTGAACGACGGTGAGCTGGGCGACCTCGTCCGCTTCGCGCTGCAAAACCCCCGCATCCGCGGCCTGATGTTCCAGCCGGTGGCCCACATCGGGCGCCACCGGCTGGAGTTCGACCCGCTGAACCGGATCACTCTTCCCGACATTCTGAAAGGGTTGGAGCGACAGACCGAAGGCGAACTGACCCGGGCGGATTTCGTGCCGGTGCCTTGCCCCTACCCGACCTGTTTCGCCCTTACCTACGTGTATACCGGGGGCGAGCGGCTGACCACGGCGCCCCGGCTGGTGAACGTGGACGACTACCTGGACTACTTCAAGAACCGGATCATCACTGACCTTTCTCCCCTGACCCAGACTTCCCTGGAAGAACTTTGGTCGGCCGGGGCCGTGCCCGGGACGGACGAATCCCTGAAAAGCCTGGCCTCCTGCTGTGGGATTTCGCTGGAGGACCTTGAAGCGCTCCGCGACCAGATCACCATGATCGGGGTGCACGCCTTTATGGACGTCCACAATTTCGAACTCAAACGGGCGCGGAAATGTTGCGTTCACCAGCTCTTACCGGACGGTGGGCTTGTGCCCTTTTGTGTGTACAACGTGTTGAAGCGAGGTAGTTGACCGGTGAATGAGGACTTAAAGTGTGCCTGCGTTGATTTCTACCAGAACGATGTCGTCCGCCTGCTCCTGGGCCGGAGCTTTCATCCCGGGGGGCTCGAACTGACCCGGCGGCTGGGAGAGGCCCTGGCCCTGGGGCCGGGAGACTTTTTGCTCGACGCGGCCTGCGGCACGGGCACCAGCGCCGTGTTTCTGGCGGGCGTTTTCGGCTGCCGGGTGTTGGGGGTCGACCTGGGCGCGGAGAACCTGGAACAGGCGCGCCGGCACGCGGCCGACGCGGGGCTGACCGACCGGGTGGAATTCCGGCAGGGGGACGCCGAGCGCCTGCCCCTGGAAGACGGTGCCTGCACCGCGGTGATTTCCGAGTGCTCTTTCTGTCTCTTCCCGGACAAGGAAACGGCGGCCCGGGAGATGTTCCGGGTGCTTGCCGCCGGGGGGCGTGTCGGGTTGACCGATATGGTGGTGGACCGGGACCGGCTGCCCGAAGAGATGAAGGGGCTGCTCTTCCGGGCGGCCTGCATCGCCGACGCCCTCACTGTTGACGGATACCGGGCGGTCCTGGCCCATGCGGGGTTCACCGGCCTGACCGCAACCGACCATCCGGAGGCGCTGCTGGCGCTGGCCGGCCAAATCCGGCAGCGGCTGCTCCTCGCCGAACTGGCTCAGGCCGTGGGCAAGCTCGACTTGAAAGGCCTGGACCTCAAGCGCGGCAAGGTGCTCCTGCACCAGGCCGAGGAACTGGTGCGTGACGGGGTGCTCGGCTATACCCTCATCACTGGGAGCAAGCCCTAACCTGGCTCAACCAGTTTGCCATTTTGCGT
Organism: Candidatus Desulforudis audaxviator MP104C; assembly: GCF_000018425.1. Classification (GTDB taxonomy): domain Bacteria; phylum Bacillota; class Desulfotomaculia; order Desulfotomaculales; family Desulforudaceae; genus Desulforudis; species Desulforudis audaxviator. The sequence goes on along the minus strand of NC_010424.1, from coordinate 2,088,372 downwards.
AGATGTTTGCGGCAAAGCGCCTAGTATTCCAACAGACGGCATTTCCGCTAAACCTGTGGTCCAAGGGGGCGCTGAAAAGATGGGTTCTGCGAAAAGAATCACCCCGGCGAAAATAGCGAGCGCGATTGCCCTGGCCTGGCTGGCCTCGAGCTTCCTGTATCCCATTTATGTCGAAGTGGGCGGGTCGGTGGTGAAACTGAACGGCAGTCCGGAGCTTTACCTGATTCCGGCCTTCGCCGTCTGGCGGCTGCGGACCGAGCGCGACGCCTACCAGCGGCTGCGGGTCAAGGTGATGGTGGGGCTGTTTTTCCTGTACTGGGTCTTCATCCCGATATTTTACCCGCGCATGCCGCTTCTCGACGGCACCGAGGCCGAGTTCACCCTGGCCGTCCACATGGTTGGCGCCCTGCCCTTTCTCATCCTTTTCATTATGGTGGCCCTGGTCGGCAAACGCGCGGACTGCGGCTGGAACTGCCCCTGCGTGTTCAGCCGGGAAACGGTGGGTTTCGCCTTCCGGGACGCCACCCTGAAAGGCGACTTCTGGTGGCGCTGGCGGCACCTGAAATGGCTGCCCTTTGCGGTGGTGTGGGCCTATTTTGTCTATATGCTGGTGGACCCGGTGCACGCCTATGAACGGTTCGGCCGCACGATGTACGACCTGATTCTGATCGGCTACTACGCGAGCTTTTTAATCATCCCGTTCACCGGTCACCGCAGCTTTTGCCGCTGGGCCTGTCCCTGGGCGGCCACCTGGGGCGTGCTCAACGTGGCCGGCTTCTATAAGATCAAGGCCGATGTCGGCCGGTGCCGGGAGTGCGGTCTGTGTGAGCAGAACTGCGACATGGGTGTGCCGGTCCGGAGGCTGATCCGGGAGAAGGGGGTGCTGCGCACGACGGAATGTATGGGGTGCGGCCGTTGCGTCAACGTTTGCCCGCAGGGGGTGCTCAGTATCCACGACATTCGGGACACCATTCGCGGGTACAACCTGGGGTCGCGGGAGCGGCTGGTCCGGATGGCCGGCGGGCTCACCGTGGCCGGCCTGATCTTCCTGGACCCGGGTGCGCCGTGGGGCTACTTGGGGCTGGCCTTCTTCGCCACCGGGCTTTTCGGTTTCTGCCCCACGTACCTGGCGGTCGGCGTGGTGGCCCGGAAGGCGCGCGGAATCTTCTTCCGCCAGTAAACGCCCGGAAAAAGGGGCCAGGCCCCTTTTCTCCCCGGGGATGGTCGTTGGTCTCCGGATCGGTTTTACGTTCGAGTATTTCTTTAAGGAGGTGTTCAATATGGTGCGCATCACCGTCTACTCGAACCGGCCGGCGGGTCTCCGTTGAAGGGGACTCTCGGCCTTGGCCGGTCAGGTCAAAGAGAGATTCGGGGAACAGGTGGAAGTGGAAACTGTTTACAAGGGCTTTTTGATGCTGGGCGGCGGGGATCTGCCCAAGCCCCCGAACATCGCCGTCGACGGGGAACTTCTGGGTGACCAGGTCACCCTGGAACAGCTCGAGGAAGCGGTGCGCCGGAGACTGGGCGGGGGCTAAAAGCCCATCATTACTGGTCGTCCTTGCGCACCTGGGCCAGATAGGCGCCCCCGGTGGGCTGCACCACCAGATTTTTCACCGTGGGGTGGTGCGCCGCCGTTTCGAGCCGATGGTTCAGGAATACCCACGGAGCATCGGCGGCAATAAGCTCCTGGGCTTGGCGGTACAAGCGTTCGCGCAGCGCTTCGTCGGTCACCTGCTGGGCCCGGCCGAGCAGCATGTCGACATGCGGGTTGGAGTAGCGTGCCGCGTTGGTGCCGGTTTGGATCTGCGCGCTGGCCAGCAGGGTGTATAGGAAATTGTCCGGGTCCCCGTTATCCCCGACCCAGCCGAAGACGAAAGCGTGCCCCTCCTGGCGGTGGATGGCGTGCTTGCAGATCTCCCAAGGGTAGGCCTCCACCCGCACCTTAAAACCGGCCTGGGCGAGCTGTTCAACCAGAAGGTGGGCCAGTTTCTCCCCGCCCGCCGGGTTGTAGGGGCGCCGGTCCTGGTAGGTGATCAGCGTGATTTCCTCACCGCTGTAACCCGCTTGGTCCAGGAGCTGCCGGGCTTCCTCCAGGTTGTAAGCGTCCGCGCCCAGGGTGGGGTGGTGACCCAGGGTACCGGGGGGCAGGGGTCCGATAGCAGGCACAGCCCGGTCCGGAAAGAGGTAGTCCACAATGGCCTGCTGATTGACGGCGAGGCTTGCCGCCCGCCGTACGGCGGGATTGTCAAAGGGCTTTTTGTTGGTATAGAATGCTAGGTAACTCAGGTCCAGCCCGGGCGTCCGGGCGATGACTAGGCTATCCGGTCCTGTGGCCGGCAGGGCGGCCCCAGTGTTTTCCGCCACGTCCACCCGGCCTTGGGCCAGTGCCCGCCACCGTTCATGCGGATCGGGAATGACTACGAAAAGGACTTCCTTCAGGTGCGGCGGCCCTTCCCGGTAAGCGGGATTGGCTTTCAGAGTGATCCGGGCCGACTCAATGGCGGACGGGACGAAAGGGCCGGTGCCGATGGGCAGGCCGTGGTCGGGGGAAGGGCGGACGACCGCCGCCGGAAGCATTGCCAGGTTCCTGATGAACGGGGCGTACGGGTGCTTCAGGTGAAAAATGACCGTGTGGCGGCCCTTGGTTTCGATCCGCGTCACCGGCCCGTATACAAAGGAAGCGTATGGTCCGGCGGTTTCGGGGTTGAGCTGCCGTTCGACCGCGTCTCTTACCGCCGCGGCGTCCAGCGGGGTGCCGTCGGTGAAAGATATGTCTTCCTGGAGATAAAAAGTCCAAGTCCGGGCGTCGGGTGATACGTTCCAGTCCCGGGCCAGCGCGGGTTCAATCCCGGTGCCTCCTGGTTCGAAGCGCACGAGGCCCTCGTAGAGGTTCAAGAGCACGGCGGCTCCCGACTCGTCCGTAACGGCCGTTGGGTCCAGGGTGGCGGGGTAACGGGCCAGGGCGTAGGTCAGCCGCTCCTTTTTGCCGCCATCTTCGAGTTGGCCGGCCACAATGAACAAGGCGGTCAGGATGAAACCCAGCCCCAGCAGGGCAAGCAGGCGCCGGTGCATGGCACACCTCCGTCAAAGTATGAATTGGAGGTTAGTTCGGCAGCTTGCCAGGAAAATCCTTCCAGAAATATAAAAATCCCACTTTGGTCATTGCTAACCCAGGGGAGGTTTCGTCAGGTGGAAGCCAGATTCGGTACGGCCGGGAACGGGGAGTCTTTCTACGCCGCGGGCCATAAGTCGTCGCTTGAGGCGCCGGCTTGGCTGCGCGGCCTCGGTCTTTCGGCTTATGAATACCAGTGTGTGCGTGGGGTCAATATCAGCGAGCGGACGGCCCGTGCGCTCGGCGAAAGGGCGTCCGAAAACGGAATCGCGCTCAGTATTCACGCTCCCTATTACATCAACCTGGCCGGCGAGGACCCGGTCCAGGTGGCCAAAAGCAAGGTCCACCTGCTGAAATCAATGCGGGCGGCGCACTGGATGGGCGCCTCCCGGGTGGTGTTTCACCCGGGGAGTGTCCGGGGCGACCGAAAAGGCGCGTTGCGGCGAGCTCAAGCCGCTCTGGAGGCGGCGCTGGAGGAAGCGGCCCGCGAGGGGTTGGACAGCGTCAATGTGCTGCCGGAAACATTGGGCCGGTACAGCTACCTGGGTTTACTGGACGAGGTCTTGGAATTGTGCCGCGTGGCCCCAACCGTGATCCCCTGCATTGATTTCGGGCACGTGCACGCCATCACCGGCGGGCTGATGACGGACCGGGAGGCCTACGCGGCGGTGCTGGACCGGGTGGGAGCCGCACTGGGGAAAGACGTGCTGCGCACGCTGCACATTCATTTCAGTCCGGTGGAATTCACGGCAAAGGGGGAGCGGCGGCACCGCACCCTGGCGGATGAGGGCTACGGTCCCAATTTCGGCCCCTTAGCCGAACTGCTGGTAGAGCGGGGACTCACCCCCACCGTAATCTGCGAGTCCAACGGCACCCAGTCCGAGGACGCCTGCACCTACCGGGACATCTACCGGGAAGCGCTAAGAAGGCAGAGGATGTAGAATTCAGAATTCAGTATCCAGTATCCAGAAATGATGCGGAAATAGAGGTTTTGGGCAGCTGAATTCTCGGCAAATTCTCAGCAAGAATAGTTTTCTTTTCCCCCCGGATTCTGTATAATAATTCTCGTTGTATTCATCGCCCCTACTTATTCTGTTAAGGAGAGAAGTGCATGCTGCCGACACCCACCAGGTACTCTGTTACCGCGGCCTGTGCCGAAGGATCCACAGCACTGAACGCTTTCGACAACGCGCTTCTGGCGGCCCGTATCGGCAATGTCAATCTGGTGCGCTTATCCAGCATTCTGCCGCCGAACGCCGTTTACGACCCCGACCTGCAGCTGCCCCCGGGCGCGCTGGTACCTACCGCTTACGGTTCCATCGTGTGCGACGCCGAGGGGGAGCTGATCGCCGCCGCCGTCGGGGTGATCATCTCCCCGGACGGCATCGGCGTGATCATGGAATACGGTGGAAAGTGCAGTCGCCAGGAGGCTCACGACACCGTAAGCAAGATGCTGGACGAGGCTTTCGCCCGGCGCGGGCTGACCGCGCAGGAAAAGAGAATTGCCGCCGTGGAGCACCGGGTGGAACGGGTGGGATGTTGCCTGGCGGCCGTGCCGCTGTGGTATTGACAATGACTTAGAGGAGGAATCAGCCTTGCATCTGTGGTTCACCGAGAAGCAAAACGACAACTTCGCCATCAGCTACCGGGTGAATGAGACGCTCCACACGGAGACCACGCCGTTTCAGCATCTGGCCGTGCTGGATACCGTGCCGTTCGGGCGTACCCTGGTTCTGGACGGGATCGTGCAGACCTCGGTGGTGGACGAGTACGTCTACCATGAGATGATCACCCACGTCCCGCTGAACACCCACCCCGACCCGCGCCGGGTGCTGATTGTCGGCGGCGGGGACGGGGGTACTTTGCGCGAGGTGACCAAGCACCCGTCGGTTGAAAAGGCCACCCTGGTCGAGATCGACGAGCGGGTGATCGCCGCCTCCAAGAAGTACCTGCCAGAACTAGCCTGCGGTTTCGATTCGCCCAAGGCCGAGGTCGTGATCGGGGACGGGATCAAGTACGTGGCGGAGCACAAAAAGACCTTCGACCTGGTCATCGTCGACTCCACCGACCCGATCGGGCCGGCGGTGGGCCTCTTCAGCCTGGAGTTCTACCGCTCGATCTACGAGGCCCTGAAGGACGAAGGGCTGTTCGTGGCCCAGACCGAGTCGCCCTACTTCAACACCGACCTGATCCTCCGGATCTACCGGGACATCGCCGGGATCTTCCCGCTGGCCCGGACGTACTGGGCGTGTATTCCCACCTATCCCGGAGCCATGTGGAGCTTCACCATCGGCTCCAAAAAACACGACCCCGCCCAGGTCGCGCCGGAAAAAATCCGGGAACACGCCACCCGGTACTATACGCCGGAGATACACCGTGCCAGTTTCGCCATGCCGCGATTCCTGGCGGACCGCTTCCGCTAGCGATGCGTGATATCGTCAAGGAACAGGATTTTCTGGCGGCCCGGTCTTCGTATGAAGAAGCGCGGGCGGTGATCGTCGGGGCCCCGCTGGACGCGACCGTGTCCTTCCGGCCGGGCACCCGCGGGGGGCCGGCCGCGGTCCGGGCCATGTCCTACTGCCTGGAAGAATACAGCCTGGATCTCAAGCGTGATCTTCGTGAACTGGCCTTCCACGACCTGGGCGATGTCCTCCTGCCACCCGGCGAGGTGGCGGTGAGCCTGGAGCGCATTGAAACCGTCATTGCCCGGCTGTTCCACGACGGCAAAACCCCCTTTCTGCTCGGCGGCGAACACCTGGTGACCCTGCCCGCGGTCCGGGCGGCGGCCGCCCGGCGCCCGGGACTGGCCGTGATCCAACTCGACGCGCACGCCGACCTGCGTGACGAGTACCTGGGGGTCGCTTTTTCCCACGCGACGGTCATGCGGCGCATCGGCGATTTCCTGGGGCGGCAAAACCTGTTCCAGTTCGGGATCCGGTCCGCCGACGCGCCGGAGCTGGAAGCGGCGCGGGAGAGCGGGGCTTTTTATACCCACCGCGTACTACCGGGGCTGGTCGAGACGGTGTCGGCGCTGCGGGACCGTCCGGTTTACGTTTCACTGGACATTGACGTCGTGGACCCGGCCTTCGCCCCCGGCGTGGGCACCCCCGAACCGGCCGGGATCACCGCCCTGCTGGCCGCCCGGATCGTCCGCGACGCCCTACTGGGGATGGGTTGAGCCCGGGTTTGAGCCTTTTGTCACAAACACCGGAATTCCGAGACCGCGTATGGTTTCTTTGGTCAGGCTGCGATGTGAACAAAATCACCAGGGTTCTGGTTTTTAGGTGGGGCGCGTAGACGACAGGTTGCAGAACACGCTATGTGTAGTGATTGCTCTACGGCTCCCGTTCATCGGAAACATATTTCATCAGGTTGAACAACCGAAATAGATCTTCCTGAACACCTGTCCTCCGGGTCAGTTTTCGCTCCACCCGTCCATGGGAAAAGCTCAGCACGATCTCGCAGATATCCGAGAGTTCCGCTTTCAGTTCGACATTGTCCATTGACAGGCCCGCCTGCCGGACGCGGTGCATCATCAGCTGCTGCACCAGCAGTGCCAGGACGCAGAGCAGGGTATAAACCCGTACCTGGCCTTCGGTCCAAGAGTGCGGGGGACGGAAAGGCTGAGCGGCGGGGTCGTGGTAGCGCCGGAAATCCTCCTCCAAGCGATCCTTTTCGAGGTGGGACTCCAGCAACTCCCGGGTGCTCAGTTTGAGATTGTCGGAGAAGATCATCGTTTTGCCCAGGGTACGGAGTTTATGCCGGTAGGCCTTCCGGTTCAGCCGGCAGTGCAGGACCTTGTGGCGTCTTCCGCCAACCTCGAGGTCAAAATACCGGCCGTAGTCACTGTCCTGGACAAGCTCACGGATCAGACCCTCGATCTGGTCCTTGGGGAGGTGTTTGTTCTTGTTAAACAATGTCTGGACCTTGTCGTGCATCCTTTCGATATCCCGGCGCAGTTCCCTTTTCTGGCGCCGGTAGGCCCGCTCGTCGTAGACCACGGCCACCTGCACCTTGCCACCGAACACTTGTGTCTCCGTACTGTAAACCGGCTTTCCGTCAATGGTCTCTTGGTAGTTGTTCAACGGCACCTTGCAGAGGGCCGGCCGGTTCGCCGGCTCCAGCCGCCCAGCGACCCAGGCGCGGCGCTGGTGGATCTTCTTCAGGTTTTCCGGGGAGTTGTTTCCCCGGCTGACCATTGCGGTAAGCTCTCCTCTGGGCCCGCCCAGGGCCGACAGCCTGTCGGCCAGTTCTTCCACGGCTCCGGTGAACAACCCGGGTTCCTGTTTTCGGCCGTAGAAAAGCTTATGGAAGAGAGGGAGTTGGGCCTCCCTGGTAACCCCCAGGACCAGTCCCACCGGGCGTGGCAGACCTCCGCGGGACAACCAGGGAAAGGCATGGAGGTCGATCATCTCGTACAGTACGACGTCCATGGCGACGTCGTACTTTCGGACGACACGTTCCCAGATCTTCTGTTCAATCCGGGACACGCGTTCGGCGGTAAACGCGCAGTCCTTTTCGGCGGCCACGAGATCGAAGTTCTGCCAGAAGTTCTGGCTGGCGAGCAACCCGGGGTCGATACCCATGTTGCGGGGCAGCGCCGTGCTCTCGAACCAGTCCCGCAAGCCGCTGTGACCGGTGGCCGTGCAGATCTTCTTCAGTACACCGATCAGCATGTATTGGCCGGGCGTCAGCCCATTGGAGGCCGGCGGTATCACCTCGTCAATCGCTTCCGCGATGCCGACCTCCCGTGCGACCTCGAGCGCAGCGCAGACCAAGCCGAATTCGAGCTTCGACAGGTCGTGCGGCAACTGCCCCGCGGTGCACTTCTTCAGCACTTCCTCCGCCGTGCCAAGGTATATGTCCCGGGACCTCACCACGCTTTTGCCCGACCGTGGCCCCTTGCCCTGAGCCTCAGGGTCAACCTTGACCCGAAAAGTCTCATGGTAGTAGTAGATGGGCCGCGGGCACCCCCCCGGCTGACGTTTGACGATACTGGCCAACCCAACATCACCCCCGCAAAACCAAGGTCGGATGTTTCTTGTATCCATATTCACTACGATCAGCGGATTTCCTGCTTGGGCAACTATACACTACACTTAGCTGAAGCGAAAAGAACCGGAAAGCCCTGAGACAAAAGGCTTTACGCCGTTTGACGTCTTTTGTAGCAGAAATTCCAGTGACAAAAGTATTGACTTTCAAAGGGTAGCTAATATAATAAACCTCAGAATAAGAATTATTGTGAAAGTCATAGCACGAACTAGGCCTTATTCTGTTTGAACACGTAGTAGCGGTCCATGGCGTTATCTAGTAAGAGCAGGCGAAAATGTGAACACAAGAACAAGTATTACTGAAGCAGAGTTGCCGGGAAAGCGAATCCCCGACTTCGGCAGTCCCGGCGTTGCCCACAAGTTTTGATTAGGGAAGGAGGTGGGGGTTCTTGGCGGCAGCGTTTTGGAAGTTCACGGTGGTCAGCGTCAGTGTTGCGTTTGTGGCCTACTGGTTATGGTGCATTTTCACCGGTCAGGTAGTGGGTAAATAGTTCTTGAAAGGAGACTGAAACCGTGCTTGAAGCCTTCTGGGTTTGGACGACCGGCTTGGCGGAGACCGCGCCGCTCCTCTTTGGATTGGTCGTGGTCGCCACTATGGCCGTGGTGGGATTGGTCTGCGCCCTCCTGGCGGACCTGCTGTTCGTTATCCTGCGGATCGACCTGGGCGCTTACAAAAAAGAATACGAGGAAGGCGGAGGTCTGCACTAATTGTTTTGATCTTGAACTAAAGTTAATTAATTACAGAATCGCAATATTTTCGGAGGTGTAGCCTTGTGTACATGCCCATTTCAGGGGCTGAGATCTCCCCGTGGCCGCTGGTAATGATCGGCTTTTGCGTCGGCGTTATCGGTGGTTACTTCGGTATCGGCGGCGCTTTTATGGTCACGCCCGCCCTCAATATCTTCGGGTTCCCGATGGCATACGCCATCGGCACTGACATGGCGCACATAGCCGGAAAGTCGATAGTCGCTACCTTCCGACACTGGCGCTTCGGACACGTGAGCATCATCATCGCCCTCTTGATGATCATCGGCACCTTCGCCGGGATTGAGGCGGGCGCCCAGATGATCAGGTGGTTGACCCGCCTGGGCATCGCTGGCCCCGTGGTGCGCTGGATTTATATCGGCATCCTGGGCTTCCTGGCCATCTACATGTTCAGCGAGTATTTCAAGGCCCGCAAAAAAGAACGGGAGACCGGCGTTAAAGCCAAGGACGTGGTCGGCACACCCCTGTCCCGCTTTTTCCAGAAGGACGTCGCGGTACCGCCGGTGGTGCACTGCAAAGTCGCCGGCATCACCATTTCCGTCTGGGTGGTTATCTTCGTGGGCTGCCTGACCGGTTTCGTGGCCGGCGTCCTGGGCGTCGGCGGCGGCTTCCTGCGGGTGCCCGCGCTGATGTACATCGTCGGCACCCCGACCAAGGTGGCGGTGGGCACGGACCTCTTCGAGGTCATGATCTCCGGCGCCTACGGCGCGTTCAGCTACTCGGCCAAAGGCGCGGTGGAGCTGAAAGCCGCGGTGATCATGCTGCTCGGCGCGGCCTTCGGCGCGCAGTTCGGCACGCTCACCACCAAGTACGTTTACGGACTCTTCATCCGGTTCCTTTTCGCGCTGACCATCGCCCTGGCCTGCACCTCGGTGATTATGCGCCAGATCGCCTACTACTTCGAGAAGGTGTACTGGTCAGCCCTGGAGGCGCACGCCCTGGCTGCCGGATACAGCAAGGACGCCATTCCGGCCCTCAAGAACAACATGCAGTTGATGCAGCAGATGCTCGTTACCGAGATGAACCAGCCGGGATGGTTCACTTCCTACACCACCTACTATTGGCTGACCAAGGCCAGCCAATACCTGATGCTCGGCTCGGCTTTGGGCTTGAGCGCCTACATCCTGTACCTGTGCTTCAAGGGCATGGCCAAGGAGCGGCGCGAGAAGGCGTCGGCTTCGGTCGCCAAGTAGAAAGTCACTAGATAAGGCGACTTTTGGGGGTTCGGCGGGGGAGCGTCCGGCCAGCTCGGTGCTCCCCCGCCCCTACCAAATTCCAGGCTTGTTTTTCGGGGCGGCCGACCTAAGGAGGGATGTGCGTGGGTTCCTTGAATCCTGTAGGTTCTGTGTTCACGTCGGCGGTGATGGGTTATCTGCGCCGGGGGCTCCTGGCAAGGCCCGTCTGCCCAGACTGCGGTTCCAAGAACACGGCCACCGGCCGCCTGGTGAAATTGGGGGCCGGGTTCGGGGTGGGCATCGTCGGTTCAATCCTCTGCTACCTGCTCGGCTTCTTTTACCCGCTGGGCCGGCTGATGATCCCTTTCCTGCTGCTGTTTGGTGCGCTGATGGCCATTACCCCCAGCCTGGGCAAGTACTGCTGTATGGATTGCGACGCGTACTGGAATCCGGAAACGCCGGAGACCATCTGGCGCCCGCGGCCGCCGGGAATTTAGGTTTTCCGGCAAAGGAAAAACCTCCTTCCGGCTCTGCGCTCACCTTTAGGAGGTTCTTTTAAGAACAGGGGGACTTGCCCTTTTCTTATCTTCTGGAGCGGAAGACGGGATTCGAACCCGCGACCCTCGCCTTGGCAAGGCGATGCTCTACCGCTGAGCCACTTCCGCACGTTTGGCCTTGATGGTGCCAAGGGACGGAATCGAACCGCCGACACGGGGATTTTCAGTCCCCTGCTCTACCAACTGAGCTACCTTGGCGGAATTTATGGCGGAGCTGACGGGATTTGAACCCGCGGTCTTCTGCGTGACAGGCAGATATGTTCACCTGGCTACACCACAGCTCCACCGACGAACTTCAGTATACACAAACCCGCGCAAAAAGTCAATACTCACAAAAAGCGGTGCTGTTGGCCTGTGATATTGTCACCTCATAAGCGGTCTGAGAAAATGTCACCCATGAAGGGAGACGTTTTCTTGAAACCCAAGGAAGCCAGGAGACTAGGTATTATGGAACGGGTCCTTGCGGGTGACGTTTTCTCAGGCCGCTTTAGCGATATCCCGGGGGGTGACATTTTCACCGGCCGTTGACAATAACTCCTTTTTGTGTAGGATATTTAGGTATGGAAAGAAAGACACCGGGGACGCTAGGCCAAGGGCGGTTAGGGTTGTAGTTTCCGGGAGGCCATATCCATCTTTAGGGAGGTAAAGGGCCCGGCCATGAAGCCTACAAGCGATTCAGCACCGATAGTCGGCGTGATTATGGGCAGCCGCAGCGATTGGGAAACGATGCGGCATGCCTCCGAGGTGCTGTCCGAACTGGGGGTGCCTCACGAATGCCGGGTGGTGTCCGCGCACCGCACTCCCGATTTCCTTTTTGAATACGCAAGTACTGCCGAAGCCCGGGGACTGCGGGTAATCATCGCTGGGGCCGGTGGAGCCGCTCACCTGCCGGGGATGACGGCATCCCGCACCACCCTTCCGGTTCTGGGCGTACCAGTCCAATCCCGAGCCCTGCAAGGTCTCGATTCGCTGCTGTCCATTGTCCAGATGCCGAAGGGCGTTCCGGTCGGGACGCTGGCCATCGGTGAGGCCGGCGCGGTGAATGCGGCTTTGCTGGCCGTGTCCATACTGGCGCTCTCTGACCCCGCTCTGCGGGAAAGGCTCCAGTCCCGGAGGCAGCGGGAAACGGCCCGCGTCTTGGAGGAGCAGTTGTGAAAACGGTGTTTCCGGGAGGCCGCGTCGGGGTGCTGGGAGGCGGCCAACTGGGCCGGATGCTGGCCCTGGAGGCGAAACGGATGGGATACGGGGTGGGCGTGCTGGACCCCGTGGCTGGTTGTCCGGCGGCTCAAGTTGCGGACTTTTTCCTGCAGGCCTCCCTGGATGATGTCGAGGCCGCTCTGAGGCTGGCCGCCCAAGTGGACGTGGTTACCGTAGAAAACGAGTTCGTGCCGGCCGCGCTTCTGGCTCGGCTCGAGAGAGCCGTGCCGGTCCACCCAAGCGCGAGCGTGTTGCGTACCATCCAGGACCGCCTGCTGCAGAAGGAGTTTCTCAAGACGGCCGGTTTTCCCCAGGCACCCTTCGCGGCGGTTGACGATCCCCGCTGTCTTGGCGAGGCCGTCCGTGCGGTTGACTTTCCCGCCGTTCTCAAGAGCCGGCAGGGCGGTTACGATGGAAAAGGCCAGGTGGTGGTGACTGAACCCGGTGCGCTGGAGAGCGCCTGGCGGGCCATCGGTGGCCGGCCGGCCGTACTGGAAACCCTCGTTCCTTTCAAGATGGAGATCGCGGTCATTCTGGCCCGCGGCGTGCAGGGCGAGACGCGGGTCTACCCGGTGGCCGAGAACGTGCACGTGCGGCATATCCTCCACACCACCAGGGTGCCGGCCGCGGTGTCGGAGCGGACCAGCCGGGAGGCGAAACGGATGGCCTGCGACATTGCCGAGTTGCTCGGACACGTCGGGGTCATGGCGGTTGAAATGTTCGTCTTGGGCGGCGAGAGCGTGCTGGTCAATGAGATCGCTCCCCGAACGCACAACAGCGGACACTACACTTTCGGCGCCTGCGTGACCTCTCAGTTCGAGCAACATCTGCGGGCGGTCTGCGGTCTGCCGTTGGGCGATCCCGCGCTGCTCTCCCCCGCGGTCATGGTGAATCTGCTTGGAGAGCTTTGGGTTGAGGGCACCCCGTGCTGGGAAACGGTGTTGTCGCGCCCAAACGCCCGCCTGCACCTTTACGGCAAAAGGGAGGCAAAGGTGGGCCGGAAGATGGGGCACGTCCTGATCGTTGATGCCGACACCGACCGCGCCTTACGGGAGGCGGAGGAGATCGTGGTGCTGCTTCGCCCCGGCGACAGCGTCTCGGCTCCGATCAGCCGGGCGGGCGGCGGGGCGGACGGGAGATGGGCGCGATGCTGACCAGTAACAGGGGCGCGGGATCTCCCGACCCTCCGGCGGTGTTTGCGGGGCGGGCCTGGGGGTGCCCCAAGCCTCAACCCGGCGGCGCGAAGTTCCGTTTCCGCAAGGCTGGCCGCACGCCACGGACACCCGGCCGCTACCATGGGTGCACTGCGGTGCTGAGCACTAAACACGGCAAGGAGGTGGTCATCGGGCCTCCCTTGAAGGCGTTACTGGGGCTTGCGGTCCAGGTGCCGGCGGGACTGGATACCGATACCCTGGGCACTTTCACCGGCGAGGTCGAGCGGGTGGGTACTCCACTGGAGGTTGCCGTCCGGAAGGCACGCCTGGGGATGGACGCCGCCGGCCTGCCGCTGGGCTTGGCCAGCGAGGGGAGCTTTGGTCCCGACCCCCGCGTTCCGTTCGTACCCCTGCACCACGAACTACTGGTTTTCGTGGATGACCGGCTCCAGATCCAGGTGGTGGAGCAGATGATGACCAACCGGACAAACTATGATCACACCACCGCCGCCTCTTTCGCCGACCTTGCCGGGTTCCTCGACCGGGCCGGTTTTCCGTCCCACGCCGTGGTGGTGCGGCCGAATACCGGGTTGGAAACCCGGCTGCTGCACAAAGGCCTCCGGACGGTCGAAGCCCTGCAGGCGGCATTGCGGGAGTGCGCGTCTGCCTCGCGTGACGGCTTGGCACGGGTGGAGACGGACATGCGGGCCCATATGAATCCGTCGCGGCTCGCGGTCATCCGCCGGCTCGCTTTTCGCCTCGGGCGCCGGCTGCTCAGATGCTGCCCCGTTTGTGAAACCCCGGGCTGGGGGGTGGTCGATGTGATCAAGGGTCTGCCCTGCGAGGAATGCGGTCACCCCACCGGGCTGGTCAGTGAATTGGTGGAGGCCTGTCCCCGTTGCACGCACCACGTCAACCGGCCGCGTTACGATGGTCGGAAAACAGCGTCGGCAGGAAACTGCCCGTACTGCAATCCGTAACAAAGCCCGATGGCTTCCAGGAGGTGATGCAAGGGTTAATAGGGGAGCGCTCGTATTTTGTAGTCCGCGGAAAACTTATATTTCTTGAAGTGGAGGTTAAGTAGGCAATGAAATGTCCCGTATGTAATGTCAGCCTGACTATGACCGAGCGGAGCGGTGTGGAGATTGACTATTGCCCCCAATGTCGCGGTGTCTGGCTGGACAGGGGTGAACTCGACAAGATCATCGAGCGTTCAGCGCTTCGGGAATCGCCGGTGGAGCATCGCCCGCGGCAGTCGGAGGAACGCTACCAACGGCCGGAAAAGCAAGGGAGTTACGAGAAAAAGCGCAAGCGGGAGTCATTTCTCGGAGACCTGTTCGATTTTTGATTGACTGCTGGCCGGTCAAAACGCAGCTGAGGCGACCGCGTGATCTGTATCATGTATTATTTAGAAGAACAGTTCGATTTTGATTGACTGTTGCTCGGACAAAGAGTTAGAATAGGGGCTATAATCTTAAGGACATGGCGTCGGCGGTGTGGGCTGGCGGAGTATCGGCGGGTCTTGGGGGTTTTTGCTTACGGTGGCCCGATGGGCTTCATTCAAGGCGTTTACGGCCGGGGATGGGTGAGTGACGGCCCCGATTGAGTCCTGACCGGGGTCGTTTGTTTTCCGTCGCAAGAAGAACCTTAGTTAGCCCGTTGGAGTCCTCTCCTCCGCCGAGTTCGCCGAATGTAGCACACCGATGCACGGAGCGTGAAATGCGTGGCGGACATGTTCGAGGTGGCCTTGGCTAATCTAACTTCACCAGTAATCTTGTTTTTCGGCCTGGGCGTGCTAATTGCCCTGGCGAAGGCGAAGGTTGAGTTTCCCAGTTCGATCAGCGAGTTCATCACTATTTACCTTTTGATCGCAATTGGATTCAAGGGCGGGGTGTCGATCGCCGAGGCCGGTCTGACGGCGGACATGGCTTTGGTGGTTCTGGGTGCCGTCTTGTTGTGTGCCGTCATCCCGGTTTATTCCTTTATTATTCTTTGGCGGATCGGTAAATTGAAAACCGACGATGCGGCCGCCATTGCCGGTCATTACGGGTCGATCAGCGTGGTCACCTTCTTGGCGGGTACGGCGTTCCTGAGTCTTATGGCCGTGAATTACGAGGGTTTCATGTACGGCTTGCCCGCCATTATGGAATTACCGGGCATTGTTGCCGTTCTGATTCTGGTTTCGTGGATTAAAGAAAAGAATCGGAGTGATTCGACCCAGGCAAGGAGCACTTTGGGCCGGACGGTCAGGAAGGTGGTCTTGAGCAAAAGCGTCGTTCTGTTGTTGGGCGGGCTGCTGGTCGGTTATATCGCCGGGCCGCGTGGGATGGCCGGCGTGGAGATCTTCTTCCAGGGTATTTTCCTGGGTATTTTGTGCCTCTTCATGTTGGAAATGGGGACCATCGCGGGTGACAGGCTGGCTGACCTGCGGAAAACCGGATGGTTCCTGGTGCTCTTCGGTATCGTGATGCCGCCCGTAAATGCTTTGTGGGGCCTGGCGGTCGGGGTCATGACCGATCTCAGTGTGGGGGGCACGGCGCTGTTGGCGGTGTTGGCCGCCAGCTGCTCCTATATCGTGGCCCCGGCGGCCATGCGGCTGGCCCTGCCGAAGGCCAATCCAGCCCTGTACCTGGGTGTGTCGGTGGGGGTAACGCTGCCTTTCAACCTTCTGGTGGGAATCCCGCTGTACTACTACCTGGCGGATTACCTGATCGGGATACTCAGATGATTTTTTGCGACATTTACCCAGGTCCTAAAAGCCTTGTTTTTGCCGTGGCTGAAAATCTCGCCAAACCAAGTTCTGTGGTTCTGGCTTAACGAGGTAGTATTAGCACAAGGGGGTAATTCTGATGCAGCTCTTCACCAAGAAACGCATCAGCACCATCGTTGAGGGCACTTACGTGGATGCGGTGGTCGAGCTCGCCGGGAATTCCGGAGCCAGCGGTTTCACAATTTACGAGGGCTTTCGCGGAAAGGGACGGCACGGTATGAAGAAGAGCCGGGGCGGAGTCGGTGATCTTTCGGGCAACGTGGAGGTCGTCGTCATCGCCAGTCCTGAAGTGGCGGACCGTATTTTGCGGGGGTTGCAGGAGATGATGGATCGGGGGATCAGGCTGGTGGTGCACGTGGCGGACGTGCAGGTAATCAGGGACCACCACTTTTCGTGAGACGAGAAGAACGGGAAGCGGATCCGCCGTTTCGGCGGGTGGTTGGACTAAGAAATACCAGGAGGGATGGCCATGGCAGTGGGTGAGTACTGGGTGCGGCCCGGACCGGAGGGCTACCTGCCACCTGCGGCGGCATCCATGGGGGTGGAGCTGCCGCAGCGCGGTGAGGCCCTGGTGGAAGGCCGGGTAGTGCCGGAGGAGGACGCCTTTCGGGTAATCGCGGAGAAGCTGTTAACGGCGCGAAATCCGGTGTTTTTCCCGGGGCCGAAGATCTTGTGGGCGTGGAAGGACGGGGCGGTGGAGAAGGCGAGAGCGGTACTGAAACTGATGGAGGCGGTGGGGGCGCGCGCCATCCCCATGCCGGATTATCGGCCCAAGTATCCGATGATCAACCCGGCGGTGGAGATCAATCCGAACCACCCCAACCTGACGATCTGGCACAACCGAATCGACGTGGGGGTTTTCGTAGGAGTGCACTGTCACTACGCTAACCTGGCGCTTAAAATCATTCGCGGGGGCACCGACTGTTATACCATCGCCCTGTGCGGCGAGGTGGGGCATGAGGATGCTATGATTACGCTGCGGGATGTTGATGCAGGGAAGCTGGAACGGTTGACGGAGGTGGCGAGGGCGCTCTCGGCGGCGAGGTCCCCGCAGGTCCAGGCGCCTGCAGCGGGTGCCGCCGGTTAGGGGTCCGGATCAGACATGCGCAGGAGGTGGTAAAGGCGTGACAACGCAGCAAGTGGTGGCTCCGGAATACCTTTTTTTCGAGGCGGAACGGGAGCGGCGGTTCATGACGGGCAGTGAGGCGGTCAGGGAAGCGATCAAGCGGGCGAATGTCGACATGGCGATCTCATATCCGATCACGCCGCAGTCCGAGTCGATGCACCTGGTGGGGGACATCTACGCGCAAGGGTATTTGAAGGAGTATTTCCGGGGTGAAAGCGAGTTCGCGGTAATGGCGGCGGTTGCCGGCGCCGCCATGGGAGGAGTGCGGGTTTTCACGGCCACGGCTGGTCCCGGAACCCTGCGGGCCTTCGAAATGTTCCCAACCTGGGCGGGGGCGCGGCTACCGGTCGTCTGTGCCTTTTTAACCCGCGGGATCAATTCTCCCCTCACCATCCAGCCGGATACCATCGAGATGGCGTTTCTGCTGGACACGGGCATATTGATGTTTCACGCCGAGAATGCACAGGATCTGTATGATATGATCCTGAAGGCGTTCGTGGTCGCGGAGCAGACCGACGTGCATATTCCGGTAGGGGTCTTCGCCGACGGATTCTTCGTCACCCATACGCGCGAAGAGGTGGCGGTGGCGCCAGCCGACCTGAAACTGCCGCCCTACAACCCCTATTCCGCGCCGGTTCCGGTGATGGATATGGAAAACGTCCCGGTGCGGCAGATGCGTGATCCGTTCGTTATGAAGAGCAACTTCATCAGTTACGCCGCGCATGCCTCCTGGCAGCAGGAGATTCTGGCGGCGCAGGAGCGGGCGCGAAAGCATGTGCGCCGTTATCTGGGGGGGCTCTTGGATACGGAACATCCGGAGGCGGCAGTACTGGTGGTGGCCGCCGGAACCGCGGTGTCCCAGGGCCGGGAGGCCGTTGCCGCCGCCCGCCGGGAAGGCCTGGATGTCGGGCTGGTAAAGCTCAAAAGCCTGCGTCCCTTTCCGCGGGAGGAACTCCGGGCGCTGGCCCGGCAGGCGCGGGCGCTGATTGTGCCCGAGTTCAACCGGGTGGGTTGGCTGGCCAGGGAGATCAAGTCGGTGGTGGAGGACACCACAAAGGTGATCGACGCCCCCCGGGTGTTTGGCGGAATGACCATGCCGCCCGACCTCATTCTGGACCAGATCAGGAGGTGTTACGCTTGAGCAAGGGGTTGTTCAAGATCTCGCCCGGATTTGAGGACGTGATGCCGGCCGAGTACAAGGAACTGGTGACCAACGGCCCCTACGGGAGAGATCTCGGAATCTCAGACCTGGGGACGTTCAAGGAGCTGATCGAGGAGCACCCGCTGTGCGCCGGCTGCGCCGAGGCCCTGGCTCTGCGCCTCATCCTGGCCTCATTGCCCAATCCTGAGGACACGGTCATCGTGGGGTCGACCGGCTGCAGCTCACTGCTCTTCCCGCAGGTGGCGGTTCAGAACATCCACTCTCTGTTCGGCAACCAGAACGCTGTGGCCACGGGTCTCAAGCGGGCGCTCCGGCTCAGGTTTCCGGACAAGGTCAAGGACGTGGCGGTGATCGCGGGCGACGGGGCGACCGTGGACATCGGCCTGGACATGGTCATGCAGTCGTGGTTTCGGCGCGAGCTGATCACCACCATCATGCTGGATAACGAGGTCTATGCCAACACGGGGGGCCAGGAGAGCGGGATGTCGCCGCAGGGGGCGGTGCTGAACATGGCGCCCCTGGGAAAGAAGTTTCCCAAGGTGAACCTTCCGGAAATCGCGCGCGAGGCCGGCTGCGCTTACGTGGCCACGATTTCTCCGGCTCTGCCGCGGCGGTTGGGAAAAGTGGTGCGGCGGGCCATCCTGGTGGCCCGTGAAATCGGCCCCAGCTACGTGCAGATTTTCTGCCCCTGCCCGACGAACTTCAAGTGGCCTTCCGCGCAGGTCTTGCAGAAGATCAGGGACCGCCAGAAGGAAGGGATTTTCAAGGTGCGCGAGTACGTCTCGCCGGAGGCCGAGGCCTATCTGGCCCGACTGGAGGTGGTGAAGCAACATGACGAAGAACAGTAGAAAGTTCATCCGCATGTCCGGCCTGGGCGGGCAGGGGGTGGTGACAGCCGCGCACATACTGGGTATGGCGGCCGTGAAGGACGGGCTCAAATGCTCGGTCAACCCCTTTTTCGGCGCTGAAAAAAGACTGGCGCCGGCGGAGAGCTATGTGCGGATTGCGACGGATGACATCTGGGAACGGGGCGAGGTGCTCTTTCCGAACATCATCATGATTTTCCACCCTCACGTGATTACCCTGGGCAAGTGCTACACTATGCCGTTTTTCTCCGGCCTGCAGCGGGGTGGGAAAATCATCATCAACTCGGACCAGCCACTGGATTTGCGGGCGGAGGAGTTGGCAGGGCTCAAAGATCTGGGGGCCGAAGTGTATTACGTGCCGGCCACCCAAGTGGCCGCGGAGGCGGGGGGGACGGCCCTGTCGACAAACATCGCCATGCTGGGGGCTCTGTTGGCGGTGGAGGCGTTGGTCTCTCAGGAAGCGATCCGGGAGGCGATCGCGGAAAGGTTCGGTGGCGGAAAATTCGTGGCGTCCGCCACGACGGCGGCACTGGACGACGTGCTGAAGAGCAAGTTCGACCGTCTGGCACAGCTGATCGAGAAAAATATGGCGGTCGTGGCGGCGGCCCAAGGCAGCGTCAGTAAGTATCATTATTAGAGTGTTAGGGGGCGAGTCGAGCCGTGTACGTTACCGTAAAAGTGGAAGTGGAGAAGTGTAGCGGCTGCAAGCTCTGCATCCTGTCGTGTCCGGATCCGAACGTGCTGGCCTTTATTCAGGAGGAAAAGCACGTGACGGTGAACGAGCACCGCTGCAAGGGCTGTGGTTTGTGCGCGTCCGTGTGCCCCGAAGAGGCGCTTAGGATCAGCGGTAATTAGTAATTAAGAGAACGGGTCGCTCCTCCCGGGGCCGGCTGGGATTAAGAGTCCAGCGCCCGCCTTCCAGAGTGGTCCGTGTGATCCCCGTACGGCGGTTACCCGCTTGCACCTGCGGCACGCCGAGCCGATCAGCATGGCGTTTTCCGGCGCCGGTGCGCCCACATAGTGTGGAAGGAGGGGTTGCGGAAGGGAAATGGCCGGATTACAACGCGAAGTGGACCCGGAGTACCTGTTTTGGGAAGCACCCAGGAGACAGGTTTTCATCACGGGCAGCGAAGCGGTGGCCGAAGCGGTCAAGCGTGCTAATGTGGACATGGCCATCGCTTATCCCATCACCCCGCAGAGCGAAAGCATGCACCTGGTCGGGGATTTGTACGCCCAGGGTTACTTGAGGGATTACTACCGGGGCGAAAACGAGTTCGCGGTTATGGCTGCCGTGCACGGCGCCTCCCTGGGTGGCGGCCGGGTTTTTACCGCCACCTCCGGCCCCGGAACCCTGCGGGCGATGGAGATGTTTCCGGTTTGGACCGGGTCGAGGCAGCCCATAGTCTGCGCCTTTATGTGCCGGGGCGTATCTTTGCCGCCCTCCATTCAACCGGAAAACATCGAGATGGCCATGCTCCTGGACGTCGGTATGCTGATGTTTCACGCCGAGGATGCCCAGGATTTCTTCGATATGATTCTGAAGGCCTACGCGATCGCGGAGCAACCGGACGTCCATCTGCCGGTGGGCGTGTTCGTCGATGGGTTCTTCGTCACCCACACCCGGAGCATGGTGGCGCTGCCCCCTGACGATCTAAAGCTGCCCGCCTACGATCCCCGGCGGGCGCCGGTTCCGACGTTCGACATGGAGACCCCCCCCATCCGGATGGTCAGAGATCCGCTGCTCAACAAGAGCAACTTCATCAGCTACGCGGCCAATGCCAGCTGGCATCAGGAGATCGCGGCCGCGGCCGAGCGGGCCCGCAAGCACATCCGGCGGTATATGGGCGGGCTTCTGGAGGTGGATGATCCTGCCGCCACCATTTTCCTGGCCGCTTCGGGCACGGCGGTGTCGCAGAGCCGGGAGGCGATCAAGGTATTGAAGGCTGGGGGTATACGGGTGGGTCTGATCAAGATCAAGTCGATCAGGCCTTTTCCGGCGCGCGAGATTGCGGCCGCCACGGCCCACGCCGACCTGATCGTGGTACCCGAATTCAATATCGGCGGTTGGCTGGCCAGGGAGATCAAGGCTTCGATTGACAACAACCGGAGGGTGGTGGGCGGCCCCAGGGTGTTCGGGGGCATGACCATGCCGACGGAGTTGATAGTCAACGAGGTCAGGAGCGCTTTGGATAGGTCCGGAACAAAGCAGCCTGGTTCAGGGGCCCGGATTTAGCAAGGAGGAGCCAATGTCCATCAAGATCATTACGCCGGTTGCGGAATTCGCGGAACTCCTGCCCCAGGAATATAAGGACCTGGTGGCCCACGGTCCTTACAACGAGCGCCGTTTTGTGCGGGATCTGGGCACTTTCAAAGAGATCGTGGATGAACACCCGCATTGTGCCGGTTGTGGGGTGGCCCTGGCGATTCGGCTTCTGGCCGCGGCTTTGCCCTCCCCGGCGGACACGCTTATCGTTGGCACGCCCGGATGCTCGTTTTTTGCCTTGATCCAGACGGCCCTGAATTACTCCAACACCGCCTTCGGCAATCAAAACGCCGTGGCCACCGGCTTGAAAAGAATGCTTGAGATCCGTTTTCCTCACGTACACAAGGACGTGGTGGTGGTGGCCGGTGACGGGGGCATAGCCGACATCGGACTCGACCTGACTCTCCATTCCTGGTTTCGGCGGGAGAAGATCACCACCGTAATGCTGGATAACGAAGTGTACGCCAATACCGGGGGGCAGGAAAGCGGTATGAGTAGGCAGGGGCAGGTGCTCAACATGGCGCCCCGGGGCAAGCATTTCCCCAAGATACCGGTTTTCGAACTGGCCAAGGTTTCGGGCTGCGTGTACGGTGTACGGGTGACGGTGGCCAGTCCGCACAAGGTCGGGCGGGCGATCAGGAACGCGATCCTTATTGCCCGTGAACTCGGGCCTACCTATGTGCAGGTTTATACTCCTTGTCCCACCAACATGAAGTTCCCGCCCAATCAAACGCTTAAGGTGGCTAAGGAAGCCGAAAAGGACCATTATTCTTACGAGGAGTTTATGAGCGCGGAGGCGGCCGAGTACCTGGTACAATCGAAGGCAGAGTCCAAAGAGATGTGAAAGCGCCCCTAAATCAGCAAAGCCTTATATTGCTGCGCTTTGCCGATCTGTTCTCCCGGTTTCGGGGTCTGCGGCAACTCTAATGAATTTCACGGCGGCGGGGAATTGTAGTAGTATTATTATATTGTAGTATTGTTAGAATAACAAAAAGGAGGTGGTAATACATGGGTCATTACCGGAGTGTCCTGGCCGATATGCTCCGGGAGCGGCGGCAGCTTTTGGAGCAGCTCTACCACGTGCAGGGCCGCCGGGACGAGATGCTGCATCGCTTGCGAGATGTGGAAAGACGCATCCTGCAGGAAGAGGAGCGTGGTCCCCGGGCCTACCTGGAACACATTTTCCGAGCGGTACCCGTTCCCGAACAGCACCGCGAGCGAGCATGAAGCCACGGGTTTGAAATCAAACAGGCGCCCATTCTGAGGAGGCTTATTGAGATAGCCTCTTTAGTGTTTTCTTAACCGGAATTTAACCTCTTCTTAACTTATCTTTAACATCGCTTCGGTACAATCAGTCCCAGGATGAAGTTGCCTGGGAGGGGATCAGCGATCAGTCGGCGTTGGTACGAGCGCATAGTCGAGAAGTGTCTTTTGGGCAGCGCGGCCGCGGCGGTCTTGATCGTGTTTTTGATCGGGGCCTTTGTGTTGCTTGAAGGCCTTCCCATCCTCTCCGGCCACGGTCTGGATTTCATGTTCGGGAGGGACTGGTCGCCCCTGCAGGGGGTATTCGGCGTCTTCCCGATGATTGTCGGTACTTTCTACGTAACCATTGGCGCGCTTATCCTGGGCGTGCCCGTGGGCCTGGCCTGCGCGGTTTATCTGGCCGAATACGCCCCACGCTGGTTCGCCCGTCTGATCCGGCCGGCCGTGCAGCTGCTGGCCGGAATTCCCTCGGTGGTCTACGGTTTTTTCGGGGTGGTCGTCCTGGTGCCTTTTATCATGGACAACCTGGGCGGCTGGGGTTTCAGCGTGCTTGCCGGCGCCCTGGTGCTGGCCCTGATGATCCTGCCCACGATCATCGGCATCTCGGAGGACGCCATCCGGGCCGTGCCCGTGAGTTACAAGGAAGGTTCACTCTCACTGGGTGCGACCCACTGGCAGACCATCAAGAAAGTGCTGTTGCCGACCGCGCGACCGGGCATCGTGGCGTCTGTTGTCCTGGGCATGGGACGGGCGATCGGCGAAACGATGGCCGTGATCATGGTTGTGGGCAACGTGGTGGCCCTCCCACACTCGATCCTCGACCCGGTGCGCACCCTGACCGCCAACATTGCCCTGGAGATGGGCTACGCTTTTGGTGATCACACCCGGGCCCTTTTTGCCACCGGTGTGGTTCTTTTTATGGTCATAATCTTATTGAATATGTTTTTGTTGTTGCTGCCTAAAAGGATGGGGACCTGAAGATGCGCTCCGAGATGAGACTGGCGTTGAAAGTCGAGGAACTGGCCGTCAAGGGGTTCCTTTACCTGTCGATCCTGGTGGTCTTCGGCAGTCTTTTCGGTATTTTTGCGCATATCTTCTATCACGGGATCGGACGCGTGAACCTGCACTTCCTGCTGGCCTACCCCGAGGACATGGGGCGGGCGGGCGGCATTTTCCCGGCCATCATGGGCACCGCCTGGCTGGTCGGCTTGGCGCTCGCCGTGGCCGCCCCGCTCGGAATCCTGGGGGCCACCTACCTGACCGAGTACGCCCGGAAGGGCCCGTTCGTGCGGATCGTCCGCTTCGGGGTGGACACGCTGGCCGGCGTGCCGTCAATCGTTTTCGGGCTGTTCGGGTTCGCCTTCCTGGTGATTTTCTGTGGTTTTCGCTGGTCGGTCCTGTCCGGGGGCCTGACCCTGGCGTTCATGATCCTGCCGACGATCATCAAGACCACCGAGGAGTCGATCAAGGCCGTATCGAACGATTACCGGGAAGCCAGCCTTTCCCTGGGTGCCACCAAGTGGCAGACGGTGGCCCTGGTGGTCCTGCCCGCAGCCCTGCCCGGAATCCTGACCGGCATCATCCTGGCCCTGGGCCGGGCGGCGGGGGAAACCGCCGCCATCCTGCTCACCGCCGGCAGTTCGCTCACGGTGCCCACTTCGATCATGGATCCGGCCCGCAGCCTGCCGCTGCACCTGTACATTCTGGTTACCGAGGGTATTTCCCGGGAGAACGCTTACGCCACCGCTTGTGTGCTGATTATCCTGATCCTGATCGTCAACCTCACCGCCACCTACCTCATGCACCGTATGGTGGCCAAACGGTTGGGAATCCGGAAAGGCTAGAACGAGGGATGGGAGCGAATGCGAATCGCCGTCATTTCCGACATTCACGCCAACCTGCATGCCCTGGAGGCCGTGCTGCGGGATATCGAAAGAGAGGGCGTGGACGAGATCCTGTGCGCCGGTGACCTGGTCGGCTACGGACCCCACCCGAACGAAGTGGTGGAGCGGATCCGGACCCTCGATATCCGCGGCGTACAGGGCAATTACGACGAAGCCGCGGCCAACGCCCGGCTGGTCTGCGGTTGCGACTACCCCGACCCGGAGAGCATGGCGGTGGGCGCCGCCGCCCTGGCCTGGACCGTTAGGGAACTGGGCGCGGAAAACAAAGAGTATTTGCGCGGACTGCCGGCGAGACTCCGGTTCCAGGCCGGTGCCCACGATGTTCTGCTCGTGCACGGCAGCCCCCGGCGAATCAACGAGTACCTGTACGAAGACGCCGCCCCTGATGTGCTGCGGGAAATCTTCCGGGAGTGGCCAGCCGGCGTCCTGATCGTCGGGCACACCCACCGGCCCTACCACCGGCGGTTTGAAGGCCGGCACGTAGTCAACGCCGGTAGCGTGGGCCAGTCCCGGGATGGCGATCCCCGAAGCAGCTATGTCCTGGTGGACTTCGGCGCCGGCCCAGGGGTGCGGGTCGTCCGGGTGCCCTATGACGTGGAGGCGACCGCCGCCGGTGTGCTTCGGGCCGGCCTGCCCCTGGAACTGGCCCAAGCCCTCCGGGGCGGGAGTTCCTACAAATAATTAATGTAATTTTAACCAGGGCGTAACCCGGTCTTAACACGAAGGCGTTATAGTAGTTTCGAGGAAAGGTTTTAGGCTCCACCGCAGGGTATGGGGAGGGGGGATAGCTGACGTTTTCGGATTGCTGGGCCCCCAAGCCCAAAAGGTAAATAGTCCAATAACTCCAAGGACAAATCAAGGAGGAAAGTAGTGAAATGTTCAAGTCCAAGTGGATGATTGTTTTGGTCCTGACGCTTTTTGCCGTCTCCGTGCTCGCGGGCTGCGGCGGCGGGCAGCAGGCCGCGCCCCCGGCCCCGACTCCGGGCGCCGGCGGCGAACTGCAGGGCTCGATCACCATCGCCGGTTCAACTTCGGTCCAGCCGGTTTCCGAGGAACTGGCCAAGGCGTTTATGGCCAAACATCCTAAGGTGACGGTCAGTGTGCAGGCCGGCGGATCCGGTCAGGGAATCAAGGCGGCGATCGACGGGATTGCGGACATCGGTGCCTCTTCGCGGCCATTAAAGGATGACGAGGCGGCCCAGGTGCACCAAACCCAGATTTGCAGCGACGGGATCGCGGTCATTGTCCACCCGTCGAACGAGGTGTCCGGCCTGACCCTGGAGCAGGTGAAGAGGATCTACGCCGGAGAGATCACCAACTGGAAGGAGGTCGGCGGCCGGGACAAAGCGATTGCGGTGGTTACCCGCGAAGAAGGCTCCGGCACCCGGGGTGCCTTTGAGGAAATGGTGATGGGTAAGGAGGCGAGGATCTCGGTGCGGGCGATCGTCCAGCCGTCCAGCGGCGGGGTCAAGGCGGCCGTAGCCGGAAATCCGAACGCAATCGGTTACACCTCCATAGGATACCTGGATACCACTGTCAAGACGGTTGAAGTGGACGGCGTTGCGCCCACAGCGGAGAACATCCGGAACGGCACCTACAAAATATCTCGCCCGTTCCTGTACCTGACCAGGGGAGAACCGTCCGGACTGGTCAAGGAATACATTGACTTCTGCCTGGGCCCCGAAGGCCAGGAAATCGTGGCCCAAGACTACGTCCCTGTCAAGTAGAAATTCCCCTCCTGTCAAACAAATATGGGACTTTTCCTGTCACGTGCCCGCTCCAGCGGGCGTTTTTCTTTTCCGGCGGCGGTCGCGGGGGAAAGAAGATACAAGGAGACCCGGGTTCGACAGCTGCTAGATAAACCAATGGCACAACAAGGCTTCCCCCAAGGGCTCCGGGGGAATAGGAAAATTATAGGTGTTTATCTAGGTTATCCGGCAGTCAGAAGTAGTGATGTTCAGTATTTTCGGGGGTTGGGGGATTTTCAGGGCTTTGAACAATTGGTGTTGATCAGGTTCTGTTTCAGTGCGCTGATGCACACGTGCCGTGGGGAACTGGAACTCACCCACGTGCATTCGCTGCAGGTGTGCACGGATGGTGCGCCAGGTCTGTCCAGTTTGGTTCTCCGCTATCCGGACCAGGAGCAGGGCCAACCAGCAGAGCAGCACGTGGGCACGGATGCGGTCCTCCAGCCGGTGGCGGGTACCACCCGAAGGGTGGTCGGGCCGCAGCTCCAGGGTGCTCTTCAGGGTGCGGAAGGCATCCTCCACCTGCAGCAACTGCTTGTAGCCGAGGGCCACGTCCTCCGGGGCGAGGGTGTCATCTGAAGTACGCAGGAGGTACTTGCCGTCCAGGCGTTCCTCGGCCTTGATCTTGTCCTTGTCGATCCGGGGTTGGCCGCGCTTGTCGGTCTTGAGGTAGCGGCCGTAGGTGGGGTGAGCGATGATACTGCAGACCGCCTTGGTGTGGGGCGCACCGTTTAGTTCGCCGATACGGGCCAACTCAAGCTTGAGTTTGTCCAGGGTCTCTTCGCGCTTGGCCTTGTCCCACTCGGCCTCCTCGGGGTTGCGGACCAGGACGTAGCGGGTGCTGGCCTCGCCGTCGCCGATGACGATCTCCTTGACCTCCAGGTTGTCGCGCACGGTCTTGAAGCGGCCCGGGTGGGAAAGCGCCTTTTCCACCGTGTTCTTGCCGGCCCGCATGCGCTCGCCGGCAATGTAGTGGCCGCCGGCCCTTTGCAGATAGCGCAGGTTCTCCTCGGAAGCCATGCCGCGGTCCAGGACGGTGATCACCCGGCCAAGCTTCCAGCCCACGAGGTCTTTTTTGACCTCCTGGACCACGGACATATCGGCGGTGTTGCCCGGCCATACCCAGCAGCGTACCGGGATACCGTCCCTGGTCACCGCGAGACCGATCACCGCTTGGGGCAGATCCGGCCGGGAGTCCTTGGAGTGACCCTTACGCCTTAAACCCTCGTCATCTTCGGTTTCGATCTCGAAGTAAGTGGAGGTGGTGTCAAAGTACAAAAGGTCCACCTCCAGATTAAAGAGATGGCTGACTTGACAAAAGACTTGGTACTGCAAGGATTCCTCGGCCTCCAGCAAGAAGTCCATGGCCCGGTAGAGGTGGTGGAGCGGGATCTCCGGCAAGTCCGGGATGTATACGTCCTGGGCCACCCACTCTTCCACGGCGCGCTTGCTCATGGGAGCCAGGGCCCGGTTGGCCACCAGGGCGAAAATGGTCCGTTCCACCGGGCTCTGGAACTTGCGTTCTTTGAGCAGTTGCGTAAGAATCCGGTCCACACCCAGGTGTTTCCATAGTCCTTGCAGTACCCAGGCGCCACCGAAGGGCTTGGAACTTTCAAACCCGAATTCCGTACCGTAGTTGCGGCGGGCTTCAAAGCGCAGCAACTCATCCGGCCCCAGGTAGCGGCAAATACTCCGGGCCAGGCGCTCCAGGCCCGCGCGGTCCACGTTTTCTGCACGGCCGAAGTTGTAGAGCACCTGGACCTCGGAACGACGTGTTTCAGGGTTCCAAGTATTGTGGGCCAGTTGCACGTAGCAGGTTTGGGTTTCGTTTTTGTTCTTGCGGACGGTAGTGCGGATATACATATCTATATTGTAGCACGTGTACCAGTGATTCGACAATACCCAACTTATCAAAACGTATATCTATGCCTTTTTTGGATTTACGCAATGCCTGAGCCCGCAAAGTATTGATATTACTGGGTTTTAGTTTTCCGAATGCCTAGAAAATGGCCCGGAACTGTCGAACTCGGGGGAGATACAAGGCGAAATTGCCCGGCGCCCCCGCGGTGCGGTATGCTACAGGTGATACCGGTTTCGGCACGGGGGGTGAGGTGTGGATGTTTTCTTTCGACGAACACCAACTGGTCAAGGGTTTGCGGGTTTGCCTGGAGAATAGGGATTAGGAACAGCAACTGAACAGCAGTGAGCCCGGGTGAGTGTAAGGTTTAAGTAGGAGATGTGAGGTCGGAAATAGAAGTGAGACCTCAAAACGGCTTCCCCTGAGGGGAAGCCCTCCCCGCCAAAGGAGTGAGGTCTCATGTTCAAGATTCGCTTTCTGCTTGAGGTAGTCCTGTTTCTGGCCAAGGGAATTTTTGAGGTGTTCAGGTCGGTGCGCGATGTGGATGAGTTGGAAGAGCGGGTGCAGCGGTTGGTTCAACAGGCAGGCGGCAAAATGCTGGAGGAGGCGCTGGCACACATTGACCTTGAGTTAAGCGGCAAGCGGGATCCAGCCCTCAAGAACGTGGGACAGCGGTCGCGGACCCTGGTCACCAGCTTCGGTGAGATTACGGTTAAGCGCCGACTGTACCGTAACCAGAAGACCGGCGCGTACCGGTTCCTTCTGGACGAAGCCTTGGGAATCCCTGAACGCCAACGGGTGACACCGCGGATGACCCGTATGATCCTGGAGCTAGGCACGGAGATGCCCTTCAGGCGCGCGGCCCGGGTTATGGGTTTTCTAGTACCGGGGATTCACTGGATGACCGTCTGGTCTAAGGTTCAGGATGCTGGAGAAAAGGCCGCCCGGGATGCTGAGGCACTACGCGAGGCCGTCTTTGAAGACGGTGTGGTTCCTGAAGGCGGCAAGGAGGTTCGGGAGTTATCCATTGAAGCCGATGGTGTAGTAATACCCTTGCAGCGGTCGCCCAAGGCGTTTGGTGAGATCAAGCTGTTTATCGGCTACGAGGGCAGGGAACAAAAGACCCGGAAACTGGTGAACCGTTACACGGTGGCCACCGCCAGGGGCAGCCGGGTGGCTTGGGAAGACACCGGGGCGGCCTTCGGCCACAAGTGGGACCTTAGCAGGGTAGAGCGGATCCGCATTGGTGGGGACGGCGCCGAGTGGATCAAACAAGGCCTGGAGATGTTCCCCGGGGCGACTTACCACCTTGACCCCTTCCACCTGCGCCGGCGTTTAACCGAGGCTTTAAGTTACAGCAGCAACGTCTATGAAACTGTCACCGAAGGGTTAGCCGAGCTAAACCAAGATGCGGTAGTTTCCGCCTTGGACCAGGCGATTCGGGTCAACCGGGGTGCACGCCGTAACGGGATCATGCGGCTTAAGGAGTATCTCCTGGCTAACTGGCAAGGTATCGCCGCCTTGCCGGAGGGAGACCGTTTAGGTGCGATCGAGGGCCAGGTCCGTCACACCATCGCCAGGCGAACAAAGCGGATTGGGGCGCGTTGGAGCCCGGCCGGTGCGGAACGGATGGGACGCCTGTTAGCGGTACGGGCTAATGATGAGCTGGACAGATACGCGGTACACTCGGAACGGTTCGACCTACTGAAAAAGGCTGTCGGAGCCGAGGCAATCCAACTGCCCAAACGCTTCGGCAAAGATCCCGAGGCCTGGCTTCAAGCCAACGTGCCCGCCCTTGAAGGACCGCACGCCGGAAAACACTGGGTCAAGCACATAGTAAGAGAGATTAGTTCACCGAGGTGGTCTACGGTCTAATTCAAATTAAATCGGCTGGGAGATCGCCTACTAAGTCTTGACACGGACTGAGCCCGGTAGCACCTTGAAACTTGCCGCTGGTTGTGGTAAATTGAATTTCATAGGGGCGGCGTAGCCAAGTGGCTAAGGCGACGGTCTGCAAAACCGTTATTCGGCGGTTCAATTCCGCCCGCCGCCTCCAAAAAAGATAGTAATGGCAGGGCTTCCCGACCTGGGAGGCCTTGCTTTTTCTATTGTCTGGTGTCGTTGTAGAGAAAATTTGAGGTAAATTTAAGGAGATGCCGGACGATTGGCCTGCGGTATCTAAAGATAGGGAAGATGATTCTTTTCTCTGGGCTGCCTATGTTGGTGGGGCAGAGTATATCATCTCAGATGACCGGTCGCATATGCTTGAACTAGGAAGTTTCAAAAGTATTCCAATTAGCACAGCAACTGGGTAAAACGAGCACACCCGATGGTCGATAGGGCTTTTGTAGTTGACCCACTGGACGGCGGACTCCCGGGGATGCCAGGTCTCTCCCCGGGGGTTCTTGTTTAAGATTGCTGACTGAGGCAGCCCAAGGCGTGGGATCGTTGCTAAAGAAGGGTCAACAAAAGAGGTAAATTGGACTGTGTAAGATGCCTATTGACAATCCTGCGCCGGTGGGATAGTCTGTCATTAAATATTAGATATATCTAATATTATTAAGGTTATAGTAGATTGTTATGTACACTTATCTTTTAAGGGGTAAGGCGGGAATGGAGGCGAAAGAGGCGAAGACGCTGAACAAGCTCCGGCCCGGGGAAGGCGGGAGGATCGTCAGTGTGGTTGGTTCCGGTCTTCTCAGGCGGCGTATTCTGGAAATGGGCCTGGTACCCGGTACCGAAATCACGTTGAAAGGGATGGCGCCCTTGGGCGACCCGATCGAAGTGTTGGTAAAGGGTTACAGCCTGACCCTGCGCCGGCAAGAGGCCGAGGCGGTGACGGTGGAGGTGAGTTAGGTGTTGAATGCGGTATTGCCTTTGGGGTTTCTTACGCCGGGCCGGGAGGCCGTCGTGCGGGATGTGGTCGGCGGAAAGGAACTCCGCCGGCGGTTGGGCGAACTGGGGTTCGTCAGGGGCAGCGTGGTAAGGATTGTGCAGAGCCAACCCTGCGGCCCGTTGATCATTTCCCTTGGTGACGGCCGGGTGGCACTGGGCCGGGGAGCCGCACAGAAGATTATGGTGGAAGAACTGGACGGTTGATCGTCAGTCAAATAGCGAAAGGCCGACATTTCACGAAGGGAGCGAAATGATGCAGGCAAGCGGCACGGCGAAAGCACTTAAGGAGATTACCGTTGGTCTGGCCGGCAACCCGAATTCCGGTAAGACCTCGATGTTTAATAACCTGACCGGGGCGCGGCAGCACGTAGGGAATTGGCCGGGGGTAACGATCGAGAAAAAGGAAGGCAGGCATATCCGGGACGATCTGGTCATCCGGGTGGTCGACCTGCCGGGCACCTACAGCCTGGGGGCCTTCTCGGAGGACGAGGCGGTGGCCCGGAACTACATCCTCTCCGGGGAACCGGATCTGGTGATCAACATCGTCGATGCCTCCAATCTGGAGCGCAATCTGTACCTCACCGTTCAGCTCATGGAAATGGGCGCTAACGTTGTTATTGCCTTGAACATGTTTGACGAGGCTGAAAAGAAGCAGATTAGGATTGATCTGGAGGCAATGGCCGGAATCCTGGGCGTGCCCGTGGTGCCCACTGTGGCCGTGCGCAACAAGGGCACTTCCGAACTGGTCGCTGCGGCGGTCAGTGCGGCCGGGAAAGGACCGGGCCGGGCCTTCACGATAGACTACGGCAAAGAGGCCGAGCCTGGCATTGCCAAGCTGGAGGCAGCCCTGACCGGGGTGGAGACGGTCAGGCACCTGCCCGCCCGCTGGGTAGCCGTCAAGCTGCTGGAAGGCGACGAAGGCATTTACGGCCGGGTGATGCAATCACCGGAGGCCGGCGAGATCATTAAGCTGCGTGACGAGGTGGCCGCGCATATTGAGAGTGTAACCGGGCTGGACCCGGAATCCCTGTTCGCCGACCGGCGCTACGGGTTCATCGGCGGGCTGATCAGGGAGACGGTAACCCGCAAGAGCACCGCCGAGGACCGCCTGTCCGCCTCCGACCGGATCGACCGCGTGGTGACCAACCGCCTTCTCGGCATGCCGATTTTCTTTCTGTCCATGTTTGCGGTGTTCCAATTCACCTTTGCCCTGGGCGGTCCGCTGAGTGGTTACGTGGATGAGTTCTTCGTGTGGCTGGGCGAGGGTGCCGGAGCGCTCATCGCCAACGAACTGATCGCTTCCCTGGTGGCCGACGGCATCATCGCGGGCGTCGGCGCGGTGCTGGTCTTCATCCCGCCGATCTTCCTGATTTTCTTCGCCATTTCCCTGCTTGAGGACAGCGGGTACATGGCGCGCGCGGCTTATGTCATGGACCGTTTCATGCACCGCTTGGGGCTCCATGGTAAGTCCTTCATCCCGCTGCTTATCGGTTTCGGCTGCAACGTGCCGGCGATCATGGCCTGCCGTACCCTGGAGAACCGGCGTGACCGGATGATTACTATCCTGATCACCCCGCTCATGTCCTGCGCGGCCCGGCTGCCGATTTACGTGCTTTTTGTGGGCGTCTTTTTCGCCGCCTATCAGGGCCTGATCATCTTTTCCCTGTATCTTCTCGGGATCGTCCTGGCGATTGTTATGGGCGTTTTGTTCAAGCGCTTCCTGTTCAAGGGCGAGGTATCGCCCTTCGTGATGGAACTGCCCCCTTACCGGGTGCCGACCCTCAAAGGGGTGCTCATCCACATGTGGGAGCGGGGCTGGGCCTTTATCAAGCGGGCCGGGACGATCATCTTTTCGGTCGTCATCGTTATCTGGGTCTTGGCCAGTCTGCCCGCTGGCGTGGAGTTCGCCGGCCGGGAGAGCTATCTGGGCGCCATCGGCGGTTTCCTGGCGCCGGTCTTTGCGCCGCTCGGATTCGGCACCTGGGAAGCGGCGGCCGCTCTCATCTTCGGCCTGCTGGCCAAGGAGGTCGTGGTCAGTACGTTTGGTGTGGTTTACGGCATCGGGGAGGAGGGGCTGGCCGCGGCCGTTCAGACCTACTGGACGCCGCTCTCGGCCTACGCTTTTATGGTCATGTCCCTCATTTACATCCCCTGCGCGGCTACCATCGCCACCATCAAAAGAGAGACCAATTCGTGGCGCTGGACCGGTTTCGCGGTAGCGTACAGCCTGGTGCTCGGGTGGATAATGGCCTTCCTGGTTTACCAGGGCGGGCGGCTATTCGGCCTGGGTTAACCCGGGTTGGCGCCAGAACTTTTGTTGAGGATCGGAGGATAAAACGTGGAAACGGCGGTTATCATCGGTATCGGCCTCGCGGCGGTTGTGCTGATCGGTTTCCAGGTGCGGAGCAAGATGAAACCGCAAGACGGTTCGTCATCCGGCTGCGGCTGCGGCGCGTGCGGGTGCGCCGACAAGCACCGCCCGGACGACCGGGACCGGTCTGGGCAGTAATCGCCGGCGGGGAACCCGGGCATAGTCTATCCGGACCGACTGAAGCATATCCGGAACGGCAGTCGGCCTGAACCAACAGAGGGTCTACGGAGAAAAGACTCCGGTAGTGCAGGAGGGGTGGCAAACCCCTCCTGTATTCGTGCTGCCGGACAGTACGGGGGACCGCTACGGGTTCGCGGAATCTTTTCTTTTTTTCCGGATTCTGATTGACAAACTCAGCCGGGTCAGATAAACTGATCATATAAAGTTAGACAACACTAACATTATTAAAACCCTATTACTCAATGGGAAGGTGAAAGGGTGTCTATTCTTATCATCGGCGGAGACAGGCTGGGCAACATTTTGGACAACCTGCGCCGTCTTGGATTCAAAGATATCCGGCACGTTTCCGGGCGAAAAAAAGGCTACCTGGAGCTTAAGGTTAACCAAAACGTGGATGTCGTGCTCGTCTTGACGGATTATGTGAACCACGGGTTGGCCCGGAAGATCAAGGGAACCTATCGGAATGGACCTTGCCGGACTGTCTTCGCGCGTCGTGCCTGGTGCCACATCAAAAGCGAAATGGACCGGGTTTTGTGCAATGGTTGCTGCGCCGAAGATTGTCCCGGCCGGGCCAAGGGAGCCTGAGGCGGATGGTTCACATAACTGGAGCTGATAGTGTCTTACCAGGTTTATCTTATCTTGAATGTGGGACCGTCAGGTCCGGCAACTGTAGAGAGACTCCGGAAATGGGGAGATGGGCTTTGCGGATACTGGTCGCTCTAAAAGCGATTAGGTACGGTGCGATCGATTTCACAACCAAACCAAAACCCGACTTGTACGATGTCTATCACGACACCATAGAATGCCTGGTGGCGGCCCTGGATACCCGGGACCGTTACTCCGCCGGGCATTCGTCACGGGTGGCCGATATGGCGGTACAGCTTGGCACCGCCGCCGGACTGGCCGG
This sequence comes from Candidatus Desulforudis audaxviator MP104C, assembly GCF_000018425.1. Lineage (GTDB taxonomy): Bacteria > Bacillota > Desulfotomaculia > Desulfotomaculales > Desulforudaceae > Desulforudis > Desulforudis audaxviator. The sequence continues at coordinate 2,054,048 of NC_010424.1, read as the reverse complement.
GGAGGGCCTGGAAACCCTGCACATCGCCGCCCACCTGCACGATATCGGGAAAATCGGCATCCCCGATGCCATCCTCTTCAAGACCGGCCGGTTGACGGAGTCGGAGATGAAAACCGTACAGACGCATCCGGTTCTGGGGAGCGCCATCTTGCGTTCTTCTCCGGCACTGGTGGAAGTATCCCGCATCGTGCTGCACCACCACGAGCGGTGGGACGGCGGCGGTTATCCGTCAGGCCTGGCGGGTACGGCCATTCCTTTGGGTTCCCGGATTATAGCCGTTTGTGATGCCATTGACGCCATGCTTACCGACCGGCCCTACCGGAAGGCGCTGTCCTGGGAGCAGTGCGCTGAGGAAGTCTTAAGGGGTTGTGACCGCCAGTTTGATGCACGTCTGGCGCGTCTCGTCCTTGAAAACCCGTTGTGCCGGGAGTTCCGGGAATACTATCAGATTGTTGCCTAAAACCGAAAGGCTGAGCACAGGAAAAGCCGGCCCGTACCGGGCCGGCTTTCTCCTCCAGGTAGTTCGAGCCCAGGGCTTTTTCTGCGCCAACTACTCAAACCACAATATACCCCGTTTCCGTCCCGGTGGAGGAAATCCGGTTGGACGACAAGGCCCTTATTCGTTCCGGGAAAAAGGCGCCGGTTGCCCGGGTTAACGCGCTGGTCTTTGACAAGACCGGTACCCTTACGACCGGGAGGCCCGTAGTGACCAGGATTACGCCACTCAACGGCGCTTCGGAAAACCAGGTGCTGGCCGCAGCCGCCGTGGCAGAAAAATATAAAAATATTCCGAACATCCTCTGGACGGCGCAAGGTTCAACCTCCCAAAAAGCCCACGTGAGCCCGGTTGTGCCACGCACAGGGTGAATCGGGTTTTTCTCGCTAGTTTTTGCCGGGCAAGACCGGTTTATGCCGCAGAAGCCCCAATTTGGTTTACCGGACGGTCCGCCGCCGAATGATAATCCGTCCTTGGGGCACAATGAAATGGGGCGCTTTCGCCCGATTGCGCTTTGAGGTGATTTCCGAGTGGAAACGGATGTCGAATGGCACGACTGGAAGCGGCTCCTCGGGACGGCGGTGCACGCCGCCAAGGCGGTTGGAGTGCCTGATAGATACGTAGAAGAACTGGCTTACCGGATCGGCGGGGTGCTGGCCGACCACTTCGACCCCGGCAACCGGGAACAGCGTCTGATCAAGGAACTCTGGGAACAGGGCAATGAAAGCGAAAAGCGGGCCCTGGCGGCCATGTTCGCCCGTATGCTCGACAACGACGTCGGCCGCCCGGGACCGGCGGAAACCGCCAGACAATCCGACACCCATTGAACCTGATCGGCGAAATCCGCAACCCGATCCCGGAGCCGATCAAAGAGACCTCGGTCACCCCGGACACCCCTAAACCGCCCCTCAAGCTCGTCAGGGCCGGCGCCGCCGGGCGGGGGCGGTCACTGCGCGAACAGGAACAAGCCGTGCTCCGCGACCGTCCGTTCCAGGAAGCAGCGCAGTTTTTTCCGGGCCTCGCGGACTTCGTGTGCGGGCACCAGGGGCCTCGAGTTGGCCGGGTCAGCGGCCAGGAGGTACCGAACAAGTTTTTCCTCGTTGATACTGGCGAAATGGAGTTTTCGCCCCAGGAACTGGTCGGCCAGCAGAACGTTCGAGGGGATGCCGATTTCCAGGCCCACCGGCAAATCCTCCAACCCTTCTTCGGTGATGATTGCCAGGGCCCGGTCCAGTTCCTTCAGGGTGCGCACCTGGGTGAGTTCCAGCCGGAAGGGCAGACCCTCGCCGGCCGCCTTCTTCAGCGCCCGGAGTTCCCAGCGGAAGAAGGGTTCATACTCGGGGTCGGTGAGACGCGCCATGCCGGAGAATCCCATCAGGGGGTTCTCGTCCGGGGACTCGAACCGGGCACCGCCTTCCAGACTCCGGAAGCCGGGCGCGTCCAGGTCATTCGTGCTGTATACCAGGGCTTGGTCCGGCCGGGCCCCTTCGGCCGCCGCCAAAAGCGCCTCGCAGAAATGGCGCGTGTACAGCTTTTCCGGTTCCGGTTCTGTCAGGGCCAAGTGCCGCGGGTGCCGTCCGAGGGCGGTGAGAACTTCGCGGGCCCGAACCCGGCGGCAGGGCAACTCCGCAATCCGGGACGAGAAGCGGTGCGGCGGGGCGCTTGTGGATCTCGCCGACTTGGGACGGCCGCTCCCGGCGGCAGCCTCCCGGAGTGCGGCTTCCGCCCCGGCCACCGCCCGGATCACCTGAACGTAAGTCGTGTCGGCCACGCCGATCGATTCGATACCCAACTGAACGAGCTTCGCGGCGAAGGCGGGGTCGTTAGACGGCCGCTGCCCGCAAAGCCCGGTCTTGACTCCCAGTTTCCGGGCAGTGGTGATTACTGTTTCCAGGGCCTTCAGGACGGCCGGGTCCGTTTCGTCGAAAACCCCGCGCATCCGGTCGTTGTCCCGGCCGGTGGCCAGGGTGAACTGAGTCAGGTCGTTGGAGCCGATGGAAATGAAGTCGACCCGCTTGCCGCCCTGCGCATCCAGAAGGAACGACTCCAGGTCGAAGGCGTTGTAGGGCACTTCAACCATTATCCCGATCTGGAGCTCGTCCCGGCCGCGCTCAAGGCCCTCGGCGGCCAGGAAGTCCAGGGCCCGCTCGAGTTCTCCGGGCGTGCGAACCACCGGGAGCATCAGGGCGACATTCTTGTAGCCCATGTCCCGCGCCGCCTTGAAGGCCTCCAGTTCCCAGCGGAACACGTCGGCGTACTCGGGATCGATCATGCGGCCCTCGCCGCGGAAACCAAGCATCGGGTTCGGCTCCTCGTGCTCGAACAGGAAGCCGCCCAGCATCTCACGGTATTCGTTGGTCTTGAAGTCGGTGGTCCGGTAGATCACGATCTGGTCCGGGGCCTGGGTGGCCGCAATGGCGGCGATGGCCCGGGCGAGCGTTTCCACGTAGAACTGCCGGCCGCTGGAGTACCCCCGGAGGCGCTCGGTGATGGACTTTCGTAGCTGGACCTGGCTTTCGAAGCGTCCGCCGGCTTCGAACTCGCCCTGATCGTAGGCGAGGAGGGCCTGCGGGTGTACCCCGATGTCGGCCAGGGCGAACTCCGCCCGCATCAGGCTGACCCCGTAGTGCCCGGGATAGCGGGCCACCGGGAACATCCGCGCCACCGCCGGGTTGGCGACGATGAGCCCCACCTTCGTCTTGATCGCTGGCAGCCGGTCGATGTCTACGTTGTCCCCGGTCTCCACTAGGACTTCATCCAGGGGGAACCGGCCCCCGTATACCCGGCCGGCGTTCGCGTCGACGGTCACGGTCAGCTCTTCGCCCCGGCGCAGGGCCTCCGCCTGCAAAAGCCGCATCCGCTCCAGCAGTTCATTACCCACGCCCACCACCGCCGGTTTTCTGAGTTCGCGCGCTACGATCGCGGCGTGGGAGGTGGTGCCGCCCACGGCGGTGATAAACCCGCCGGCGATCTTCATCGCGGGAACCATGTCCGGGGTGGTGAACTCAGCGCACAGGATGTCGCCGTCCCGGACCCGGCTCATCTGGGCGGAAAGTTCCTCAGGTTCTTTGGCGTCGATCAGCACCACCCGGCCGCACGCTGCTCCGGAACCGGGCACGCCGGTGAACAGGACCTCGGCGGTGCGGGCGATTTCCGGGCGTACCATTCTTTTCTTCTGTTCGATCACGCCGGCGGCCTTGACGGCGAACACCGTTTCCGGGCGTGACTGGGTGATCCAGAGCCGGTCCTGGTCATCGAAGGCGAACTCCACGTCCCGGATATCGCGGTAGTGGTCGGCCATGGCCAGTACCGCCCGGGCGACCTCGCGGGCCTGGTCGTCGGTGATTGAAAACCGCCGCCGCAGTTCCTCGGGCACCCGAACTGTCTGGGTGCCGCCCCCGGGTTCGTCCCGGTAGATTACCATCTCTTCCTTTCCGCCCAGCCGTTTGTCCAAGATAACGATTTCCCCGGTGGGGGAGACGGCCAGCAGGAAACGGTCCGGGGTCTGCCGGCCGCTGACGATGGCCTCGCCCAGCCCCTCGCCGGCCTCCAGGTAGACCACCCCGGCGGTGGTGCCGTGCCTGGCATTCCAACCGGTTTCGATATCGACGCTGAACGCCGTGCCCGACTTTTTGCTCCGGATCATCCGCTGGACAACCACTGCGATTTCCACCTCGAGAGGGTCGAACCCCTTCTCCAGCCGGTAGCTGATCGCCCGGTCGGTGAACAGGGAGGCCCAGCAGCGACGCACGGCGTCCACGACCGCCGCCTCCCCCCGCACGTTCAGGTAGGTGTCCTGCTGGCCGGCGAAGGAGGCGTCGGGCAGGTCTTCGGCGGAGGCCGAACTGCGTACCGCCACCGGGACGTCTTCACGTCCGGAGTCCGCGGCGAGCCGGCGGTACGCCGCACTCAACTGGCTGATGATCTCCGGCGGAATTGTGCTTTGCGGGCTTTTGATTCGGTCGCGGATCCGGCGCCCGGCCAGGGACACCAGAGAAACGAAATCCTGGGAGGCGAAGGTCAGCCCCTCCAGGTGAGAGAGAATGAAGGTCCGCAATTCGGGATCGGCCTCCAGAAACCGGCGGTAGGCGGTGGTGGTGACCACGAAACCGGGTGGGACGCTTAAGCCCGGGATGTGGCCGAGTTCGCCCAGATTGGCGCCCTTGCCCCCGACCAAGGCCAGGTCTTGCACCCGTACTTCGTCAAAACCGACGATGAACTTTTCTTTCCCCGGCACTTCGGCATCTTGTTCTTGCGGGGTTTGCCCCGCTTTAATCTTTTTGTGCAGAGCCATAACCTGACAGCGCCTCCTAAGAGATTTTTTAGGAACGAGAAAACCAAACCTCCCCGGCTCAGACTGGCCGGGGAGGTCGGAAGTTGCTTTTCAATACCGACTGCCTTATTTAAGCAATATCCTCGGGTATGTCAAGGGTGGGAAATTCCCGGCAGACTTCACCGGGAGTACCCGATCCTGAGGTCGGGTCAAACTCCAGCTTGAAGATAGCACATTAACTGCTTTGTGTCAATATATTTGCCCGACGCACTTAATTCAGGATCCTGAAGAGCATCTATTTCACATTCCAGGTGCACATTTTCAAACAATATGCACAACATTTCAAATTCCTGCAAATCGCGATCAGCTGATACAGGTGTGCTAACGGATAACGATCACGGGGCAGCGGGCCAGTTGGGTCACCTTGCGGGCGACGCTGCCGAACAGTAGGGCGCCCAGTTGACTCTGGCCGGTGGCCCCGATAATAATGTGGTCAAAACCGTTCTCGCGGGCGTACTCGGCAATCACCTGCCCGGGATCTCCCGGCAGGGAAACCTTCTCCACCGAAATATCCTGGGTGTCAAAAACCCCGGCCGCCTTGTCCAGGATGTCCTGGGACCGCCGGCGGAGGGTGTTTTCGATACTCACGTGCGCGTCATACTCCCGGATGTTCGGAATCTTGTACACGTTCAGCAGGACCACCTGGGCTTCGGGGTGATACTTCAGGAGTTTACTCGCGTACTCGACCGCGGTCTGGGCGTTTTCCGAACTGTCGGTGGCCACGAGCACCTTCTTGAACACGGGCACGACCTCCTCTCAGAATACTCACCCGGAGGAAAAAGATGTTGCCTATTTACCACAAGATATCCCTTATGGCTGGCCTTTGTCAATCAACCGGAAAGCACCCCGCCGCCGCCGCAGTGCCCCCGAGCATTGAGCCCATTGTCACCAGGAATTGCCCGGGTGCCTAATCCTGAAGGATGTGGATTGGGGGGCGGTGTCTCCGGGACGCTATCTCAGCGGCTGCACCAGGCCGACGGGGCTCCTTGCCGTGCCCTGCTCGGGGCGCTGTAGCCGCGCGGATGCGGCCTCATTCCAGGATGATCTGTTCCAGGGACCGCTTCGGCACGTGGTGCACGCCCGCCGCATCGCGCCAATACCGGACATCCCCTTCGGGTCCCAGGTTCTCCAGGACCACCTGCTCCACCGGTTTGCCGAGAGCGAGCACCAGCAGGATTTCGTAGTACCTGGGGATGTTGAGAGCCGCCCGGAGTTCGTCTTTCTTGATCGCGCCGATTATGCACCCGCCCAGGCCTCGTTCGGTGGCCCCGAGCAGGATGTTCTGGGCGGCGATGCCGTGGTCGCACCAGAAGTTCTTGGTCAGGCGGGTGTCACCCAGGATGATCACGTACGCGGCCGGCCGCTCCCCTTCGGCCGGGCCGGGCCAGTCCTTGAGGTAGGCCGCCCAGGCCAGGTGCGGGAAGACGGCGGCGTTTCGCTCTGGGGTGTAGGACAAAAGGTACCGCAGCGGCTGCAGGTTGGCGGCCGAGGCCCCGAGACGTGCCAGGTTGACCAGCTCCAGCAGGGTCTCACGGCCGACCGGAAACCGCTGGTCGAAGCGCCGGTAGCTGCGGGTGCGCCTAATCAGGTCAAGAAGCATGGTTTTACCGGCCTTTCTTCTCTTGGTCTAGTTTGTTTGCCGGGGGCGGGGCTTCTCTAGGCGTTGGTGTACAGCAGGTAGACAGCCACGGCCGCCGCGATCAGCACGGCCGACAATAGGAACCGCCGGACCGGGGATTTCTTCTCACTCACGCACGTCACCTCCCGGGATATTCCTAAATAATAAAACGTTTCTTCCGCCCGGCACCCTTGATTTCCTGCCTGCACCGCACGTTTTGCCCCACCATTTTCTGTGTTATGATACGGTTACCAAAAGAGAGCAACCGATGGAGAGGAGTATCCCACCTGTGCGACCAACCTGGGACGAGATTTTCATGGAGCAGGCGCACCTGATGGCCCGCCGCTCCACCTGCCTGCGCCGGCATGTTGGCGCCGTGCTGGTCCGCGACAACCGGGCCATCGCCAGCGGTTACAACGGCCCGCCTTCCGGGCTGCCGCACTGCGACGAG